>NZ_CP063191.1:1321754-1652192 GCF_028609845.1 Corynebacterium heidelbergense | reverse complement strand
CGGGAGGTATACAAGATACCCGCTGGGGTGTAGTTCGGCGGGTGGGGTACACCGACACCTAAAAATGGGCCGGTTCACCGCCGTGTAGAGACGGACGAGGAGAATCGTTGTGGAACTTTCAGCCGATTCTGTGAGGCCAGCGGTCAACAGGCTCAAGCGGTCTAAGGGGCAAATTGAGGCGGTAGTGCGGATGCTGGAAGAGGGGCAAGACTGCTGCAAGATACTTCAACAGCTCACCGCTGCATCGAAAGCTTTGGATCGGGCCGCCTTCAGCATTCTGGCGACTGGCATGGCGCAATGCCTTGGCGAGGACGATCAGAGTGAGCGCGAAGCGCTAGAAAAGCTTTTCCTTGCGTTTTCGTAAGGCGCGCGTCGATAGGCTCGGTGCCAACGTCCCGTCTGCGGATGCTGCTGCATCGGGCAAGCAACTTCCCCGCTTTGGGTGAGCGGCACGGAAATGAGGGTCACAAAAAGGCGCTCACGGCAAATAGCCGAGAGCGCACACGTTGTGTAGGCCTGATAAAGACTGGTCCACTAAGAGTTCCACGGCCGCGAATTTGTTCGGGGGATGCCGATTCGGTCCAGCCGTGAGTTCGCTCGAAAGGGGGCTACCTTACTGGCAAACCTGCACAGCCTGGTTCACTGCCACGGTCTGTGCCGTTGCCGGGTCGTTGGGGTACTGAGCCGCGACGTCCAGCCCCTCGTGGAACCCGCACACAAAGGAATCCGTGCTGCCCGTCACCTGCTGGTCGGCGAAGGGAAGCGCGTGGATGAAGCCCTTCACAGCGTCAGCGGCGGTGTGCAGGAAGTCGTAGTAAACGTCCAGGGTCATGCGTTAGTCTCCTAGATTTGTGGTTATCGAACAGTCAGGGAGGCTAAAGCTCAGCTGAGGCCAGTGTCAAGAGTGGAGCCAGAATTCATGGCTCAGCCACTCCTCTTCAGCTACTCCTCTGCGGTCAATCGAGGTTCCACCCGCATGTCCGGCTTATATCCCGATTTATCCCGGTAGAAATCCCGAATCCGATCCATGTCGGCGCGCATATCCCCGGTTAGCTCGATGGTCGGTCCCAGCCCCGTCGTCATGGTCGTCCGATCCACATATCCCAAGGTCACCGGCATTCCCGTATCCCGTGCAATGCGATAAAAGCCCGACTTCCAATGGGAGTGGTGGCCGCGCGTGCCATCGGGCGTCACCACCAAACCGAAGACCTCCCCGGCACGAACGCGAGCAACCATATCTTCCACAATTCCGGTCGGATTGGCCCGGTCAACGGGCACACCCCCTAGCGCGCGCATGATCGGGCCTTTCCATCCCTTGAACAGGCTGTCTTTTCCCAACCACTTGATGTGTATGCCCAGACGCCAGGCAATACCCAACATGAGAATGAAATCCCAGTTGGATGTGTGCGGGGCTCCGATGAGAACGGTCGGTCGTGTCGGGGCGGCTTCGGTTTTCAGGGTCCAGGGGCTTAGGGCCCAGAATGTGCGGGAGACAAGGCGGCGAATCACGCACCCATGCTAACGAAATTGGGTGGTGCGCTGCATCTGGGGTCCCGACGCCACCAGCCCGGCGCCTGAATCGCTCCGCCCCGTCCCGGCACCGCAGCGCTTCGCCGGTTAAAGTTTGAGAGCATGAACGCCCCGCAACTTCTGGAGTCCCCGCAGTTTCTGGGCCCGGATGTGCGCGCCCGTCGCGCCTGGCGGGGAGGTGGGGGAGCGCGCGGGTGGTGGCGTCCAACACTTGCTGTGCTGACGGCCGCGACGCTGACCGCCACCGTGAGCGCGTGCGGACTCACCAGCCATGAGCAGGGGCAGGTGAGCCTGCAAGCTGTGGATACGGTGCACCCCGGGCCAACGATGATCGCCGCCGCAATGGGCAGGCTGGTGAAGAATCAGGGCCATTGTGCTCGAACGAGCCAGACTCGCGATGTGGTGCAGTGGCGGTGTATGTGGACGAAGGACAACATCAATCACGAGACCACCGCGTATACGAATGCGAATGGGAGCATTCGCGAATGGGTGGATGGCTTCACCAGTTCTCAATCCCGCGACGTGGAATCCGCCGAATTTCTGCAAGCGTGGAAAAAGACGGTGGCGGAACAAACGGAGGTTCTCACGCGGCTAGTTGCGCCGCAGGACGATGCCGCTGCAATCGCACGAGAGCTGTCTAGCAAGACAGAGGGGAGCTCGGTGCCCATTCGGGAACGCGGCGAAAACCAAAATGTGTCTGCCCGCCGCTTCAACGATGAAGACGATCACGCGCCCAGCCCCCAGCTTCGACTGCTGAACTACGATCGCTCGGTCGGAAACATCGACAAGGATAAACCGAATGTGGGCCCCAACCTGGGGTTACCCATCGGACAGCATAAGAAGTGGTGTGGCTCCATTCCCGGTGCTGAATACTCTGACCGCGGACAGCACGGGATGTCGGTGACCACCCCGCGCAGCGATTGTGTTATCCACCTTGCTGATAAGGACGCCCGCACCGGAACCTGGGGAGAGGAACCCTCCGTTTATGACATGGAGTTCACCCTCCCCGCACCGGAAAAGCTCACGACGTTTCCGTTGCAGCCGAACGACCTTGCGCGGCGGGGCGTGGAATGGATTAGTGGGATCAACGGCAGCGATCTCACCGTCATCAACGGCATTCTCGTGACTGGGAAAGTCACCGCAGAGAATTCGGAACCCACGGCCTGCAAGCACGCCCGCCTCGTGTTCGGACAGCCAACGGACTTCTCCTTGTCCTGGTGACGTCACCCCCTCAGCTCCCTGCCCACCGGCGTAAACTTGCACCATGAATGTACGGTTGAGACCTCAGCGCTTCCTGCAGCAGAAGGCCCACGATCAGCTGCAGTCCATGGTCGCGGGGCCCCACGCGGAGAAAGCGGCGCGCCGCATTTGGGAAACCCCCGGCGCTCGCTGGTTCACGCCCGAGGACCCGATCTGGCGCGTCCACGCACACGCCGCGATGTTCCCGGCCGGAATCACTTCGCTTCTTCTGCAGTCGCTTCACCCCGGCGCGATGTACGGGGTGGCGGATCACAGTGGCTATCGGGGAGATCCGTGGGGTCGGTTGCAACGCACCAGTACCTATTTGGCTACGACGACCTTTGGTACTATCACGCACGCCGAGCGGTTGATTGGCGCGATACGTCGCATTCACGAAAGGGTTAGGGGCGTCGATGATGAAGGGCGCCCCTATGAAGCGAACGATCCCCATCTTCTGCGCTGGGTGCATTTAGCGGAGGCATACAGTTTTCTTACGGCGCATCAGATGTACTCCAGCAGTCCGTTGGATGCCTCGGAGATGGACACCTACGTGCAACAGAGCTGTATCTCCGCCCGGCTACTCGGGGCGGAAGACTTGCCGGAAACATGGGAGGGGCTGCTCAACGGCTTGGAGAGTTACCTCCCGGAACTCCGCTGCACTCCGCCAGCGCGGGATGCCGCCGCATTTTTGCTGGACGAGCCGCCTCTACCGAAGTACGCGTGGCCTGCTTTTCGCCTGGTCACTGGGGGCGGACTGGCTTGTCTGCCACAGTGGGCCCGGGACATGCTCGAGAGGCAAGCAGGCCCGCAGAGGTTGAAGAGCGAGAAGATTGGCGGTCGAATTGCCGTGGCCGGTATCGGCTGGGCACTAGCGGCGGAGCGGCCGGAGGTCGCCCAAGCTGCTTAACCCGCGCACCCGGACGGGGGATGGGGTGCTCCCGTGTCCCGTGCCTCTAATTTCCGAGGAATTCCATCCACTGTGGCCACTCGTCATGTGTTTGTTTCCGCCCGTCTTCATATGATTGCTGCAACTTCTTGAGATTTCTCTCACGGTTTTCGACCCGCATGTTGGTGGGGTAGAAGATGAGGGCTCTGCCCTCTCGCTCCAGTGCTTTGAGGTGGTCCCGCGCTGCGTTATACCTCTCGTGGCGGGTAATCACGGCCTCCGCGACGTGTGGGTATCCCCGGAACCATCGCCGGATTAATCGGGGGGAGCGGGGAGGCTTGCGGTAGAAATCCCGCCCGCGGGTGCATAGCACGAGAAACCTGGTGAAGCCGTCGCTTTCCGCAGCCTCGGTAACAATCCCGCCGGACGTGCCCAGAGCCCCGTCCACGTAGGGAACATCGTCAATGAACGGCATCGGCATGAGTCCCGGCAATGTGGAACTAGCCCGGACTTTCCGCATTAGCGAGGGCATGGAGGACACGTCTTCCCGTCCCCAATATACCGTGTCCCCGGTATCGGCCCGGAAAGCGGAGATGCGAAAAGGAGTGCGGTCCGCCGCAAATGTTTGATAGTCGAAGGGGAGGTCGGAATCGTGATTTCCGGCAACCTCGTAGATGTATTCCGCGTTGAAGAAGCCGTTGCCGCGAACCATGCTGCGAAGACCCCCTGTATCGGGGTGGGCGCCGAATTCTACAAAAGCCTCTCTACTGCGGTCAGCATCTCTGGAGAGGAAATTGACCAGGTGAGAAGCGCCTGCGCTAACACCGCCGACCCAGCCGAAATGGATGTTTTTGGCCACCAGCTCGTGAATGCACGCTGCCGTGTAACTGTTGCGCATGCCGCCGCCTTCGATGACGAGGGCCACGTCCTTGGCGTGTAGCTCCGCCGGCGGCCTAGTGTGCGTGTCCACGGGCCCGCCTGACTGCGGTGACGATTGCGACGATGCCGAAACCGACGATGAGCCCCACGATCATGGACGCGAGGGTCTCGGCGACCCATCCGCCCACTCCTCCGACGAGGTGGTGTGCCGCCTCTTCCAGATATTGGACGCCATGGTGCGGGGCGTGCCACCCTAGCGAATCCACGCCCATAACGAGGATGTGGCCGCCAACCCATAGCATGGCGAACGTCCCGATAATGCCGATGGCGGAGAGCAACTTGGGCATACCGGAGACCAAGCTGCGGCCGAATTTGCGCACCCCGGGGCTCTTGCTGCGGCTGAGTTTGATGCCAGCGTCGTCCATCTTGACGAGCAAACCGACCACTCCATAGACGCCTGCGGTGACGAGGAGGCCGACAATGACGAGAACGATGGCGCGGGTGGCTAGTGGTTCTGCCGCTACCTCGTTGAGGCTGATGACCATAATCTCTGAGGAGAGGATGAAATCAGTTAGGACCGCCCCTCGCACGAGTTGTTTCTCGTCTTTCGGTTGGTCTTCGTCGCTGGCGTGCTCGTGGGCGCCGGGAACAACCTTTTCGGCGATCTTCTCAGCGCCCTCGAAGCTGAGGTAGAACCCGCCCAGCATGAGGAGGGGCATGAGCGCCCAGGGAGCCAGCCAGCTCAGGAGGAGGGCTATGGGCAGGATGATGATGAGCTTATTAAACAAGGACCCCTTGGCGATCTTCCAGATGATGGGGATTTCACGGTCGGGTGTGACTCCCTCCACGAATTTGGGGGTCACTGCGGTGTCGTCCACTACTACTCCGGCAGCTTTGGTGCTGGTGCGTCCGGCGGTGGCGGCGACATCATCTAGGTTGGCGGCGGCTTTTCTGGCGATGAGGGCAACATCGTCGAGTAGTGCGGCAAGGCCTCCGGCCATGAGCTTGCACCTTTCGTTTAGTTCTGGCTGACTAAAATCTACATTCTGGGAGCAAAGATGCAACCGGACTGAAGCTCGTGAGAGTGATCTGTAACACAGGCTGCACATATGTCGACGCTCGACTAGAAAAAGCCTCCCATTGCAGCTAATTTCAGATGGTCTTCTGCTGGTGGGTGGCTGAACGTGTTACAGCCTACCGCTAGCCGATCGCCCGCGTCGCGACACCGAGACACGGCCGGGCAACCTCAGCTTTCACGAAACTTAAAGTACGGGAGAGAAAGATCATCATGCTTCGCCGCTTGGGTGCTGCCCTTCTTGCCTCCACAGGTATCGCCGCTAGTGCTGTGGCCGCTACCGTAGCTACCCCATCCCTAGCGCCCCAGGCGCAGGCCCAGATTCCTGGATCATCCGTTTTCACTCCCTACCTGCCAGCATTGCCCGGCCAATGCTCATCCAACATTGTGATCAACATTCCGGGTGGTGCTAATACTTTCAGTTCCTCGCCAGAAAATCTTCCGATGGGTGCTTACTCTCGTGATGTGGGGACGAGGTTGAGGATTACGGCTCCTAACCGAGTTATCGATCGCTACGTAGGCTACGACTCTATTCCTGGTGGGGCCTACACCTACGAGCAGACCCGCGATAACGGACTCACAACCGCTCGAGCCGCCCTTGCCCAGGCGGCGAAAGCCTGCCCTAACGCGAAGTTCGCTGTCTTCGGCTACTCGATGGGGGCCGATATCGGGGCCCGTCTTGCTCAGGAGATCGGGCAGGGCAAGGGGCCAATCCCTGCGGACCGTTTGACCAGCGCGGTCTTGATGGCGAACCCGAATCGAGGCGTTCCAGGCGTTCAGCAGGCCGGCGGAGCCGGCGCCACGGAAGGCGCTTACGGTGCTTTGCCCGGCGGCTACGGTTCGGTGACTAACCGGGTCCTCGATATCTGCCGTGCCGGTGACATCGTCTGCGATACGCGGGACTCCGGACGTCTCCTCGCCCAGGTCTTTGCTCAGACGGCGATCCTGGCGCTGAAGCTTCCCGTGGATCAGCTAAACGCCAACGTGGCTAAGCTGCCCCCGCAGGAGCAGATCAACTTCTACACCCAGTTGCCAGCCAACGCCCTGGGTACCATCCTGCACACGGACTACTACACGGTGAATGGTTCCGGTCTGGCCACGGATTACATCACCTCCCATCTCGCCTGAGGTGATTGACCCAGGGCATTTGCGTCAGGTGGCCCGCACTGGGCCGACCTGCATGAGGCCCACGTCCCCTCGGCATCCCTTCAGCCCGCCGTGGGCCACCACGATGTCCTCCGTCTCTCCCGGTGGGAACACCCGGAACCCCTCAGCGGGAGTTGGCTGGCACGACCGAGCCCCGTGAATCTCCGCCCGGGAAATCTTGAGCTCGGCACTCGCTCGCTGCTGCGGTTCCAACCGGACGACGGCTGGCTCCCCATCCCCGGAAGCCCCATCCCGGTTGGCAGGCTTTCCGAGCTGCGTCGCTCCGTTATCGGCGACGAGGGAGACCCCAGGATACCCCTGCAGGGTGCACGGTTCGTTTCCCACATTGGTCAATCCCAGATTCACGTACATGCTCCCCGCCGCGCCGTGTTCATCGGTGACGTCAGCTGCCAGATTGGCAGATCGGCACATGTCCCCGGTGGGTCCCGGCTGTGCCGGGGAAGCAGAGGGCCCTTGGCCCCCACCTGCAGTCGGGGACGGCTGGGTAGACTGCGCCGGCGTCCCCTCTGCCGCCCGCTGACTCGGGGCCTGGCTCCCACCCGTCGAGCCACCCTCGGACCCGCAGGCGGAGACGAGTCCCAGGCAGGCTGCGGCTGCAACTGACGCAGCTACCAACCGACGACGCGATGCGGGCAGCGAAACGGTGGCGTTGGGGGAGGAGTTGGGTAAGCGCTGAGTGCTGGCGTCCATAAACAACACCGTAGCCCCAGCCAGCCACCCACGGCGCCAAGAATGGGCGCCCCCACCCCGCTGCCTCCGTGTCATTGGCCGCTCCGCGGGGCTCGAAGTCCCCCCGAACGTTGCCGGTGACGGCGCTGTGGCTCATGATTTCGTAAGCTGGTAGAAGAGTGCGCCCACTGCGGGGAGGCTTCTCGACCGCCGAGAGCCGTCGTGAGAACCCCCGCGCAAGCCCGTCAGATGCGGGCGTGGGGCGATTTCAAGAACAAGAACAACCGTCACGAAAAGGTGTGTCACGCAAATGGGAGCTAACCCAAACTTCGAACCGTTCCGTCTCCCCGAGGAGTACCAGGACCTGCGCTCCGCGATCCGTGGCCTCGCCGAGCAGGAAATCGCGCCGCACGCCAAGGACGTCGACGAAAACTCCCGCTTCCCCGAGGAAGCCCTGGCGGCGCTCAACGAGAGCGGATTCAACGCCATCCACATCCCGGAGGAGTACGGCGGGCAAGGCGGCGACTCCCTGGCGGCTGTGATCGTGATCGAAGAGGTCGCCCGTGTGTGCGGGTCCTCCTCGCTGATCCCTGCCGTCAACAAGCTGGGCACCATGGGCCTCATCCTCTCCGGATCCGAGGAACTGAAGCAGGAAGTGCTGTCGGACATCGCGGGCGGCAAGATGGCTTCGTACGCTCTGTCCGAGCGGGAAGCCGGATCTGACGCGGCAGCCATGAAGACCCGCGCCCGCAAGGACGGGGACGACTGGGTTATCAACGGCTCCAAGTGCTGGATCACCAACGGCGGCAAGTCCGAGTGGTACACCGTCATGGCAGTGACCGACCCCGATGCCGGAGCACGGGGCATCTCCGCGTTCATGGTCAACGCCAACGATGAGGGCTTCCGCGTCGGGGGCCTGGAGCACAAGCTGGGCATCAAGGGTTCCCCGACTGCCGAGCTGTACTTCGAGGATTGCCGCGTGCCGGCCTCCCGCATGATCGGTGAGGAGGGCACCGGTTTCAAGACTGCACTGGCCACCCTGGACCACACCCGCCCCACCATCGGCGCGCAGGCGCTGGGTCTCGCCCAGGGCGCTTACGACAACGCCGTGGCATACGTGAAGGAACGGCGCCAGTTCGGCAAGGCCATCGCCGAGTTCCAGAACACCCAGTTCATGCTCGCCGATATGCGGATGAAGATCGAAGCCGCCCGTCTGATGGTCTACACCGCCGCGAGCAACGCCGAGCGAGGCAGCGCAGACCGGGGTGAGAAGCTGGGCCTGATGGCCGCCGCCTCCAAGGCTTACGCGTCCGACGTGGCAATGAGCGTCACCGTAGACGCGGTGCAGCTCCTGGGCGGGTATGGGTTCACCCGGGACTTCCCGCTGGAGCGGATGATGCGCGACGCTAAGATCACGCAGATCTACGAGGGGACGAACCAGATCTGCCGCCTGGTGATGGGCCGCCAGATCCTCGGGTAGCAGGTCCGGGCGGATTTCTAACCCCGCGCCAGGTCACTCCACGACCACCGGCGCGGGGCTCTCCCCATCCTCTATCCCGCAAATATCCCGCACAAGATCCGCGCTGGCATCCCGCGCCCGATCCCACTCGTCCACCCACAGATGCGTGTACGTATCCAACGTCGTCGAAGCCGACGCATGACCCAACAGCTCCTGCACTGCCTTCACCCCCAGGCCCTGGCGGATGAGATGGGACGCATAGAGGTGCCGCAAGTCGTGGAACCGGAACCCAAAGCTGGACATAGCCGCGCTGACGTTGTCAGACCTCCACATCCGGCCAGTGGGCGTGAGAAACAGCGGCTCATCCGGCGCCGACCGGTGCCGCAGGCGGTGCTCTAGAAGCCGCTGAACCGTTGCAGGTGAGACGGGTATGTCACGGCGCGAGGTGCTGGTCTTGAGCCTCGGCGACCACCGTGCCTCACCGGCCCTCCGTTTACCATCGTGCTGCGACGCGGCCTGCTCGACGACGTGCACGATGCGGTTGACCCGGTCCACGTTTCGCCACCGGAGACCCGCAACCTCGCCCGACCGCATGCCGGTGGACGCGGCGAGGATGACCATCGTCGCGAGCGTGTCTCGTCCTGTCGCGTCGCACGTCTCGATTAGCTCCCGCACCTGATCGACTCGAGGTATCGTCACGCGCTTCACGCGGGTATCTGGAGCAGCTCCAAGACGCACCCGCGCGGCGGGACTCGCGACTAGGAGACCATCGTCCACGGCCTGGTTGAGGGCCCCGGACAATTGTGCCCAGTAGTTGCGTATCGTGTTTTCCGACAAGCCGGTGCAGCCATCGATCCACGGCCGTCCGCCCCGTAGGTGCGCGACCCAGGCTCGCAACATGGCGGGAGTGATGCGAGTGATGCTGACGTCGGCTAGCTCACCGAGGTTTTTCCGCACCAGTTTCCGGACTGCTGTTGTTCCGCTGGTGGTGGCCGATGCCTCCCAGGTATCCCAGAGCTCGTCGAGAGTGGGGGCCGCTTTCTCGTCCACCCATGAGCGGCGCTGGAGTGCGCGCTGCTGTTCCTGGTCATATGCTTTCGCGGCCTTCTCCGTGGGGAAGCTGCGGGAGTGCTCGCGCCCCGAGGGGTCGCGGTACCGCACCACCCACTTCACCGAGCCCTTGGCGGGTTTGCCTGTCTTGGGGCGTCGTTGGACGCTCATGTAGCCTGTTTCCTGTCTCTCACGTGGGACAACTCTTGGCCCCCACCTGCCCTACCCCGGCGGTGGGGGTCTTTCTGTGTCTAGCGGACGTTCCAACTCGCGCCGCAGTCCTGGCACAGGCCCATCTTCTGGGTCTTGAACTTCTGCTTGCTGCCGCCCTTGGATTTCTTCCACACGAGGTTCGACATGCCCAGTGTTGAGAGCGCGGTAACGGCACGGGCGGCGTTGTTGGTGTGCCCGCCGAGGCCGGTTCCGGTGTGGCTGGACCGGCTAGCGGACTGGACGAAGTCAACGCGGGCATTGGGGCTGTGACACTGGGGGCAGATCATGCTGCTTCTTCCTGTCGGGGTTGGGGGTTGTGGTGGAGGTAGACGGCGAGGAGGTGAGGGGTTACCTCGAGGTCTGCGGCGAGGCAGTCGAGGTCGTCGACGTGCCACAGGGCGAGGTCCGCGAGCTGGTCGGGGTCGATCAGCAGCTCGGCGGCGAACCGGTCTGCGCGGCGTTCCTGCATCTGCGAGAAGTGCCCGTGGTCGAGGCGTTGATCGCCGTGGATGGCGTGGCCCAGCTCGTGCGCGAGAGAGGATTTGTACTCCCACACGGGTAGCCACCAGCGGGTGCTGATCCGCCGTGTGCTGGCGGAGTACCACGCCTTCGGGCCTCCGTGGTGGTGGCCGAGGGTGATGCCGAGCCGGTAGGCCAGGTCATGCAGGTCACCGATCGAGGTCATCCAAGTCACCTCCTACGTCCGGGGATGAGTCCGCAACTGCGTCCTCTGGTTGGTCATCGTATGGGACGGTCGGGACATCACGCGGCCGGTTCCGGATGGGGGTAACCGATGCTAGCTGCGCATCGCTGAATACTGCCCGGCCTAGTTCGAGCTTCTGCTCCGGGGTGAGCATGTCCTCGGCCAGACGCTTGACGAGCTGGTCCGGTGGCGCTGCTGCGAGGAGGGTTCCGTCGGAGTCGAGGGCGTCGAAGAGTTCGTTGGTGGTGACGTAGCCGAGTTCCTGCAGGGCGCTAACGGGGTTGACCCCTAAGCCACGGGCGAGCGTGACTACATCGTCAGCCGCTAGTCCGTCATCGAGCCGACTACGAGCGGTGTTCCGTGAGACTCCAAGGATCTGTCCGATTCGGGTGACGGTGATGCGCTGCCCGGTGGTTTCGCTGAGCCACTTGATGGGGTCTGGGGTGCCCTGTTTGTTGGTCATGGGGGTAAACCTACTGCACAACTTTTTGCGCATCAAACGGGGGTGACCAGCACGTTCCGATGTAATTACAAGAACTTTCGCCCTGAATTCTTGTCATTACGGGGGGAAGTGCCCTAAAGTCTTGTCATGTCACCGCGAAGGAGGTGAAAAGTGACAAGACTTCTTATCAGCCTGGACGAGGTGGACCGCGTGAAGCGGATGCACCAAATCACCAGCAACGTCTCGCTCGCCGCCCGCACGCAGCTGTCCCGCAACACAGTCGCTCGGGCACTCCGAACCCGCGAGCCGACCCCCATGGTGCTCCAAGCCCTCCACGATCTGGGGGCGCGGCCAGACCGCCTACTCGTCGCGGTGGACCAAACCGCCCCCACAAACACCGCCGCATAACCCGGCGTTTGGTTTCGCCTGGCTGGGGAAGGCCGGACGACACCACAATCAGCAGCCCGCTTGGAGGAGTGGCGCGGGGTTCGATTCCCCGCCCGGGCGCCGGGACCACCAAGTCCCCCGTGATGTTTGACAACCGAATACAGAGCGCCGTGGCAGATACGGGGCCCCGAGAGCACTGGTGTGTAGACGTGCCACGACCGGGGCCGAGCCGACAGGCAGGCACCCCCACTTGGTGGCAACCGGTGGGGAGGGAACACCACGGCGCGACAACACAAATTCAGGTGGTGGAGATGGAACGCTCCTGGGGTCCAGCCCCCAGCACCACCACGAGGTGTGGCGAGGTGATCCCAGCCGATGGGTCCGACACTCCCCACGGCAAGCGCCCCCACAATGCCCCGCTTCCTGCGGCTAGGGGACCAGCTGCCCACCACACCCACCCAACAACGAAGAAAACCCGGCGTATCCGTGGCTGCCACCACACGCCGGGTATCCGCATCCACCCAGTAAAGGACGCGATCCATGACTCACTCTACCGCATCGCCCGTGGCGTACACGCCCGACGACCTCGCCGTGATGCTCGGCATCCACCGAACCACGGTCATCCGCCACGCCAATGCCGGCAAACTCGCCGACCTCCGGCCCTACCGCATCGGCGCCGCCCTCCGATTCCCCCGCTCCACCGTCAACCGCCGCCTCGGCATCCAGGAGACCGCATGATCCAGTCACGCCACCCCATCCCAGAACCCACGCCGAAGCGAATCATCCCAGACCACGCTCCCGACACCACCCACCCGGCGGTACGGGCCGCGATCGACCGGGCCATCTCCGAGCACGAGGAGCACTGGCGCGACACCTACCTGCAGGACCGGGCCCGCCGCATCGAGGACTCGCATCTCACCGTGGCGGAGTGGGCGATGCTGACCCTCGCGGTGTTATCCCTCCTCGTCATCATCTGCATGGTCGGCTACGCGGTCGCCGCGATCCTCACCCACGGCGGTGGCCAGTGACCACCTGCGTACGCCCCAACTGCACCAACAAAGGGCGGGAGAGCTACCGGGGGTTGTGCCACAAACACGCCCGCGCGACGGGTGTAGTCACGCCCACCGTGGACCACTCCACGGCCGCCGCCCACATCCACCGACTCAAGGCCCTCGGCTGGCGGTACAGCCAGATCGCCGACGCCGCCGGGGTATCCCCAGACACCCTCACCAACTACGCCACCGGACGGTACCGCAGCGGACGGCGCAGCGTCATCGCCCGCATCCTCGCCATACCGCTGGCCCCACCAGCCATCACCCCGACCGGGGTGGCCCGCCGACTACAGGGCCTCATGGCGCTGGGGTGGCGCTCCGACGAACTCGCCGACGCCCTCGGGGTGACTAGGACAACGATCTACAGCCTGACCCGCGGAGTATCCCCGCATCCCAAGTCGCCAACCATGGCTCCTCGGATAGCAGAGTTCGCGGAGGAGCACGGCTACACCTACCGGCGCGAACCGACGATCTTCACCCGAGCCAGGGCGTGGGTGCCGATCGCCGCGTGGGACGAGATCGACAACCCCGCCGCCAAACCCGCCCCATCCGAGCTACCCGACCGGGTGCCGTTCACCTACCACACCCTCGCCGCGCTGCAGCTCATGTGTGACGAGCTGGGGGAGGTCACGACGATCTGCCGCCTCGGCACGACCCGCAACCAGCTCACCCGGTGGCTCAACCCCAACCGGAAGCAGCACCGGATTGACACCCGCGTCGCGCAGCGCCTGTTCGCCTACGCCGACGCCCACGCCGCAAAGAAGGGACCACAGCATGTCGCACGAGCTAGTGCGTAACCCGCCCGCCCCCGGCACCGACGAGTGGAAGAAGCTCGTCACCGCCTCGAAGATCCCCGCGATGGCCCGCGACGCCGACGGCGCCTACCTCGGCATCGACTACGTCTCCGCGTGGGAGCGGTACCACGAGATGACCGGACAGTGGTCGCAGCCCATCGACGCCGCCACGCAGGCGATGTTCGACGATGCCCACGATGCGGAGGATTACGCCGTCAACGTGTGGCTGCGTCAGCATCCCGGCTGGCAGGCTAATCGGGGCGAGGTGGCGTACAGGGACCCGGACCTCGGTTTCCCGAACATGGTCACGCTCGATAGGCGGGCCCGGATCGGGTCGAAGCGGCGCATCCTCGAGGTCAAACGCCCCCGCCGCGACGACGGGGTCCGCGATAACTGGTGGGCGCAGGTGATTTTCCAGATGGGTGTTTCCGGGATCCGGGAGGCTGACATCATCATCGCCCCCGTTTACGGCACGCCCAGCATCCACACCGTGGAGTGGGACGAGGATGCTTTCGACAACCTGTGCGCGGACGCCGCCGATTTCTACCGGCTGATCCTCGACGGTACCCCACCAGACGTCGGCGACAGCGTCCACGCCCGGGAGGTGTTTACCGCCCTGAACCCCCGCGCCGATGAGGCCCGCGAGTTCGACGTGCCCGTCGACCTCATGGACGAGCTGACCACCGCGTGGAGGCGACAAGCTGACGCGGACCGGGCGGTGCGGGACGCGGAGAACCGGCTCATGCAACAAGCCGGGGACGCCCGCCGCTGCGTGTTCGACGGGGCGCCGGTGATGACCCGGAAAGCCGGCCGATTCGCCCGATCACGACTGCCCAAGGACGACGCCACAGCACAGCTCCTCGCCGACTACATGGAGCCGAAACCGCAGCTCGACACGACCCGCCTCAAGCGGGAGCAACCCGACCTGTACGCCCAGGCAGTCGGCGCGGACACCTACACCATGGAGCGCAAAGCATGGACATGACCAGCAAGCCGGTGCTCGCGCTCGCCGCGTACCCGGATGACAACCCCGTCGCCGACGCCCTCGGCGGACGCGCATTCACAGTCACGCTCGCCACCGACGGGACCATCAGCCGCGAAGACGCCTGCCGCATCCTCGCCACCGCACTCAAAGAATCCGCCGACCGATGGCGCGACGAACTCGCCCGCGACTTCTTCGACGGCGAAACCGAGGAACTCGACTTCCTCCACGAAATCTTCGCCAGACCACTCCGAGCCCTCGACGAGCTCGAAACCATCACCTTCCTCGAAGCCACCAAGGAGACAGACCAATGACCCAAGAACTAGACACCACCCAGCCGCAGCAGGCCGAAGCGATGCCGCTGCCCAACCCCACCAACGACGGCCTCGAACTACTCGAAAAGCAGGTCCGGGCAATGGAATACGCCCACCGGCTCGCCACCGTCATGTGCAACACCGACATGGTGCCGCAAGCCTTCCGAGGCAAGCCCGACAACGGGGCCGCCGCGATCATGTACGGCGCCGAACTCGGCCTCCAACCGCAGCAAGCACTACAGCAGGTCTTCGTGGTCCACGGCCAGCCCGCCGTGTACGCCCGCACCATGGTCGCCCTCCTCAAGTCGAAGGGCTACCGGTTCGAGACCGTGGAGTCCGGCCCCGACGCAGTCCACGTCCGAGGCTCCAGCCCCAGGGGCGAGACGGAGGAGTCCCGCTGGACCATCGACCGCGCCAAGCAAGCCGGATATACGAGCAACAAGAAGTACGCGACGGATCCGCAGGCGATGCTGTACGCCAAGGCCGCGTCCGAGGTGTGCCGCCGCCTGGCTCCTGATGTCCTCCTCGGCATCCGGTACGCCGCAGAGGACCTCGAACTTGAGCAGCCGATCCAGGCCAGCGCGGAGCGCCTCGACGGGCCGAAGCAGCGCCCCCAGCGGGGCAAAGCACGCGCCGCCCTGACGCAGAAGCGCACGCCACGGCAGGCGGAGAAGGCGGAGCCGGAGGGCACCCCGATCGAGAAGGCCATCGCGGCCCTCGACGACGCGCAGACCGGCGACCAGATCGACCGGATCTACACCCACGCCGAGAGCCTGGGCCTATCTGACGATGACATGGCCCGCCTCGCCGGCGCCTGCCAGTCCCGCGCGGAAGCCCTCGGCCTCGCCGATGGTGGTGACGCCGCATGATCCAGCACATCTACATCGAGGGCGGGGTGTGCATGGAACCCGAGCTGCGCTACACCCAATCCGGCAAAGCCGTCTGTCAGCTCCGCATCGCCGCATCCGACCAGCACAAAGACGGCGACGAGTGGGTACGTGACCAGTCCGTCTACTGGACCGTTGCCGTCTGGGGCCGCTGCGCCGAGCCCGCCGCCCGCCTCACCAAGGGCGACCGCGTCGTCGTGCGGGGCAAGCCCGTCACCCGCCAGTGGGAAACCCCCGAAGGGCAACGCCGCAGCGCCACCGAGGTGCAGGCCTTCGACGTGTGGCGGATGCTCGACGCCCCCAGCAACAGCACCCCATCACCCCAGCCCACCCAACAACAACAGCCGCCGCAGCAACAGGCCAGCGGGTGGCAGCAGACCATCAGCGACGGCGACGACGACCCGCCGTTCTAGGAGACACCCATGACCCAGCCCATCGCCCTCATCCACGACGGCGTGTTCATCCCCACCGACGAGGCGCCCACCGACCCACGGTTCGCCTCCCTCGGCTCCGCCGACGAGCAGTGGGCTGGCTACCGCCTCTGGCACGCCGCAGGGTGGCACGCCGCCCGCAGCTACACCGGCGGGGAGATCACCGTCCCGCACCTGTGCCACCTCGCCCGCAGGCTCCGCATCCCCGCCTACATGCCGGACCTGCTGGCCACCGTCGGCCTACTCACCCACACGAATCGCGGCTACCTCCTCGCGGACGTAGCCCACACCACAGACACCACGGAAGGAGGGCACCTGGATGGCCTGGTTCAAAGTTGACGACGGTTTCTACGACCACCCGAAGGTCTCGACACTGCCGAACGCGGCCGTCGGGCTGTGGGTCAAGGCCGGTTCCTGGTGCGGCAGATACGAGACCGACGGGGTCATCCCCGCGACCCAGGTGCGTGCGTTGAAGGGCACTTCTAGTCAGGTTTCGGCACTGATCCGGAGTGGATTGTGGGTGCAAATCGAAACCGATTCGGGTGCGAAAGCGTACGCATTCCGGGACTGGAATGACTACCAACCCACTCGCGAACAGCGCGAGAAGGAGAGGGAAGAGTGGGCCGAAAAGAAGCGCAAACAGCGCGAGCGAAAAGAGGCCTACCAGCACGGACGCGGAAATGTCCCCCAGGGACTCCCCGAAATGTCCCCCCAAATGTCCCCCAGGGGGACATCCCGGGGACTCCCGGAAATGTCCGGTACCCCGCGCGCGCGTTATCCCGACCCGACCCGACCCGACCCGTCCCTTAATGGTGGTTACGGTAGCCAGCCAGCTAACGGCTCTACCGCGCGCGACGGCGGGGCTGGCTTGCCGGACCACATCCCCGGCCAGTTGCGCGGGGCTGTCGCCCGCGCCCAACAGCGGGGGGTGAGCAACACCGCGATCGCCGCCGCCATCGCCGCGTGGGAATCCCGCCCCGGCTCGAAAACCGGCGGGCTGTTCCGCCCCCTCCTCGACGACGCCATCGCCACGGAAGCCGAGCAACACCGGGCCCGGCAAGCGGACGCGGAGAAGCAGGCGCTCCTCGCCGCCCGCCGCAACTGCGAGCTGTGCGACGTCAACGGCATGCTCCGCATCGGCGGTGTCCTGACCCGCTGCCCGCACGACGCCGACGAGGTCGAACGGATGCGCGCCATCGCCGACCACGAGGACCACCAGCCCGCCCCACGGCCGAAGCCGAACCCGCACATCGCCGCGTGGAGGCGCCGCACCCGCATCGTCGACGCCGACCAGCCCCTCAACGCCGTCGACGCAACACCCACCGACGACGACTGGCCACCACAGATCGCTGCGGAGGGAGGCTAACCCCCATGCCCCGGTGCCTGCGCTGCGGATGCCCGAACCCACAAGCCACGCCCGACATCCTCGGACTGGGCCTGTGCACCACCCACACCCACCAGCTCCGGGCCGGGACGATCGGCGCGGACTACGACCCCACCGTCCGAGAGCACCCCATCCAGGAAGCGCGGGCCCTCCTCGACCAGATCGCCGCCCCCGGTGAGTCGCTGCGCAGCATCGGCGCCCGCATCGGCGTGTCCAAGGACGTCGTCCGGTCGATCCGGTTGGGCCGGTACCAGCACCTGCGGTCGGCGGCGTGGGAGAACCTCCTCGACGCGGTTGCGGATCACCTGTACGCCACCCGCGCCACGCAGGCCGGCCAGCAGCTCGCGCTGTATGACTGCCCAACCCGCCCAAAAACGAGCCGTAAGGCACCCAGGAGCCGCGAAGACGCCCCCGCCTATGCCGGGGTACAGCTGGCCCTGTTCAACCCCGGAGAAGCCGCATGAGCGATGAAAAACCACCCGCCCCCATCACCGCCTGGCACTGGGCCTGCACCCTCGCCGCCCTCGCCACCATCCTCGCCACCGCCCACTGCGCCCCCTAGGAGCCCCCACCCATGCCACGCAACAGACAATCCGCAAAAAAAGCCGGAACCACTTTCGAAAGACAGGTAGCTGACTATCTCAAAAGCACACTCGATAACCCCCACATCGACCGCCGCGTCAAAACCGGAAACAAAGACCGGGGCGACATTTCCGGGGTGTACGCGCACGGCAAACCAATAGCCATCGAATGCAAAAACACCACCCGGCCCGAACTATCCCAATGGATCAAAGAAGCCCACCTGGAAGCAGGCAACGCCGACGCCTACATCGGCCTCATCGTCCACAAAAGACGAGGCACCCAAAACGCAGCCCGCCAGTGGGTCACCATGACCCTCGAAGACCTCACCGCACTCATCACCGGCGACGACATGCCAGGCCGCTACGAACCCTAAGGACCACCATGAACGACCCCCATTTGGCGGACGTTGACCGCTACCTCGACCCCCCACTGACCCGCTACAACGTCGACTTCACCGGCGGCATCACCGTCATGGCCCCAGACCCCGAAACCGCCACCCAAACAGCCTGGGACTACATCCACACAGACCCCACCGAATATCTCACCGCAGAAATCGAAGGCGACGAATGAGCAGCACGGGTATTTGGGTCCACCACGTCAAAGGCCGCTACTACGTGTGCGGCACCCCAAACCGCCCGCGCGGCATAAGCCCCGCCGAAATCGCCCGTTGCCGCATCCACTACGACTGCGCAACCCGCGAACACGCCGAAGCCGCCGCCCGCCGCCTGCACCGCACCCGCACAGCCACGAAAGGAAAGAAATGACCATCACGCCAGAGCAAGCACGCGCAATGGACATCCACGAGCAGCGGAAGACAGCCTCCGCTATGGCGGAGCAGATCGCCGGAATGCAGTGGGAATATCGGGCAGAAGAATGGGAGCCAGAACTTTATGTATGGAAACCCATATCTGACTGGAGTCGAGAAGAACTGGAGGCGGTGGGCAGTCTCGAACGGATCGTCCGCCGCCTCGTCACCGAACCGGAGGTAATCGAAGGACCACCAAACGCACACTCGCGGAATTGCCCCCGGAGGCGCTCGCGGACTGCATCGGTATGTGGTGCGACTTCCGGCCGGGAGCTAAAGACGAGGGCGAGTTCCAGCTCGGGATATTCGTGTACTGGAACTGGGTAAGGAAAGAGGCGACCTTTTCCCTCCCAGACCGGGGGGATAATCACGTGTGGAGCGCGCCCAAGAACATCATCCCTCGCTTCGATCTACCCCGCGCCTGGACACCCCTAGGCGCCCCAGTCGCAGCCGAACCCGAGGACTACGAGACCGACCTCCACGGCTACATCTACCCGCAAAAACACGAAGAGACCGGGCAACCACCCGGCACGAAAGTACGCCGCTGGGTCACCGACTGGGAGGTAATCGAATGACCACCACAACCCGCCTCACGATCGCCGCGACCATCATCGCGTTCGCCCTCGCGGCCGGAAACCTCGCCATCCTCTGCTACATCGCCACCCACCAACCCACCACACCCACCCCACCGCTGGCCCGGCCAATCACCCAGGACTCCCTCGCAGTCCGCAAACCCTACGCCATCCCCGTAGACCTCCCAACCGGCAACACCGTCACCTGCATCTTCAACAACACCGGAGGGTTCACCTGCGACTGGGCAAACCAACGCCCCACACGCAAATGACTTAAAGTCACACCACAGCTACCGTTTATTCTTCCCAACGGGCCATATCTCGTGCGCATTATCGTACCAAATGATGGACACAACAGAGCCTTCCCGTAGACCGAAAAGCTTCCGACCCCCACCCCCGCCTAGGACGTTTATGCGACATAGCGTATCGGAACCATACGTGTTGTACAGGTGGTCAGCTGCGGCGCGGTTCGGAAATTTATCCATGTCGTAGTCTGCTAAAAGCTCGTTATTCCTAGCCTGCTCAATCGTATGATTCTCCAGCTTCTTGAGAGTCTTGACTATGTCTACGACGTCCTGCTTGAAAGCTTTATTTTTCAGGGGAGACCAATTATCCGCATCTGCAATACGGTTGAACAGGAAAGTTACAGTCGGTTTGGAGCCAGATGAGGGCAACCGTGCTGCTCGTTTTTCCCCGTCAGGCTGCTTCGCAGCCAAAGGACCACGCCGCCGCTTCGGTACCTGAGATGCGACAGGTCGCTTATTTCTCTTCCCCATTACACTTCAGCCGATGCTGCGAGCGCCTCATAGAACTCGGCCATAGCCGCTTCGCTGATGACGTTCTGGCATCGCTCACCCGGAGCCAGACCCTTCCTGGCGTCCTTCCACGGATCCTCACTGTGGGTCAGATCACTCAACTCAACCGCGGTGAAGTCCCGGTAAAACTGCAGAACGACGTCGATCGATTCCTTCTCGAAGTCGGCAAGGGCGTCAGGATCCCCGTTAATGTCACCGGGGGACACCCGAAATTGGCCCCTATGCTGCTGGTACAGTTCCGGGCACACCGGCCCATTCGCCCAGGCCTGGATAGGTTCTGGGAACAGGCTGCGCTCTTCCCAAACAAGGTGCCAAGCCTTGGAGTAGTAGACCATCTTCTGCAACTTCATGGCCGTCATGGGCCCAGCCTCATTGAGCACATAGGCGGCTACATCCTTCACCGTGGGCATGACAATCTCCTGCATCTAGGGGTAGACACACCGACCATGGCTTGAGCGCTCCCACCGATCGGTACGTACGTACACACCATGTGTACATACGACTGCAACGCCAGTCTCCCACAAACCCTTCCTATCGTCATATCACCACGCTGCTCCTCCCGGAACCGTTCCATCGGTTTCCCCATGGATCGGCACAGAGATCGATTGTGAGATAGGAGGAGCGGAGACCCTCACATCCAAGCCCCTTGGCCCCACCGCCCAGGGGCTTTCCCATGTCCAAAACAAGGACCGCTACGCACGGACGTTGAAGTGAGATACAGAAAGTGCACACGGGGAGCAAAGGCGTTTTGCAGGAGGGTGAAGGTGATCACATTTGCTACTTTCGTCTAGCGGGTTCACTCCGAAAGCCCTACGGTCCCCTATGAACCCCGCCGACCGGCGAGGAGCCAACCCCACAGCAGGAAGGACCACAGTAGTGAACCGCAAAACCGCAACCCGGCTAACCGCAGTCGGCCTTGCCTTCATCGTCCCCTTCGCAGGGGCCCAAGCAGCCAACGCCGCTGAAACCGACCGCTCCCAAATCACCTCCGCCACCGACCTAACCCAGGAAGACATCCGCGAGATCAACAGCTTCCTGGACTACGTCGACACCATCCCCGACGACGTCGTCGCCAAGGGCTCCGACGAAGAGATCGCCGCCTACCTGCAGCGCGGAACGGCCCCACGAAATGCATTCGAATGCGCAGGCGCAATCACCTTGATCGTCGCCGGAACCGTGCTCCCCATCGCAAAGGTTGTCAGCATCGTCCGCGCCGTGAAAGCCCTCGGCGGGGCAAGCCGCGTCGGAAGGCTCATCGAAGAAGCCGGCGGTCTTCGCAACATCATCGCCACCAAGGGGGCATCTATTGAAGCCACCGAAGTACGCGACCAGCTCCTATCCCTAGCCTCGGAACTCTCCGGAATCGGCCTCGCAATCGAGAAGTGCTAAGGAGCGGCCAACGTTGAGAAAGACCGCCAACTACGCTGCAATCGCGCTCTGCCTGGGATCGATCGTCACGGTGATCGCCCACATTGGATTCCCGACGCTGCCGCTAGTGCTCCTAGCGGCAGCATTCCTCCTGAGCATGGCAGCCGATCGGCTGGGCGTTGACCACAAGGCCTAGAGCTAGACAACAAACCCGGCCCCACCTCGAGCGGCCGGGGGTTCACCCTTGAAGCGAGCCCATGACCCGAGAATGAGACCAGGGGAATGAGGGCTAACCCTCACCCCACCCCGACCGAAGCCCCGCTGGCCACCTGCCACGGGGCTTTTCCCATGCCCAAACCAAGGACACCACCATGACAACTGAAGAACTCGCCATCGGCGCCGCCGTCGTCATCGTCTGCACCCTCGGCGTCATCGGCGGCATAGCCGAATACGCCCACCAAGGCCGCATCCTCGCCACCCTCGAAAAGCTCGAAGCCGCCGACCACGACCTCCTCGACGCGGCCAGCACCGAATACCGCTGGGCCTACCCCGACGGCAGTTTTGGCCCATGGTGCGACTACCTCGAACCCCACGAAGGGGCGCGGATGCAGTATCGCAAAGTAGGCCCCCCACAAGAATGCGATAACTAACCCGTCGCCGAACAACACCCGCAGCCGCGTGGAGGGATACAACCAGGTCCATGCCTGATCTACACCCCGGCGACTCCGGCGCCCGCAAACTCGAGCACTACTGGACACGCGGCCCCGGCCTCGCCCGCTGGGCCACCAACACCCACCCCTGGACCAGCCTCGTCGCACTCCTCACCCCCCACGTCGGCCCAGCCATGGCACCCCGCCTAGCCTCCACCTACTTCCACACCGTCTTCGGATACTGGCCAGGACACCGCCAAGGCCACAACCCAACAGGACCAGGATGACCACCAGGCAAGTCGACTGGCGCTACAAGCAAACCGTCGCCCGCGAACGCCGCCGACTCGAACGCAACCCCGAGCACGCCGTCTGCTGGCTCTGCGGCGAACCCATCAACATGCAGCTGCCACCACACCACGAACGCGCATTCACCCTCGACCACATCGTCCCCATCGCACGCGGCGGCGACCTCCACGGCGAAACCAAACCAGCACACCGCAACTGCAACGCAGCACGAGGAAACAAACGGGAAGCCACCAACCCCAACACCCTCCTCGACTGGTAGGTCTAAGATTGCGTCCATCGCAAAGGCTGCATCAGGGTGAGGACGACATGCGCAACCCAAGCAAGATCGGGAACCAACTGGAAAGAGTGGCGCATTGCGCTAACGAAGTCGCCAGGACAGAACCGCGCATGGGAGAGGGCGAACGCGACGAAGTCAACGCAGCCTTCAACCAGCCGTCCGATAATTCCTCCTTTGCCAGCAACTGTGCCCGTCTCTGCGACGAACAAGCTACTCTGCTACTCCAGGCAGCAGGCGCTCATCTGCACAGCATCGGCGTACTCCTTCGGCACAAGAGAGCGAACCTGCCACCGATCAGTGTCCTAGCTCGCGCATCCATCGAAGCCTGTGGTCGGTGTATGTGGCTCATCGATTCGGAAGTTCAAGAGGTTGACAGAACGAACCGCGCCCTAAAGATCGCCAAGACGAGAATGAGCTGGCTAGAGCATGTCACAGACGGTGCCATCATCAAACAAGATGAGAATCGCCACCTGGTGCCTGCAATTAAATCTGGGAGGATTAATGAAGACGTCCCGAGCAATGGAGAGTTTCTGAAGATATGGTCAACCGTTTGGGACCGAGGCAGGCACTTCAACATCGACACCGAGGAGCTGAATGAGCTCCATGACTGGGTTCATAGCAACGAAGCCGCCGTCGCCATCTACCAGATGGGAGTGCACAAAAACCTACAGCTGGACTCGAGACTTACCTTGAAGGCGGCTGCGCTCTGCGCCCTCGTTGTTAGCAGCACCACAACAGAGCTCGCCGGAAGGAGGCTCGCAGCGCACTTAGAACACGAGATTCAGAGCGGGCGTGACTTCTCTATCGAGCTGTACAAAACCACACACGAGTTGCTCTGACCTAGACCCTACCGGTCGAGAACACCTCACCAGCGAAGCGCAAGCAGCCCTCGACCTCCTCGCCGAACATCTCTTCCCCAACCGCACCCCCTCGCTACGCGCCCTCGCCGCAGCAATCAGGCTGACTAAAGACACCGTCAACCACATCCAGCAACACCGCTACCACCACATCAGATCCGCAGCCTTCGAAACCCTCGAAGAAGCCATAGCCGAAACCTGCTACACCACCGCCCAACACCAAACCTCCCGCCCCGCCTAAGCTCGCCCCCATGCCCCACCTTTACTTCCTCAAAGACCCCAACGGACAGCCAGACCCAACGCTCGCCGTCATCGCCCATCGAACCGGAGACCACTGGCACCTACGGCACGAGCCACCATCAGAAGACGAAACGCTCACACGCGGACAGTTCTTCGTCTCTTATGTCAAAGCGCCCGGCGACTATTTCCGAACTCTCGACGGTGGAACTCTCGACCCGAACAAACTCGTCGACGCCGGAACACACGCACTCACGTTCTGCGCAACGGAGGACGACGCGCGCGAACACACCACGCCGCACACGCACTTCCTCGACGTTGAAACCAGACACGTCATCACAGGACGCACCCCACGATTCGCAGACGAACGATCTGGAACGATTGAACCTGGAGAACCGATCCCACTGGTGCCCGAGGCCTGGCTTCCCGCGCTCGCTCTCATCCCAACCACCACCACAGACCACTAACCCCCTGGGGGACCCTCCCCAGGGCCTAGGCCCCTCCTACCTCCCGGTATTGGTAGCGGCGTGCACGCAGGGAAACCCCATGTCGGTTTCACAGCTGGGGCGGCTCTGAAATGGCCCCGGTGGTGAAACCGTTTTCGGCCCGTGGCCTGCCATTTTCGGAGGGGTGGCGGATTCCGTAGCGGTTTCACGGTGGGCGGCTAGGGTGCGGTCCATGGCTGAGGTGGAGAAGAAGAAGCGGGCGCGGAAGCGGCCCCAGTGCGGGACGGTGGCGGGTTACCGGCAGCACTCGAAGCGGGGGGAGAACACCTGTAAGGCGTGTAAGGCTGCTCGGGCGGAGTACATGCGGGAGCATCGGGCGGGGGAGAAGCGGCAGCGGCCGGAGCCGAGGGCGAAGAAGCAGAAGGCCCAGGAGGAGTTGGGGGAGCAGGTCGTCGCTCGTCTGGTGGGGGAGGAACAGGAGGCGCAGCGGGGTGGGGAGTATCCGGCGTTCCTGCGGAGGCATGGGCGGGAGCTGTGGGACGAGGTGACGGGCTCCTATGACCTGGATCCGGCTGGTCTGGCGGTGCTGACGGAGGCGTGCCGTATGCGGGACCGGTTGGAGCGGTTCGCGGCTGCGTTGTCGGCGCAGTCGACGTTGTGGTTCGAGTTGGGGGAGCCGGAGGAGCTGGAGTCGGGGGAGGTGCAGATGTCGGTGGTGGTTAACAACATGGTTGGGGAGGCTCGGCAGATGCAGGCGGCGGTGGCTACCGCGTTGGGGAAGATTGGGGTGCTGAAGCCGGGCCGGGAGAAGGCTGCTGCGGCGAATCCGTTGGACGAGATCGCCCGGAAGCGCCGCGAGCGTCTGGCGTCGGGGGGTTAGTCGGTGGCGGATCATCGTCTGGTGGTGCCTGGCTCGTCGATGGTGCCGGTGTCGGAGCCGGTGGGGGTGCAGGTCCCGCCAATTTTCCACGCCCCGGAGTGGTCGGAGTCGTCGGGGGAGGACGCGGTTGATCTGGCGGGCGCGTTGGGCATGGATTTACTGCCGTGGCAGCAGCTGGTGTTGCGGAATGCCCTGGGGGAGGACCAGCGGGGCCGGTGGGCCGCGTTCCAGGTAGCGCTGGTGGTGCCTCGGCAGAACGGGAAGAACTTCATCGTGCGCGCCCGGCTCCTCGCCGGCCTTTTCCTGTTCGGTGAGGAGCGCTTGGTCCACACGGCGCACGTCTTCAAGACGGCGCACAACGAGTACGAGGCGCTGCGGGAGATCATCGAGCGCACCCCGTGGCTGCTGGACCAGGTCAAGGCGATGCCGGATAGCCGGGAGACTGCGATCATCTTGAAGGACGGGCGCAGGATTGATTTCTTGGCGCGGTCGTCGCGGGCGTCTGGCCGTGGTCTGCAGGGTGACTGCGTGATCCTGGACGAGGCTTTTGCCCTGTCGTCGAAGCTGGTGTCGGACCTTCTTCCGACGTTGTCGTCGCGGCCGTCTCCGCAGGTGTGGTACACCTCCTCGACTGGCTTCGACTACTCGGAGACGCTGTTGAAGGTGCGGGAGAAGGCGACGAAGACGCCGGAGGAGAACCGCCGCCTGCTGTACATGGAGTGGTCGGCGGACGTGAACAAGCTGGACTGGCGTTCCGTGGACGCGGTCGCGGCGTCGAACCCGTCGTTGGGCTACCTGCAGGACTGGGAGTGGATTAAAGAGGCCGAGCTGGATGTGATGGGGGAGGAGGAGTATCAGCGGGAGCGGCTGGGGGTGTGGGCGGATGCGTCGTCGGCTGCGGCGATCGGGGTGGACGTGTGGGCCCGCTCGTTCGTCACCGCGGAGGGGATGATCGGGGCGAAGGTGAAGCGCAGGTCGTTGGCGTTGGAGGTCACTGCGGATCGTGATCTTGCGGTGCTCGCGGGCGCGGCGCTGTTGCGTGATGGGCGGGTGGTGGTGGACATCATCGCGGCGAAGCCTGGGGTCGCGTGGATTCAGGATGAGTGCCGCCGCGTGTCGAAGAAGCACCGCCCCCATGCGGGCATCGTAATCGATAGCTTCTCTGGTGCTGCTGCCCTGGCGCCGAGGTTGGCGGAGGCTGGGGTGCCTGTGTCGTTGGCCGCGACGCGGGATATTACGCAGGGCACTGCGGCGCTGTATGACCGGCTGGTGCGGGAGGACGAGTCGGGGGCGCCGGACCCGTCGGTGATGCACGGGGAGCATCCGCTGCTCGATGATGCTGCGCACACGGCGCGGCGGCGGCTGGTGGGCACGTCGAAAACCGCCTGGACGTGGCAGCAGTTTGGTGAGGTGAGGGTTGAGCCGCTGCGGGCGATCACGCTCGCGCTGCGGGGATTGGACATGGAGCCAGTGGTCAAGAAGAAACGAGGATTAGCCGCGTGATGTTCGAGGAGATCAGGGACGTTTTCGACCGTCTGCAGGCGGTGCTGGTCCGCCAGCAGCGGGAATGCGCGGCCGTGGACTCGTGGCTCCGCCCGGAATTGGTGGCGGGGTTTGAGCTGCCCGCGAAGGCGACGCGGGAGCATCACGCGCTGCGGGCGCTGTCCCGCACCCCGTGGCTCCGCCTCGTCGTCGACAACGTCGTGCAGGCGATGTACGTCGACAACGTCGTCGGTGAGGACGGGCGGATCGACGAGCTGTGGGGGCTGTGGAACGCCAACCACATGAGGGCCCAGCAGATCAGTAATCACCGGGCGATGGTGTCGTATGGGCATTCGTATGCGATCGTCACCCCGGCGACGCTGCGGGGCGAGGATTCGGCGAAGATCCGGTTCTTCTCGCCGCGTCGGGTGGCGGTGGAGTACGCGGATTTGGGGGTGGACCCGTACCCGTCGGCGGCGTTGGAGCTGCTGGGTGCAGCGGGGGAGCGTGAGCGGTACGTGCTGCGGTTGCCGGGGGTGGAGCACGTGTTGTCGATGCGGCGGGCCGCGTCGGAGCTGCCCGAGGTCGTGGAGTCGTTCGAGACGGGCCTCGACTACGTGCCCGTGGTGCGGTTCTGCAACCAGTTGGACCTAGACGGGCGCGTGATTGGCGAAGTGGAGCCGTTCATCCCGTCGGCGAAGCGGATCAACAAGACGGCCTACGATCGGCTGTTGGCGCAGCACTACAACAGCTGGAAGGTGAAGACCGCCACCGGGCTGGAGATGCCGGAGGTGCTCGACGAGGACGGCGACGGCACGGGCGTCGTTGACCAGCGGAAGGCGGACGAGCTGAAGATGCGGCTGGCGCAGGAGGACATCCTCACCGGCGGCGCCGAGGTCAAGTTCGGCACCCTGGACGCGACCGCTTTGGATCCTTTCGTGGCGTCGTGGCGGGCGGATATCGAGGGGCTGGCAGCGGTGTCGCAGACCCCGGCGCACGCCTTAACCGGGCAGCTAGTGAACCTGTCGGCGGAAGCACTCGCGGCGGCGCGGGCCCCGCTGACGCAGAAGGTTTACGAGCGGCAGCAGAACGCGGGGGCGTCGTACTCGAATTTGCTGCGGGTGGCGGCGATGATCGCGGGCTACGACGACCTGGCGGATGACGATCTGGTGCGGGTGACTTGGCAGGACATGGAGATCCGGTCGATGGCGCAGGCCGTGGACGCTTTGGGTAAGGCGGCGCAGATGCTGCGGGTGCCTGCTCGGGCGCTGTGGCCGATGATCCCGGGGGTGGAGTCCGCCGACGTGCAGGAGTGGGAGAAGCAGGCCGACCTGGAGGAGGAGTCCGACCCGCTGCGGGTGGCGATGAACCGGCGGGCGGAGTCCACGATCAGCGGAGTGACCGGTGGCCAGGACTCTTAAGGGCGAGCAGCTTACGGAGGAGCACCGGCAGCAGCAGGTGACGATCGCCGGGCAGGTCGCGGAGGCGATCAGGCGGTTGTTCCGCCGGACGGTGGATTGGGAGGACATCGACCAGTCGGCGGAGGTGTTCGCCCGTGAGGCGGCGCCGGTTGTGGCGCAGTACCGGCTGGCGTCGCGGCTGCGGTCGATTGACTACGTCGAGGCGTTCCGGGCGGCGGAGGCGATCGGTCGGGACGTGGAGGGGGTGGAGTACCCGGAGGATGGGCTGGATGTGGCAGATATCGCGGCGGAGTTGCTGCGGTCGACGCGGGGCGCGATGAAGTCCGTGGCGAAGAAGGGCTACGGCGCTTCCGATGGGATGGACCGTGGGGAGATGGCGGCGACGGGGCGTGCGGAGAAGATCGCCGGTGATGGGGGGCGCAGCGTCGTCGAGGCGGAGGTTAGGCAGGGCCGTCAGGCTGTGGGGTACGCGCGGGTCGCGGACGCGGATCCGTGCCCTTTCTGCGCGATGCTCGCCTCTCGTGGGGTGTACCGGATGGGGCAGGAGGCGGAGGGGGCAGGCCTGTACCACCGGGGAAGCTTCATCGCGTCGAACGCGCGGTTCGCCGGTGACGGGGAGTTCAAGGTCCACGACGGGTGCTGCTGCACGCTGGAGCCGGTGTACCGCGTGGATGGGAAGCTGAGGCTCCCGGGTAATGGGGATGAGCTGGCTAGGGAGTGGGCGCAGGTCGCTGCGGGGCAGCCGGATCCGTGGCTGGCGTGGCAGCGGTGGCGGCAGTCAGGCACCTTGCCGGAGAACTACGACGGACCCTTGGACTCGAAACCGCGCCGCGCGCCGGTGAGGGGCCAGGCCACGGGCGTGAAGAAGCGGCCGGTGCCGCAGAAGCCGTCGGAGAGGGCGCGGAAGCGCGGCGTGGGCGCCCGGGCGGATTGGACGTCGCAGGACTACCTGGACCACGCGGAGGAGCTCGCGGTGCGGGCGAACCGCGTGCAGGAGGAACTCGCCGCACTTTTGGAGGCCGGGCAGACGGGTTTTGACGCGCCGGTGGTGCACCTTGAGGAGGAGCACAAAGCGCTGCTGTCGCGGATCGCGAGGTACCGGAAGAAGGCCCGCACTATGTAGGCGACACCTGGCCGTGGTGCTGGGTGAGATGACAACTCGACTGCCAGGAGCACAGAGACCCCATGCCCGACCAGACCACAACCACACACACCAACGACGGAGACACCATCGCGGAGAAGGCTACTAGCCAGGAGGTAGAGGCCACCGCTGGTGACGCTGACCAGTCCACCGACTCACGTGCCGAGCGCACGGAGACGCGGGGCATGCCCACCCCGAAGGACGTGGCGGAGGCCACGACCGACAGCGGCGACGAATCCGACGAGGACGAGCAGGACACCGACGACAGCGGCGACGCTGACTCGGATGGCGATTCTGACCAGTCCCCGGAGGACGTCAAGAAGCTGTTGGCGAAGATTCGGAAGAGCAACCGTGAGGCGCAGAAGCTTCGGGAGCGCGCGACGAACGCGGAGCGGGAGCTAGGACAGCTCCGGGCGGCGATGCAGACCGGCCTGCCGCTCGAGATGGCCACCCGACTGCGGGGTTCCACCCCCGAGGAGCTGAAGCAAGACGCGGAAAGCCTATTGCAGGTCGTGTCCTCACGGCGGCGCGCCCCAGGCTGGGGCCCCGACGATGGTGTGTGGCGTGGTGATGGGCGGGCCACTCGCCCAGAAGACGAGCTGGACCTCGACAAGGTCGGCTCACGAATCTACGGAGGATAAACCCTTATGGCTGCACCGCAGCATCTCCTGTACACCCCCGAGCAGGCGGCTCGCTCTACTCTGGCCGCCACCAAGTACCAGTCCACCCTCGCGCGGCTCGTGTCCACCGACTTCTCCGCCGAGTTCACCGCTGGTCGCGGTGCGACGGTGACGGTGAAGCGACCGATCATGATCGACAAGGCCCGCGTGTACACGCAGTCCGATCGTGACGCCGAGAACGCCATCACCTACTCCAACCTGTACGAGCCGTACACCAGCGTCCGGCTCACCGACCAGATCTACAACGCGGTGAAGCTGCCGGACGATTTCGCTACCTTCACGCTGACCGATCTCGAGGCGCAGGTCATCGCCCCCATGGCGGAGTCCGTCGCCGAGCAGATCAACCGCGCCGTGGCAACCGCCCTCGGCGGCGTGACCGATGGCCTGTCCGCCCTGGACAAGACCAACAAGCCGTACGTCGGCACCAACGGGACCGGTTACGACACGATCCAGGCCCTCCGGGAGGCAGGGACCGAGTTCGCTGGTTTCGGCGCCAAGGACAACATTTCTGTGACCGCAGCCAACCTGACTGCGACCTACAAGAGGGATGTCCTTCCGACGATCCGCGCAGCTCACCAGCTGCTGTCCCAGCGCGGCGTGTCTCTGATGAACCGCGTGCTGGTTGTGGGCGCGAACTGGGAGGCCGCGCTCCTCGACACCGCTCAGCTGCAGAAGGTCAACGAGGCCGGCGACGGTGGTGGCCTGCTCCGCCAGGCGACGCTGGGGAGCCTGTATGGCTTCACCATCGTGGCGGACTACACCATCGACGCGAACGCGGCGTACGCCTTCCAGCGTGACGGGATCATCCTCGCGACCCGCACCACGGCCCTGCCGCGCGGCGCAGCTTTCGCTGCGACCACCGCTGCCCAGGGCTTCACCATGCGGTACCTGCAGGACTACGACCCGGACCACCTGACGGACCGCGCCGTCGTGGACACCTTCGCTGGCGCCAGCGTTGTTGACGCCCAGCGCATCGTGAAGCTGAAGGGTGCCGCGACCATCACCGAGGACGCACCGGCCCCCGCTAGCTCCGGCACCGCCTAGCAGCTAGGGACGGTTTAGGCCCGCCCCATGCCCACAGCATTGTGGCCGTGGGCGGGCCTTCCGCGTACACGAAAGGACACAGATCGTGACTGCACCGCAGGACCGCATCCGCCTGGTCGACCTCGCCGATCTCGAGCGGTCCCTGACCTCCGACTCGGGCCCGATCGACCACGGCCTTGCCGCGTGGGTGATCGAGGTGGTCTCGGCGGCGGCGCTGGATATCACCCGCCGGGACTGGGCGTCGAGCATGGACGTGCCGCCCGGGGCGATGGCGGTCCTCGCGTTGGCCTGCCGCCGCCTCTACACCAACCCCGACCGGTACACGCGGGAGGCGGAGGGGGATTACTCCTACGGCCTGGACCCGTCCGTCACCAGCGCCGATATCTTCACCGCGTCGGAGCGGGCGACGCTGCGGGAGTACCGTGGCGCGCGCCGCAGCACCGGGCTGGGCACCGTCTCGACGTACCGGGGTGACCTTGGTACGACGGGCACCCGCTACGTGCCGGATGGTACCGAGTTCAGGTTCCCCTGGTACGCGGAGGGGGAGTAGATGGGGCTGCGATCGAACACGTCCGCCACCGATCGTGTTGTGGTGGTGCTGCGGGAGATGCGGCCCGGAAAGCGGGGCGTGGACGTGCCCACCGAGATCGGGCGGGTTTCGTGCCTGGGCCGGATGCAGGAGTCCACGTCGACGGACGTGCAGGCGTACGCGGCGGCGGGTGAGACTGGTGTGCTGAACCTGAAGCGGTTCTACACGCGGGTGTTCCCTGGTGATGATCTATCGCAGGTCATCGACGCTGATGGGGTGCTGTGGAATGTGGTGGGGGAGCCGAAGCGGCACCGTGGGTCGCGGGGTACCGCCCGTGACGTGGTCGCCCTGCGGCAGTCCGGGGTTCGGCGGGGGGTGCGTGATGGCCACGGTCTATAAGGGCACCGGCACCAAGATCGCCAGATTGGCAGGCATCCAGCCCCTCCTTGATGAGGCGGCGGCGGGGATCCTCGCGCGGGCGGAAAGCAATGCTGCGGCGCACCACCGGACGGGCCGGTACTCGAATGCTTTCGTTGTGAAGCCGGCGCGGGGCCGTAGCGGGGTGATGGACCGGCTCGTGACGAACACGCACCCCGCGTCCGCTGCTATCGAGTTCGGGCACTTCGCGGCGACGAAGAGCGGGAAGGCCGGCCGGTACGTGCCGGGACAGCACAATCTGCGGAGGGCGATCGGATGACGAACCAACCACACCACCAGCGGATCGACCCGGCACTTGTCGTACGGGAAGGGCTGATCCGCGCCGGTACGGGCCACTCTGTTCAGCTTGGGAGGGACGCCACCTACACCGGCGAGGAGGTGGTCACAGTCGTCGACATCACCAACGCCGCCCCGATCGGCGGGCAACCGGGTCAGCGGTGGGCATTCCGCGTGGAGGTATCCCTGGTCACCACCGGCCCGGACTATGACGCGGCTGCGGAGGGGGCGTGGGCAGTGGCGGACGCGATGCTGTCGCTGTCCGTGGTCGATGGCGTGCGGGTCTCTAGCGTGATCTGTGACAGCGAGCCGGTCCGACTGTCGCCACACACTCCTACTGGGGCGGAGGCCCTGGTCTCTCGATACTCCGCGATCATGCGGAGGGAAGGAATTGCCTGATGGGCGCATACAAGGATGATGCGGTCCTAATCCCGGGTCGTGGCGCGGTGCTGATCGCGCCCGTCGGGACGGAGCCGCCGACCGCTGACGCGATCAACACCTGGGTAGCTGACGGTGCGGTCGGTCAGCTGGGTGCATACTCCCCGCTGGGGTACACCAGCGAAGACGACCTGCCGAAATTCAACACCGACACCGACGGTGGTGAGACGAAGGGGGCGTGGGAGAACTCTGCGTTGCGGATGACGAAGACGAAGATCACCGATTCGATCTCGGTCATCCCGATTCAGTGGACCGAGGAGCCGCTGACGCACCGCTTCGGCCCGGGCCGCGTCGTCGGCGCTGACGGCCGGTTCGAGATGCCGCAGGTGTACTCGTCCACGGACGTGGCGATGTTGGTGCTGCTGATCGAGGGTGATGGGGCAGTCGGTATCCACTACTACAAGACCAGCACGTCCCCGGATGACAGCATCGAGCTGGACCCGGAGAAGTTCGCTGGCATGCCCGTGAAGTACACGGTCATGAGCATCACGGGTAAGCCAAAGGGCAACGTGATCGCCCAGTGGCTGAAGTCCACTCCTGTGGGCGGTTAGTCGCGTTCCGGCTCTTGGTGGGTGTGTGCTGCGCATGATGGCGCGGTACATGCCCCCTTTTTTTCTTTGTGAGGAGACCAGACTGTGACCAGCCCCGCCGAGTCCGCTGCTGACCATGCCGACCGTGCCACCGCCACGGCTACTGACTACGCCCCGCAGGCCCCTGTGGATGCCACCCCGGACGAAACGCCCGCGCTCGCGTCGGTCGGGCCCGAGTACGCCGCCACGTCGCCGGGCGGGGAGCGGTCGACCGTAAACCTCGATGGCCTACCCGCGTTCCGGTCGATGCAGGGCACTCTGCCGTCCGCCCGGTTCCACGTGAAGAGGCAGATGATGGAGATTCAGGCACTGATGCCCGAGTCGTGGAAGGACGGCGACGTCAGCGAGGAGGATGTGCTCGCCGACGTGGACAAGGTCGACGAGCTGTTCTCCAAGGCGGAGGCAATGCTGCTCGACCGGGCTAAGGACCGCGCCGAGATGGAGCGGTGGCTGTGCGCCCAGGAGAACGGCGAACAAGCGTTGATGGACGCTTTCAGCGTGATGGCGGAGCAACTGGGAAACTAATCGCCCTGCATGAGCAGGTAGAACTCTTCGGTAGCGCGCTAGTCCCAGACTTCCAGGAGCACTACCACCTACGGCTGACGGAGGTGGTGGCGCGGTGGCATCCGGCGGAGGTTCTACTGCTCATCGCAGGGCTACCAGCATCATCGCGGTACGCCGCCCGGATCCAGGGGTACGCGGGTGGCCGTGGGTGGACAGACCAGGACTACCTCCTGTTCGACCTGCGTAACGGCGTGGAGGCGCTGCGGGTGATGTACGCCTCCCAGGGGAAGGGAAAGCGCCCGAAGTTCCGAGAGTGGCATGACTACCCCGGGCGGGTAGCGCAGAAGCGTCGCGAAAGGGCCAAGCGGTTCGCCCAGCTTCGTAGCCTGGCTGGGGATGATGGACGAGCGGAGCTGAGGTAGATCATGGCAGGACCAGGTGGCGTAGAGGTAGGGCGCGCGTCTGTCCGCGTCCTACCGGACACCTCGAAATTCGCGGCGTCCCTGAAGAAGTACCTCGACCGGATCGAGAAGACTACCCGCCTGCAGGTGAAGCTCGAGGCGGACGAGCGGGGACTAGCCCAGTCGGTGAACCGGGCGGTGCGATCGGCGGAGGCTGCGTCGCGCGACCTGCAGGTGGGGATGGATACCGACGCGTCGAGGTTGGTGGGGTCGGCTCGTCGGGCCGTGTCGGAGGCGCAGGCAGCGGCGGGTGACATCGACGTGAAGATGAACGTCGACCGCTCGTTCGCTGACCGGCTGGCCGGTGCGTTCGGGGCGTTCGGCTCTTCTGCTCGCGGAGCGCTCACCGGGGTCGTGGGGAGCCTCGGGCAGATGACGGCGATTGCCGGGGCGGCTACTGTCGCCGTGGCTGGTATCGCCGCTCCGGTCGCTGCGATCGGCACCGCTGCAGCCCAGGCGCTCGTGCCGATCGGGGCTCTAGGTCTGGCGATGGGCCCGGCTGCGCTCGGGTCCGCCGCAATGGCTATTGGCACCCTGAAAATGGCCATGTCTGGCATGGGCGATGCCCTCAAAGCCGCCGACCCGGCCGCGTTCGCCGAGGCGATCAAGGACATGCCGCCCGCTGCCCAAGCTGGGGCTACGGCGCTTTTCGGCTTGAAGAATGAGCTGAAGGGCATCAAGGAGCAGGTCCAGCAGAATTTCTGGGCCAACCTGACGAACATCGGCGATCTTGCGGCGCTCATTGGGCCTGTTCGGTCGGCGATGTCGGGTCTGGCTTCCGACATGGGCACCGCAGCGTCCAACCTCGTGAGCTTCGTATCCAGGGGGCAAGGCCTTGCGGCGTTTACGCAGCTCCTCGACGGGTCCCGCGCCGCAGCCGGGGCGATGTCGTATGCCTTCGCAGACATCGCCAAGGGCGTGCTGCTAATTGGGGCGACCGCCGCGCCGATCTTCGCGGAGCTGACGCAGAAATTCCAGGCCGTTGCGCAGGGCTGGTCCCAGTCCATGCAGACCGCCTTTGCGGATGGGTCGATGGCGGCGTTCTTCGATAGTGCCGTGCAGAAAGCGTCGCAGCTGTGGACCGTCGTCCAGCAGCTCGGCAGCATCGTCGGCGGCGTGTTCTCCGCAATGAGCAGCGCGGGGATGCCGTTCCTCGGCGTGATCGGGCAAGCCATCGCCGCGACCAGCCGGTGGGTGCAGAGCGCTCAGGGCATGTCGGCCATGACCAGCTTCTTCAGCTCAATGTCCACCGCCGTAGCTGCGGTTCTGCCGATCTTCGGGCAGCTAGCTGGCATCATCACCGGGACTGTCGCGCCCGCGATCGCGGGACTAGTGACCACACTCGCCCCAGCCATCTCCACCATCGTCGACGGGCTAGGTCAGGGCCTGGCATCCATCGCCCCAGCTATCCAGCCGCTGGGCGCCGCGCTGGCGTCTCTAGCCCCGATGATTTCGACCCTGCTGTCGTCGCTTGGGCAGGGTCTGGCGGCGCTGGCCCCGGCGTTTCAGCCCCTGGCATCGGCGATCAGCGCGATCGGCATGGCCATCGCCCCGATCCTCCCCGTGCTGGGGCAGCTGATCGCTCAAATCGTCGCTGGCCTGGCCCCTGCGGTGCAGGCGCTCGCGCCGGTCATCTCCGTGGTGGGGCAGATCTTCAGCACGCTCGCGCCCATCATCGGGCAGATCGCGCAGATCATCGGAACGGTCCTCGCATCTGCCCTGCAGGCACTCACGCCCCTGTTCCAGCTCCTGGGGCAGGCGGTGCAGATGGTCGCCCCTTACCTGCAGCAAATGGCGGAGCTAATCGGCGGGGCATTGCAGCAGGCAATCTCGATGATCGCCCCGCTCGTGCCGCAGATCGCGGCCGCGTTCATGCAGCTGCTGCAGGCCCTCATGCCGCTGCTACCGGCGATCATCCAGATCGCGGGGATCCTGATCGGCGCGCTCATGCCCGTGTTGATGCAGATCCTGCCGATCATCATCAACCTCGCGACGACAATAATCAGCGCGCTCGTGCCGGTGATCAACGCGCTGATGCCCGCCATCATCTCGCTTGCGACGGCGTTCGCGAACATCATCGCGGCGATCATGCCGGTGATCTCCATCGTCCTGCAGGTGGTGGGGGTGTTCCTCCAGCTAGCGGCGGTGATCATCGGCTTCGTGGCGCAGGCCGTCGCCGCAATCATTTCCTTTGTGGCGATTGTGATTGCCGGGTTCGTGAACCTCGTGGCGACGGTCATTGGCGTGGTCGCCGGGTGGGTGTCGGCGATCCTCGGTTTCTTCACCAACCTCGCATCATCGGCGATTGCTAAGGCCACGCAGATGTGGGCGTCGGTCAGCAACGCGTTCGCCAGCGGAGTTAATCAAGCCGTGACGTGGGTGGCTGGTCTTCCTGGTAGGGCGGTCGCGGCCCTCGGCAACGTGGGGTCCCTGCTGGCTTCCTCGGGTCGTGCCCTGGTCCAGGGTTTCATCGACGGCATCCTCTCCATGGTCGGGAGCGTCGCTAGCGCCGCTGGCAAGGTCGTCAGCGCCGCGAGAAATCTGTTTCCGTTCTCACCTGCGAAGACCGGCCCATTCTCGGGGCGGGGATGGGTACTGTACTCCGGGCGGAGCCTCGGCACCGCCTTCGCCGCAGGTATCGACGACACCATCGGGCAGGCCGCGGCCTCGTCAAGCCGGCTCATGCAAGCCGCGTCTGCGAACTTATCCGGGTACAAGGCGGACGTGTCCGCCCTCGGTGGTCCTGGGGCGCGAGTGGGCGCGGACTACTCCGTGTCGATCGGCACGATCGTCGCCGCCGACCCGAATAAACCGATCCGGGAAGCGGAAGAAATGCAGCTCAAGGCGAGGATTCGAGGAGGCGGCGCGTAATGGCCGAGCACCTGACCGTGGAATGGATCGACCACCGGGGGAAAAAATGGGACCTCACGTCCGGCACCGAGGGGGTGCTCCTCGACGTGGATCAATCCGATTTCACCCTCTCGCCGATCGAACACACCTACGTGCGTGGCGGGTCGCAGTGGGCTGGGGCGCAGGTCAAGCGCGCCGAACCGTCTCTCAAAGTCCTCGTCGCCGACCAAAAGACGGGCACGGAGTACTACCGCCTCGCCGACGAGTGGTGGTCGCTGGCGAACAGCCCGTTCGACATGGGTGTACTCCGCGTCACTCGGTCTGATGGGGAGGTGCGGGAGCTCGCCGCACGGCTGCGGGACACCCCCGGCACCGAATACCCGTACGACCCGGGCGCCGGACTCGACGACACCCCGGGTGAGGCGTGGCTACTGACCAGCCCCTCGTCGTACTGGTCCGGACCGGAGCAGTCAGTCCGATTCGCCTCCGACGTCGTCGCCGGGGAGGGGGAGCCGTTCTACGGCACGCGGGGCTACGGGTGGCCCCTGTACATCGCGTCCGCCACCGCAGCGACCGATCTTTTCATCGCCAATTCTGGGCAGGGACCGGTGTGGCTGACGTGGACACTCGTCGGGCCGCTAACCAGCGTCCGGTTCGGCGTGGAGGGTGGCGTCCTCGCCTACGACGGGGCGATCCCCTCCGGCGAGCAGGTAGTGGTGTCGACTGCCCCGGGCGACCGATACGCGATCGAGGCGGGCAGTGGGGAGAACAGGTACGGGAAGCTGTCGGGAACGTTCGCGCCGATGCCGGTGGGTGACCGTATCCCGCTGACCATCACCGCCGAGGGCATGACAGCCGATAGTGCTGTGATCGTGACGGCCCGCGAGCAGTTCGCGCGCCCGTTCTAGGAGGAGTGGCTGATGGCGACGATGTACAACACCTCGCGGGGTCCGACATGGGACCCGATGGTGGTGGAGATTTGGCCGTGGGACGGCGACGGGCCCGTGGGGCGCCTCGAGTTGTCGGAGAAGATCGAGGTGACGTGGGCTGATCGCGGCTCTGGGACGGTCCTTATCGAATCGCCGCTCACGGACCTGACCCGGTCTCTGATCCCCGCTGATGGTGCGATGCTGGTTGTGGTGAACCTGAACGGGAAGAGGCATGTTTCCTCGGTGGTGGAGGCTGTGCCGTTTGCCGAGTCGGATCAGATCCACGACGTGCGGATCAGGGTGGCGACCGCGTCCCCATGGTCGATGCTCGAGGGGCAGCTGATACCGCCCGTGCCGGACCAGCCGCTGTCGCTGCAGCAGTCCGCCGAGGAGTTCGTGCTGACGGGGCCGGTGGAGACGGTGGTGAAGCGCCTGGTGCAGCTCGGCGCCGCGCGGTTGGGCCACCCCATCCAGGTGCAGCCGGATACCGGGCGGGGCCCGACGGTCACTGTCCGGTCGAGGAACGACTCGGTATCCGACCTCGTCGACAAGGCGCTGGCTGGCACCGGCTACCGGCTGCGCCTAGATGCGTGGCTCCCGGGTGACGGCCCGGTGGGTGACCTGCCGCTGACACGTCCGACGATCATCGCCGACGTGCAGCCGTACCGGCGGCAGCCCGGCCTGGTGTGGTCCGCCCGGGCGGAGGAGCTGGAGAAATGGCAGTTGAGGCACACGCGGGCCACGGCGACGAGGATGATCGTGGGTGATAAGGGGGAGAAAACCGCCCAGAAGTTCGTGGAGGTGGTCGCGGATGACGAGCCGGGCTCACCGTGGGCCCGGAGGGAGGGGTACACCTCCGCCAGCTCGGATGGCGACGACCTGCAGCAGGTGGGTCTGGACGAACTCGCGAAAACGGGGCCCGTCGTGTCGGCGGACATCGCAGCAAGCCCGGCTGCTGTGTGGGAGTTCGGCTCCGATGGGCTGTACCCGCGCCAATACGACGTGGGCGACTACGCCAGCGTCGAGCTTGAGGGTATCGGGTCGATCGAGCAGGTGATCACGGAGGTGACGGCGACGCTCACGCCGGTGTCGCTAACCGTCGTCCCGAAGGTGGCTACCCCTGATACTCGTGAGCGAGATTTATACAGCACGGTCCTGGACCTCGATAAGCGCCTGGGCCAGCAGCAGCGGAGGTAGCAGCGTATGGCGATCACGGCCCTGGCCACATCGAACACGACGATCGGCCCGGCGCAGTACGCGGACATGTCCCAGATCCTCACCGCCCGGTTCAAGGTTGACTCGCCGAATGACCTGCGCCCGTCGGCGGGGTCGAGCCGGACCGTGTCCGTGTCATCGGGCGCCGGTTTCGCTGGGGGTACGAGGATCCGATCGACGGGTACGGAAACCATCTCGTGCGACTCGCAGTCGTCGGGGTCCCGCTGGGACGCGATCGTCATCCGCATTGATTGGAGTTCGGCGACGCAGCGGCTTGCGGTGGTGAAGGGCACCTCGTCCACCGTTCCGGTGAACACCAGCTCGGCGCCGAACACGGCCCAAATTAACCGCATCCCGGGGGTGCTGTACGACGCGCTCGTGTGCGTGGTGCAGGTCAACGCAGGGTCGACGACCGTCGCGAATTTGACGGATTACCGGACGTGGGGCGGCGACGGTGGCCCGCTGCGTGTCACTGACGCGGCGCTGTCATCCCCTTCGCTCCTGGATGCCCGCCCGGGCACGTGGATCGCCACCGACCAGGGGAAGCTAACGAAGCGGCTCGATGATGACGGGGTGTGGCGGTCTGTGGGTACGCAGTCCAACCCCTGGAAACTGTGGACGCCGACGCTGCGGTTCTACGGCACGGGGGTACCGAATGGAACCTCGGGCGGGACCGTCGCTGGCTTGGGTAACGGCGGCAGCGCGTCCGGCCGGTACCGGATCGTCGATGGGCTCCTCGACGGCTACATTTACGTCCAGCCGGGGTCGACCGGTGCGACGTACGGTGATGGGCCTATGACAGTGGACCTGCCGATGGCCTGCGCCTCCTGGCAGGAGGACACCTGGTCGATGGGGCATTTGTTCACCTTCGGGTACGGCGGCGACGGTAACTACGACTGGCATGCCGAGCTGCTTGTGAAGAAGGGGTGGAACAGGGGCCAGATGTTCACCAACGCCCGCATCGACGATGCCCGCCTGTGGCCCTACCAGTGCCAACGGCCCAATGGCGGGCCGGGGTCCGGCACCCCGTTCATCGCGAATGGCTACCCGGTTGGCACCTGGACGTTTCACGTCACCTACCCCGTGGACGTGTAGCCATGTGGACGCCGTACACGTGGGAGCCAGTCGACCGGCACGGGCTCCCATTCCGGGCGACCTTCTTCCTCAAGGAGGGGGCGCGCGTTGAGGAGATGGTGGCGATTCTCGGCGGTAAAAGGTTTCCGTTCACGCTGACGGAGGGCGGAGCGGAGCTGGTGATACCGCCGTCCGAGATGTCTCAAATCGACGATCGGTCCCCCGCAGAGATCAGAGTCAAGGTAGCGGGCATGTGGACTGTGCTTTGCGAAGGACATCTGGTGAGGAGGGTGCTGTGACATCGGGGCCGATGGTGGTGAACGGAGTCATGGTGGTCCCATCTGCGGGCCCGATAGGGCCCCCCGGTGAGCCCGGACCTGCTGGGCCACCTGGAGCCGCGTCGGAGACTCCGATCGTGTGGTCGGGGCAGGGAACACCCCCAGAGGTGGTCGACGGGGCAAAGCCCGGTGACGTGTGGCTCGACACGCTCACCGGCGATACGTACGAGCTGATCTAGGAGACACTATGGCATGGGTACAACGCGGCTCACTCAAAGGCCCTAAGGGTGACACAGGCGCCCAAGGCGAACGCGGCCCGATAGGCCCAGAGGGGCCATCAGGGGCACAAGGACCGGAAGGGCCCCAAGGACCCCAGGGCGAGCGCGGACCCCAGGGGGCGCAAGGCCCAGCGGGAGCCGATGGAAAGGGGGTCGAGGTCGCTGGGCAGGTAGCCGCGTACGCCGATCTGCCGAAGAACCTCGGCGCAGCCGATGCCGGCAAGGGCTACATCGTCAACAGCGACGGCGACCTGTACGTATGGGGAGGCGAGAGCTTCCCGCCCGAAGGCCAAGGCGTGGACTTTGTGGGCCCCGAGGGGCCCGCAGGACCCCAAGGACCACAAGGGGAGCGCGGACCCCAGGGCGTACAGGGCAGCGCAGGTCAACAAGGTCCCCAGGGAAACGCCGGTCCGCAGGGACCCCAAGGCGCTCGAGGAGCTAAGTGGTTCACCGGGAGCGGCACACCCGGCCAGATCACCGGAGCTGCTGCTGGCGACATGTACCTCGATACGACTAGCGGCACTGTCTACGAGCTGACCTAGGGGGCCTAGCATGGCATGGACTGAACGCGGAAACATCCGGGGCCCTGCTGGTCCACCCGGACCCGCCCCAGACACTACGCAATTCGTGCAGCAGTCCGACGTGGCGGTATCGGCCACTGCAAGCCGGGTGGTGCGGCGTGGGACAACTGGGCAGGTGACGGTACCGAGCAATCCCGAGACTGCTACGGATGCCACATCTCGCGCATGGGTGAGCAACAATTTCACGTTCGGGGCGTACAGCATCACCACGTCCTCTACGCCACCCGCCTCGGGCACTCCGACTAACGTCATCACCCTGGTCGTCTGATGGGGTTATTCATCGGGGCGAGAGAGCCGAAAGCGCTCTATCTTGGATCCACGCCGGTCAAAGCTGTTTACCTAGGCGCCAAGCAGATCTGGCCGTCCTGGTTCTTCGTGGACGATTTCAATCGGAGTTCGCTCGGATCGGGCTACTCAGGGTCGGGTATCGACACCGTCAACAGCGCGTTTGTTCGTGTAACGGCTGGGTCCGGGCGGTGGACTCGGTGGACCACTGCCGATGTCGCCCAAGGCGATGACTGGGTAGCCGAGACCGTGATCTATGACCTGCCAGACCCGGTGCAGGAGTCCGGGATCATGATCGGATCAGCGGAGTCGGACTGCGTCGCTGTGATGTTCTGCCCAAACACCCTCTACCTGGGCTACTGGAAGGGGAACGCCTTCACTGAACTGCAGCGACTTGATAAGCCCTGGCTGAAGGCGGGTTCGACGGTGAGGATGAGTAGGTCAGGGCAGCTAGTCACAGTGGATATCGATGGGTCGCGGGCAGCGTCTGGCCTCATCCCCGCCGCGTGGCTCCAGGGGTCAGGCACTCGGAAGCTGTTTCTGCGGTTGAACATGTACAGGGGGTGGCTGGGCCCGTCGTACTATTCCCCTGGCCTGGATCTGTTGCGGGCTAGGTAGCTGTCGCGCACCGCTGCTAGCAGCCCTGTGGTCGGTGTACTGGGGGCATGACGATTTTCGGCGCGGACGTGAGCCACTACCAGTCGCCCATCAGCTTCCGGAGGATGGTGGATGAGGGCCTGCAGTTCGTGATCTTCTCGACCGGCGATGGGGACTACCGCGACCCCGCGTTCGTCTCGAACGTCCAGGACGCGTTGGACAACCGCGGCCTCGTCGCGGCGGCCTATCATTTCGTCCGGGCCGAATCCGAGGGCACGAGCTTCGCGCAGCAGGCCGACGCGGTCCGAGACCAGTACGCCGCCGCCAACTGCTGGTGGCTACCGCTATTCCTCGACTGCGAAACCGGCGCGACCCTAACCCCGGACGGGATCGCCGCATTCAGTCGGGAGCTGACCGCGCGGGGCATCACCGTCCGTGGCATCTACACCTCGAAGAGTTGGTGGGGTGGCTACGGGTGGCGGCCGGAGTTCGGCACCGTCCTGTGGCAAGCCGCATACCCCTACGCTGCGGGCACGCAGCACACAGCAACCGGGCATCCGCAGGACGCCTACAACTCCGTCGGCGGCGATGGTGCGAGCTGGTGGGAATGGCGCCCAGGTCCGCCCACCGCCCTGTGGCAGTTCACCGACGCCGCAGACTGCGCCGGGAAACGCACTGACATGTCGGCCTTCCGGGGCACCCACGATGATCTGCAGGCGCTGCTATACCCACCCACGCCGACAGCACCCCAGCCGGGGCCGAAGATCGAGGCTAAATCTGCTCCAGCGCCGCGCGCCCGGGAGCGGGTACTCGACTACAGCCGCGACCAGGTCACCCAAGACACCGGCTACTGGTGCGGCCCTGCATCCACGCAGACGATCGTGTGGGCCGCTACCGACAATCTCATCGCGGAGTCTGATCTGGCCGGACGGCTAGGTACCACGACGGATGGCACATCCAGCGTCGACGCTTTCCCCCGCGTGCTGAACAGCCTCGTGCCGGGCGCGGATTACCGCAGCGTGTGGATGCCGAATGATCCTCCAACCGGGGATCAGAAGGAGCGCCTCTGGCGGGACCTGACCAACTCCATCGACGCGGGCTTCGGCGTGATTGGCAACGTCGTCGCACCACCGTCGAACTACCCGCGCGCCGTACCGCCATCCGACGTAAACCCCCGCTACGGCGGCGGCACGGTGTACCACTACATCGCGCTGATGGGGTACAGCGAGGACGGCCCCCGCCGCGTCTGGGTCGCCGACTCTGGGTTCTACCCCTACGGCTACTGGATCGGCTTCGACCAGCTCGCCACGCTACTACCCCCGAAGGGCTACGTGGCGGCATTCGCCCCACCACACCCACCACAACCCCCTCACGAGGAGGATGACATGTTCAGCGATGAAGACCGCCGAGACCTACGACTCGTCGGAGACCAACTCTTCGGCTACGAACGCGACGAGCGCGGCCCCAAATTCACCGGCTGGAAGCCCGAAGACCTCCGCCAATCCGCCCAAGCCAAGACCGCAGCAGGTCAAGGGCTGACCCTCGTCGAAGCGGTCCAACTGCTCCGCGACGAGGTCGCCCAGCTCCGCTCCGAACTGAAGGGAACCAAGAAGTGAAACACACGATGAGCCAGCCGTGGCTGTGGCGCCGCATCATCTACCTAGCGACCGCCGCAGGCCTCACCGCAGCCGCCGCCACCGGAATCATTACCCAAGACCAGATAGACGGCCTACTCGCCCAGGCAGTTCCATTCATCGGTGCTGTCGTGACCCTGTTCGCGGCCGCGAATACGCACCGGGGGTCCGACTCCACCGCTACCGATGAGGACCTCGCGATCATCACGGCCAACGCCCACCAGCAACCCACCCCAGACCAGCTGGCAAGCGCGGTCGTGCAGCAGCTCCACAACATTGACCAGACTGGGCAGCACGCCCTTGGTGAGGCGCAGGGGGCGGTGCAGGCCTACGTGGACCGCGTCCGGGGGCAGTAATGGGCACCAGGTGGCAGCTCACTCTGCCAGCGCACGCTACCCGGCTGCTCGTGTACGCCCTCGCGGTCCAGGCAGTCATCCGGGGTGCCGATTACCTCCTCGGAGATCGAGACGCCACGACCCAGACCCTGGCGATCGCCGAGCAGGCGCTACCGCTACCTCTTTGGGGCGTCATCTTCATGGTCGGCGGCACACTCGTTTTGCTGGGGCTGAGGCGGCGGCGCGCCCGGTTCATCATGTCCGGGGCGATCTGGCTGTTCGCAGCCTACGGGGCGGTTGGATGGAGCCTCGTGCTGCGCATCCTCGAGAGGGCGACCCCCGTAAGCCGCTTCGTGGACACACTGGTCAACCCCCACTGGTCACTGTCATGGGTCCATCAGCTGGCTGTGGATTTCCCCCTCGATGGGTGGCGCGTACCGTCTAGTTTCTTCGCGGCGATGGTGATGTGGGCCGCCATCGGCTGGGGCACGCAGATCAGCGCGAGGGCATGGGAGGTGACACGTGGACCAGGTCGTCGCACTACTACCTAAGGGCGGCGGTTGGTCCGTCGTCGCCGTACTCCTGATGCTTGTATTCGGGTCGCAGCAGATCTTCTCGAAGGAAGGTGCCAGCCGATTCTGGCTGTTCGGTCGGCTGGCTGACCGTATCGAGCACCGGAAGGAGCGGTCCATCGCGCGGGAAGCGACTGTCCAGCAGGCCCGCGTCGACTACCTGATGACGATGGTGCAGGACATGCGCCGTGATCTGGATGCCGAACGAGATCGATCGCGAGCAGCCGAAGAGGAGCTACGGGTTGATCTCGATGATGCATGGGGCTACGTCCGCTACGCCACGGACTGGTCGCGGACGGTTCTGCAGATGAGCGCGGAACACGGGTGGCGACCCCCACTGCCGGAGTGGCTCACGCCGGACCAATGGAGGAAGCGGCGGCATCTACCGGGCGGCAGCGACTGAACTTAACTGATCGGTCGCGACCTAACCCGCTCTGTGTCATTCTGTTTCTGCCCCGCCAACCCCCTATCCCTGGGCGGGGCAACCCCCCGAGGCCCCGCATGGTCGAGCACAGCTCCCGGCGGGGCCTTCTCCGTCCCGCAGCCAGCCTCCTCCATCCCGCAAAAATCCCGCGCCAGACCCGCTCGGTACGCACACCATGCACACGCTGCACGCTATGCACTCCCTGCGACCAGGTAGTTTACAAGCGTCGAGATAGAACGCACCTGGACAAAAGATCACGCAGATCTACGAGGGGACGAACCAGATCTGCCGCCTGGTGATGGGCCGCCAGATCCTCGGGTAGTTGGCCGAAACCGACTTTCTGCCCCTCGCCCGGGGCAGCTCTTGCGCTCCGGTGGCCCTGTGCTCCGGCGGCCCGGCGGGCCCTGTTTTCACCGGTTTTATGGTGCGGTTTCGGGGTTTTTCGTCACGGGAGCGGTAAAAACGCGACTGCGGGTGCGGTCGGGGCGGGCTCGGGCCCGCATCGTCCGCGATACTGCGGGGACCCTGCATCATTTCTTGCGACTAAGACCGTTTGGTTGGCGCGCTGACCAGCTAAGCCCCTGGTCGGTTAATGTGCGGACCAGCTAAGACCCTGGTTGGTTGGCGCACTGAACCGTCCAGCCGGAGGTGCCGTCTGTGAAGAAGGTTGTGCCGCGCTGGTACATGCCCGGTTCCCCGCATCGAGCGATTGTCTTGTTCATCGCACTCGGCTGCGCCTGGCCCGGTGCTTCGGTGAAGCCAATTGGCCCCTCCGGTTCCTTTGGCGGCTCGGCAGCATCCTCCTGGCCGAGGGTTGGCGCGGGTTCACCAGCTGCAGCCGAACCCATGGTGACGCTACTCGACGCGGTCACTGTCGTGGTTTGCGGGGCCGGGGGCGCTTTTGGGGCCTCAGAGTTGGCGCAGCCAATCAGAGCCATCCCCGTTACGCCGGTGGTGAACATCGCCGCCCACAATTGTCTTCTTCTGCCCACGTTCCGTCGTCCTATCTCTGCCCGCTGTCTTCCTCAAGCCGGGGGGTAATCCACGTCAACCGCAGCCCCTCGTGTTCTATCCAACCCTCCACTGAGCCAAAAGTGTGCCATCCGTCCAGAACGCGTTGGGTAGCGGTGAGGGCTCGACTGACTTCAGCCGCGTCCACGTAGTCAACTTCGAGGGCGAGGGCCAGCTCGTCGAGATCCAGAACCTGCGGATGGCCCCCGCGAAAGGTGACCACGTCCACGTAGAGATCCCGGTACCGCCATACATCTTCTCTTTCTTCGGCCGCATCCTCCCGAGAAGCACCATCGAACCCGGCTGGCGGCGTGGTCACGGCAACATCGACGTAGAGCTGCTGGTTGGTCTCGTACCCTCGTCGCATGTGAAAGTCGGTGACCCGAACATCGAGGTGGGGGATGAACCAACTCTGTAGGTAGTTGAACTTCGGGTGGTCCGCGCCGCGGGCCATGAAGAGCGCGGGCCCCGCCGGCGTTGTACTCACCTCGAAGCTATCGACTTTCCGCAGAAAGCCCTTGGGATCCACGTTGATCATGTGGTCCAGGTCCAAGGTCTCGGTCTTGACCGGGTGTAGTTCAGGCGGCATCTCTCCAACCCTAATTCGGCGAAGCCACCGGTGCTGTCCCTCTGCGCCTGATAGCCCGCGCATGCCCGGCTCCGCTACGGCCCGGGCGGACCTCACCGGGAAGGTGTCTCAACAGCCCGCACATGCCCGGTTCCGCCAGACAGCGTAAACTCATTGTGCTCTTGAAAACTGCTGCACTACCCACAGGAAGCCCAGGTTCTCGTGACCCATACTGAATTCCGGAACGTCGCCATCGTCGCCCACGTTGACCACGGCAAAACCACCCTGGTGGACGCGATGCTTCACCAGTCCGGCGCATTCGACTCCCACTCGGAGATCGAGGAGCGCGTGATGGACTCCGGTGACCTGGAAAAGGAAAAGGGCATCACTATCCTGGCGAAGAACACCGCCATCCGCCGCAAGGGTGCCGGCAAGGATGGAACCGACCTCATCATCAACGTTATCGACACTCCCGGGCACGCCGACTTCGGTGGCGAGGTGGAGCGGGCGCTGTCCATGGTGGATGGGGTGGTTCTGCTGGTGGACGCCTCCGAGGGCCCCCTGCCGCAGACTCGCTTCGTGCTGGGCAAGGCCCTGGCGGCCAAGATGCCCGTCATCATCTGCGTGAACAAAACTGACCGTCCGGACGCCCGCATCGACGAGGTCGTGGAGGAGAGCCAGGACCTGCTGTTGGAGCTGGCCTCCACCCTGGAGGACGAGGAGGCTGCTCTCGCCGCCGAATCCCTGCTGGACCTGCCGGTGCTGTACACCTCCGGCCGTGAAGGGAAGGCCTCAACCGAGAATCCGGGCAACGGTTGCGTCCCCAATTCCGAAGACCTGCAGCCCCTGTTCGACGTCCTGTACGAAACCCTGCCGGAACCCTCTGCGGACGTCGATGGCCCCCTTCAGGCACACGTCACCAACCTGGACTCCTCCTCCTTCCTGGGCCGCATCGGCCTGGTCCGCATCTTCGCGGGCAAGCTCCGCAAGGGCCAGCAGGTCGCCTGGATTCACTACGACGACGAGGGCAATCAGCACACCAAGACCGCGAAGATCGCCGAGCTGTTGCGCACGGTCGGTGTCACTCGCGTCCCCGCCGACGAGATCATTGCGGGTGACATCGCCGCGATCTCCGGCATCGACGATGTGATGATCGGCGATACCCTCGCGGATCCGGAGGACCCCCGGCCCCTGCCGCGGATCACCGTGGACGAACCCGCGATCTCCATGACGATCGGGGTGAACACCTCCCCGATGGCGGGCAAGGGCGGCGGCGACAAGCTCACCGCCAGGGTGGTGAAGGCCCGCCTGGACCAGGAGCTGATCGGTAACGTCTCCCTGCGCGTGTTGCCCACCGAGCGTCCCGATGCCTGGGAGGTGCAGGGCCGCGGCGAAATGGCCCTGTCCGTGCTAGTGGAGACGATGCGCCGAGAAGGGTTCGAGCTGACCGTGGGCAAGCCGCAGGTGGTGACCCGCACCATCGACGGCACCCTGCACGAGCCCTTCGAGCACCTCATCATCGACGTTCCCGAGGAGCACCTGGGCGCCATCACGCAGCTCATGGCCGCCCGTAAGGGCCGCATGGAGGGGATGGACAACTCCGGTTCCGGGTGGGTGCGGATGCGCTTCGTCATCCCTGCCCGCGGCCTCATCGGCTTCCGCACGGTGTTCATGACCGAGACGCGCGGCACCGGCATCGCCAACAGCTACTCCGCCGGGTACGAACCCTGGGCCGGGGAGATCAAGGACCGCGCCTCCGGCTCGCTGGTCGCCGACCGCACCGGGCAGATCACCGCCTACGCCCTCATGCAGTTGGCTGATCGCGGCACCTTCTTCGTGGAGCCCGGCGCGGAGGCCTACGAGGGTATGGTCGTGGGCGCCAACAACCGTGATGAAGATATGGACATCAACATCACGAAGGAAAAAAAGCTGACCAACATGCGCTCCGCGACGGCGGACGCAACGGTCACTCTGGCGAAGGCTCGCAACCTCACCCTTGAGGAAGCCATGGAGTTCTGCGGCAACGACGAGTGCGTGGAGGTCGCGCCGGACGTGGTGCGCGTGCGCAAGGTTCTGCTGAACGCCACCGAGCGCGCCCGGGCCCGTTCCCGTGAGAAGGCACGTAATAAGTAGGAGGCGGTAGACTGCCATGGTCACCGATAGGCCCGTGCCCCTGCGGGATGCACCTGATTGTGGACGCCACCCCCACCCGGCGCGGCGCGCAGCGGGCGCGCGGCGGCCGATTGTGGGGCTGCTGGTTGCGGGCATGGTGGTGTCCGCGGTGCTGACGGGTTGCCAGGCGAATCCCGGAGATGCCCCGACCGTGGAGGACGGGACCCCTGCCACGACCACCACGCCCACGCTGCAGCCCAAGGAAAAGGCCCGTGAGCTGCGGGAGTTATCCGTGGGGGTGGATGAGTTCGGCGGCAACCTCAACCCCCACCTTGTGGGGAACGTGGAGCTTGCCACGGCGGCGGTTGCGGACCTGACCCTGCCCAGCGCGTTTACCTTCGATGGCCAGCAGTGGGATCAGAACCGGGACCTCATCGCGTCCGTAGATGCGGATAACCCCGCAGCGCCCACCAGGGTGGTGTACAAGCTCACCCCTCAATCCCAGTGGTCGGACGGCACCCCCATCACGGGCGCGGACTTCGAGTACTTGCGGGACGTAAGCACGGACCAGCCGTTGTCCCGTGAGGCGGAGGCCTACTCGCACATCCGGCAGCTCACGGTGGACCGTGGTGGCCTGCAAGTGGAAGTGACTTTCACCCGCCCCTACGCCCCGTGGCGGCAGTTGTTCCACCATCTGCTGCCCAGCCACATCTACCGGGCCGAGGGGCAGGAGTTCGCCACGATGATGGACGGGCGCTCGGCCGCGTCCGGGGGGCCCTTCTCCGTCGCCTCCGTGGACAGCGGTCGGGGGGTGCTTCAGCTCCAGCGCAACGACCGCTACTGGGGGCCGAACCCCGCGAAGTTGGACAAGATCATCCTCACCGCCGTGCCGGGGGATCAGACCGGCGCCCAGATGCTGCGCAGCGGGCAGATCCAGATGGTTGCGGCCCGCCCGACGGCGGTCAGCGAGACGACCTATGGCCGAATCCCCGGGGTTAGCCACAAGACGAGCACCCGGGATGTGCAGCTAAACGCGACGGTCAACGCCCGGTCCGGGCGCATGGCCGATCGCGTGCTGCGCCAGCAGGTGCTCAAGGCGATCGACCGGAAGGAGGTCGCGCAGGTTGCCACCGGTCGGCCCGATGTGGACGTCCCAGAGTGGTCGGTGCCCCGGTTCGATGGGATCCGCTCGGTGGCAGGGCCCACATCCCAGGAACCCCTCATCGTTGGGGCCCCCGCCGCAGATCCGGCGGCCGTCGCCGCCTCCCGGACCATCGCTGACCAGTTGACCACATCGGGGCTGCCCGCCCGTGCGATCAGTGCGGAACCGGCGGAGCTGCTGGGCACGACGCTACCCCAGGGCGGGGTGGACATCCTGGTCCAGTGGGGCATGCTCCCGCAGAGCGAGCAGGACCTGTCAGGGCAGTTTGCCTGCGTCTCGCAGATGGTTTCGGCCTCACGCGGCGGCCAGGGCCGGCGGGAGGTGGCGTCCACAATGAGCAAAGACACCCCACCGGCAACCCCGGAACCAAGACCAGCGAGCGAATCCGACGACCGCGCCGCAGAACTGCCGCCGGTGTACGGCGCCAACCTCACGGGGACGTGCGATCCGGACATCACGGACGCCCTGGACAAAATGAACCGTGGCGAAGAGCCCCTGGAGCAGACCCGCGAGGCCATCGTGGGCCGGGTCAAGCAACTGGGTGTGATGGTTCCGATCGTGCGGGACAGCCAGCTCATCGCGGGGAACAAACAGCTCAGCAAGCCCGTGGACGAGCAGCCTAGCAGCGCCGACAGCGGATACAGTGGCGTCTTCGCCGCGGCCACGAGCTGGCAGAAGCAGGAGTCACCGCCGACCGATGAACCCCCCCAGGGGTCCAACGACGCGGAACCGAGCCAAACGACGCAGACCACGGCGGCTTCCAGCTCCAGTGAGGCCCGCAGCTCCGGTGCCCCCCCGAGTTCCACCGCGTCTGCCCGTGCCGGGCGCGACAACGAAAAGCGATGACAGCAGTGACCAAACCCCAACGACATCAGCCCGCAGACGTTGACCATGCCACCGGCCCAGGACGCTCCGCCGGTAGCACCGATCACGACGGCCCCAGCGGCCCGGCCGAGCGCCTGCGCGTTTTAGCCGTTCACGCCCACCCGGATGACGAATCCCTGTGGACCGGTCTGACTCTGGCGAAGCTCGCCCGGCTGGGGGCCGAGGTGCAGGTGGTCACGTGCACCCTTGGGGAGGAGGGGGAGGTCATCGGCGAAAAGTATCAACCCCTTGCCGTGGCGGGAGGCAACGGCATGCTCGGCGGCTACCGCATCGCCGAGCTGCAGCGGGCCCTGGCGCAGTTGGGGCTGGCGGCCGAGCCGACGTTCCTGGGTGGCGTTGGGGGTTGGCGGGATTCGGGGATGGCGGATATGCCCTCCATTCACCACCCCCGCGCTTTCGCCGGCGAGGGAGAGCATCCGGGCAAAAAACAGCAGCCCAGCGAGTGGGATCAGCGCCTGCAACAGCAGGTCGGCCAGCTCCTGGAGCTGCTGGACCAGCATCAACCGGACGTGTTGCTGACCTATGGGCCCGATGGCGGTTATGGCCACCCCGATCACATCCGAGCCCACGACATCACTCACGCTGCGGCCCGCCAGTGGCATGCCCGCAGGCCCCACGACCGCGCCGAGTCCGCCGACCCGGCCTATGCGGGGCCCCAAGAGATCCTGTGGATGGTCACCGAGCGGGAGGTGCTGGCCAGCGAGCTCGAGCGCGTGGACCCCAAGGCCGTTCCGGAGGGGTGGCGCTACCCACAACTCGGGGACATTGCCAGTGTCCCCGCAGATCAAGTGGACTTCCGCGTGCGCGGCTCTGCGGAGGATGTAGCTGCCAAACGCTGGGCCATGTCCGCCCACGCCACGCAATTGTGGGTCGCCGATGGTTCGATGTCAGACGCCAACCCCCGCGCGCGGGTCTCACCACCCCAGGGGCCTGTCCTGTTTTGCTTGTCCAACCTCATCGCCCAGCCCCTCATGTCCAGCGAGAGTTGGACAATTGGGTGGCGAGCGCACCCGGAGCGCGCGGGTGCCAGCATGTTGCAGCGGTGGCTACAGGAAACCGAGACGCGCGCGGAGTGTTCCGGGGCCGACGGGTGCAAAGGGCTCCGGGACAGGGAGGTAAGGCAGTGAGTAAGAAGAAGGCCAATGCGCGTGCAGCCCGAGCTGGGCGCACGCAGGACAGCCACACCGGGTCCGGACGGGATGGCCGCGCCGGGGCTCAGAGCCAAGCCCCGGCGCGGGACGTATCGGAGCCGGATTGGGGGAATCCCGCCAAGTCTCAGGTGCGGCGGGATACCACCCGGGCGGAGCGTATTGCAGGGCTGGTCTGGCTCACCATCGGTGCAATCTTTTGCCTGTTTATTTGCGTGCTATACATCGGGACGCGCATCGGCGTGGGGGGCACCAGCATTCCCTTCCCCTGGCCTATCGTCTTCGCCGCGCTATTCAACGCCGCCCTGACCAAGACTGCCCTGTTGTGGACGCCCAACCAGGTCATCGCGGCAATCCCTGTAACCGTGTGGTTCCTCGGGTTCATCCTCATCGCCGCGCTGCCAACCCTGCCGCTGGGCGGGGACACGCTACTGCCCTCCACCCCGTGGACCATCCTGCTCCTCACCGCTGGGCTGGCCGGGGGAGCCTGGCCACTGCGCCCCCGGTTTCCCGTGGACTCCCCGACAGTGACAAAATAGGCGCTACATGACTTTCTCGAGGCCCCAGTCCACGTCCGGGCAGCCTCCTCACGGGGGAGGGGCCGGGGGCGGAAAGGCGCCCACCCCCGCCCGAGATGTCCATGAACAGTCAAGAAGGATGGATTAAACAACAATGACCTACACCATCGCGCAGCCGTGTGTGGACGTGCTCGATCGAGCCTGTGTGGAAGAGTGCCCCGTGGATTGCATCTACGAAGGCAAGCGCATGCTCTACATCCACCCGGACGAGTGCGTGGACTGCGGAGCCTGCGAACCCGTCTGCCCGGTCGAGGCCATCTTCTACGAGGATGACGTGCCGGACGAGTGGGAGGCCTACAACGAGGCCAACGCGGCGTTCTTCGACGATCTCGGCTCCCCGGGAGGTGCCGCGAAGACAGGCCCGCAAGACTTCGACGCTCCCCTGGTAGCGGCCCTGCCGCCCCAGGGAGAGTAACCCCCCGAGGCCTGACCCGCATGAGTATCGATCGCAAACCCGTGGGCGGACGACTACCCGATTTCCCCTGGGATTCCCTGGTGGAGGCTACCGCCACCGCCCGATCCCACCCGGAGGGGATCGTCAACCTGTCCGTGGGAACCCCGGTGGACCCGGTATCCCCAACCATCCAGCTAGCTCTCGCCGAGGCCGCAGGGGAGCCGGGCTATCCCCAGACCAAGGGGACGGCACAGCTTCGAGCCGCCATCGTGGGAGCCATGGAGCGCCGCTTTGGGGTACGCGGACTGGATTCCGAGACCGGGGTGCTGCCCGTCGTGGGCACCAAGGAAGCAATCGCCTGGCTGCCCACTTTGCTGGGGATCGGGGCGGAGCATACCGTCGTCATCCCCGAGTTGGCCTACCCCACCTACGAGGTTGCAGCGCGTTTGGCCGGGGCCCAGGTTATCCGCAGCGATTCCTTCCTCAAGCTGGGGCCGCAAACCCCCGCACTGGTATTCATCAACTCCCCTGCCAACCCCCACGGCCGGGTTCTGGGAGTGGACCACCTGCGCAAGGTGGTGGACTTCGCCAGGGAGCGGGGCAGCATCATCGTCTCCGACGAGTGCTACCTGGGCTTGGGATGGGAAGGGCCGAAGCCGGTGTCCATCCTCCACCCCGAAGTGTGTGGACAGGACCACCGCAACCTGTTGGCCACCCATTCCCTGTCGAAAACGTCCAACCTCGCCGGCTATCGCGCCGGGTGGTACGCGGGGGACACCGGTCTTATCGCCGAGTTGCTGGACGTGCGCCGTCACGCGGGGCTCATCGTGCCTGGCCCCATCCAGGCCGCCATGGTTGCGGCCTTGGAGAATGACGACCACGAGACGCTGCAGAAGAGCGTCTACAGCCACCGTCGAGCCGTGCTGAGCGCCGCGTTGCAGGAGGCAGGGTTCCGCATCGAGAACTCCGAGGCAGGGCTCTACTTGTGGGCCACCGAGGGCCGGGACGGGCGAGACACCGTGGAACGGTTGGCGCGCATCGGCATTCTCGTGGCCCCCGGGGAGTTCTACGGTCCCACCGGGCAGCAGTTCGTGCGGATCGGCCTGACCGCTACCGACGAGAAGATCGAGCAGGCCGCCCGCCGTCTCCGCGAGGACTACGGCCGCTAGTTCTGGTGCAGGGCCTCGTTGAGGGTCACCGCCGTGCCGTTGGGGATTGCCTCCACGGCGCCGCTGACGGAGTTGCGGCGGAACAGCACGCCGGAGGCTCCGCTGAGCTGAGAGGCCTTCACGGCCTCGCCCGCAGACACGCCTGCGGCCTCAGCGACGGCCCCGGAAACCGTCACCTTGGTACCGAAGGTGATGTAGAGGCCGGCCTCCACGATGCAGTCATCCCCCAGGGAAATGCCCACACCGGCGTTGGCCCCCACCAGGCAACGCTCACCGATCCGGATGACTTCTTTGCCACCGCCGGAGAGCGTGCCCATGATGGAGGCCCCGCCCCCGATGTCGGAGTTGTTGCCCACCACGACACCCCCGGAAATGCGGCCCTCCACCATGCTGGAGCCCAGCGTGCCGGCGTTGAAGTTTACGAAGCCCTCGTGCATGACGGTGGTCCCCTCCGCGAGGTGGGCGCCCAGACGGACCCGATCCGCATCCCCAATGCGAACACCGGAGGGCAGCACGTAGTCCACCATCCGGGGGAACTTGTCCACGCTCAAGACCTCCACCGGGCCCCGCTGGGCGCTCAGCCGACCGCGGGTCTCCTCGAAGTTCTGCACCGCACAGGGCCCGTGGTTGGTCCAGACTACGTTGTTGAGAACGCCGAAGATCCCGTCCAGGTTGCAGCCGTGGGGCTCGAGCTGACGGGTGGAAATGAGGTGTAGTCGCAAGTACGCGTCGTAGGCATCAGCCGGGGGAGTATCTAGGTCTGGGATGGTGGTGCGCACCGCCGTGCGACGAACACCGCGCAGGTCATCCTCCCCGACGAGGTCGGCGACCCACTGCTCCAGCTCGGCAGCATCCACGGGGTGGGTTCCGGGGGAGGCGTTTTTCGCCTGCGCCGAGTCCTCGGTGAGTTCGGGGGAGGGGTACCACGTGTCCAAAACGGTACCGTCGGTCGTGAGCGTTGCAATTCCTAAACCTTGAGCTCCAGTCATAGTTTCCCGATTGTAGTGCCCACGGTTCTTCTGGCCCCCGTGTGTTCCCTTCCCCCCCCTTTGCGAGCGCGGGTTAGACCCGCGCGCCGAGGGTAGCGTCCTCACCCACACCCTTACGGTTGCCCACCACCACACCGATGGCAGACAAAACCACCGCGACGACGGCTACGGTCACGACCTGCATTCGGGCCTCCGGATCCCAGAGCATGAGAGCGGCCAACCCACCGATCATGGCCAAGGTGATCCACGGCAACCAGGGGTAGCCCCACATCCGGACCTTGAGGGAGCCCTCGGCAACCAGGTGCGGGCGCAACCGGATGGCGGACAGCGTGATGACCGCCCAGATGAGCAACAACGTGCCGCCCACAGCATTGAACAAGATCGTGATGAGGTTCGCCGGCCCCCACACCTGCAAAGCCACGGACAGGAAGGCGAAGACGAGCGAACCCAGCACGGCGTACACCGGCACCTGCTGGGAATTGACGCGGCGGAAGATCTTGGGGGCGTACCCCGTCTTGGCGAAGCTGTATGTCAGGCGGGAGGTCGCGTAGATCTGGGCGTTGAAGGCGGACAGCAGGGCGAGGACAATGATGATCTCCATCCCCATGACCACCCCCGGAACGTTGGCGAGCTGCAGAACTCGGGTGAATGGCGACTCGGCTGCGGATTCCGCCTTACCCAGGGTCTCGAAAGGCAGCAGGGCGGCGATGAAGAACACCGCCCCCAGGTAGAACACCGAGATACGCCAGACCACCGCGCGTACCGCCGTGGTGATGGATTCGCTGGGATGCTCCGACTCGGCGGCGGCGATGGTGATGATCTCAATACCGCCGAACGCGAATGCCACCGCGAGCAGGCCCGTGGCAATGCCGCTCAATCCCTTCGGTGCGAAGGGGTGGAAGTTGGACAGACCCGGTGAGGAGTAGTTGGGGAACAGCCCCAGCAGCAGGCCCGCTGCGATCAGCAAGAAGGCGACGATGACCGCAATCTTGATGAAGGCGAACCAGTACTCGAACTCCCCGAAGCCTCGCACGGCGGCCAGGTTGACGATTGTAAAGAAGACCACGGCCACGAGCCCGGGAATCCACCCTTCCACGCCGAACCAGCGGCCCATAATGTTGCCCGCGCCGGTGATCTCCGCACCCATCACCATGATGAGCATGAACCAGTACAACCAACCCATGGAGAAACCGGCCCAGTGACCGAAAGCTTGTCGCCCATAGGTGGCGAAGGAGCCGGAGGCCGGACGGGCCGCCGCCATCTCACCGAGCATGCGCATGACGAAGATCACGAGGATCCCGGCGACGACATAGGAGAGCAAAACGGCCGGACCCGCAGCCCTGATGCCTACGCCGGTACCCAGGAACAGCCCGGCACCGATGGCGGACCCCAGGCCCATCATCGTGAGGTGCCGTGTTTTCAGTCCGTGGCCGAGGCCGCCGCTGTCTGCGGTGGAGCGGTCGGGTGCCCCCGCCGTGTCAACCGTGGGCGTGTCGGTGGCGCGGGTGCCGGGGGTCGCCGCCGGGGTGCCGTTTGCGCCTGAGGACGCGGGCGCGCCGGGGGAATGGGGTGAGGGGCTGGCTGGTGTTGACATAGAGAGATTCAACCACAATCGACCAGCTATTTAGCACCCCCCAGAGCGCATTGAGTGTGAGACAATCACAGCGCTTTGGTTTGGTGCGCCCTAGGATGGCGGGCGATGACCGACGACACTCCTAACCCCGAGATTGCGGACCCCGGCAGCCGGGCCCGTATCGATGCGCCGGACCTGGACCTCACAGCAGGCCCGGTCGCGCTCACCCGGCAGCTCGTGGACGTGTACAGCGAATCGCACCACGAGGCCCAACTGGCCGATGCCCTGCACCACGCCCTGCAGCGCGCGAGGGAACAACTGCTGGCTGCCAATCAGCCCGCCTTCGACCTGCACCGCAGCGGTAACACCATCGTCGCCCGCACCCAACGCGGGCTGGGGGACCGGGTGGTGCTCGCCGGGCACATCGACACGGTCCCTCCCGCCGACAACTTGCCCTCGCGCGTGGCCGCAGATCCCCATAGCGAGCCGCCCGGGCAGCAGACCATCTACGGCTTGGGCAGCGTGGATATGAAGTCCGGGGATGCCTGTTACATCCACGCCTTTGTCAGCCTCGCGGGCTCCCCTCGGCTCACGCGGGACCTCACCCTGGTGCTCTACGAGGGAGAGGAAGTAGCCACCACGTATAACGGCCTCAATCACCTCGTGCAGAGATCCCCGGAGGTGCTGGAGGGTAGCTTGGCCCTGCTGGGGGAGCCCTCCGCCGGGCTTATCGAGGCCGGGTGCCAGGGAACGGTCCGGGTCCGCGTCACTGCCCACGGCCAGCGCGCCCACTCCGCGCGTTCCTGGCTGGGGGACAACGCGATGCACCGGCTGGCTCGCGTGCTATTGCGGGTCGCCGACTATGCCCCCCGCAGCGTCGAAATCGATGGGCTGACTTACCGGGAGGGCCTGAACGTCGTGACCACCGAGTGCGGGGTGGCCACGAACACTATTCCCGACGAGGCCTGGGCCTTCATCAACTTCCGCTTCGCCCCGAACCGGTCCGTGGAGCAAGCTCTTCAGCACACCTGGGAGGTGCTGGCGGTGGGCACGCCCGATGACCCTGCGGAGGGGTTCAGTCTGCATATTGACGACGCCGCCCCCGGCGCGCTTCCCGGACTGCACCAGCCGGCGGCGGCGCGCCTCGTGGCCGCGACGGGCGGGAAGGTGGGGCCCAAGTTCGGGTGGACTGACGTGGCGCGGTTCTCCGGCCTGGGCATCCCGGCGGTGAACTTTGGCCCCGGGGACCCGAGCCTGTGCCACACCCGGGAGGAGCGCTGCCCCGTCGCTCAGATCGAGGAGGTCAGCGCTCAGCTGTTGGAGTTCCTCACCACCTAGCCACGCTTCGACCACCGCCAAGCGCAGTGACTACCGCACCGACATCCCACAACCCAGAATTGGAACCGATTATCCCGTGACTGAACACAACTCTTCCCCTGCTGGCTCCGGCGCTACCGCACAGCCCCACGACGGCCCGGACGTCAACACCCATCCCCGGCGCCAGGATTTCGGACTGCGTGGCCCGGTGGTGCTGCGCGGCAGCCAGTTGCGTAGCAAGCAGGCCAGCACCACGGATCAGCGCCTGCTGGGGGAGCAGACGAGCACCGACTGGCTGCACACGGACCCCTGGCGGGTGATGCGCATTCAGTCCGAGTTCGTCGACGGGTTCGGGGCCCTGGCCAAGATTCCGAAGGCCATCACCGTGTTCGGCTCCGCCCGGGTAAAGCCGGACCACCCCTACTACGCCAAGGGGCGGGAGCTGGGCCGTTGCATCCACGAGGCCGGATACGCCGTCATCACCGGCGGCGGTCCGGGCCTCATGGAGGCACCCAACCGGGGGGCCCACGAGGCCGGGGGCCTGTCCATCGGCCTGGGCATCGAGCTGCCCATGGAGCAGGGCCTCAACGAGTGGGTGGACCTGGGGTTGCACTTCCGCTACTTCTTCGTGCGCAAGACGATGTTTCTGAAATACTCCCAGGCTTTCATCTGCCTTCCCGGCGGCTTCGGCACGTTGGATGAGCTATTCGAGGCGCTGGTCATGACGCAGACGGAGAAAATTCAGCGCTTCCCCATCATCCTCATGGGCACCGAGTTCTGGGGTGGCCTGGTGGAGTGGATCCGCACCCGCTTGGTGGAGGAGGAAATGATCTCCGCGTCCGACCCAGACCTCTTCCTGGTCACCGATTCGCCGCAAGAGGCCGTGGACTTCTGTGTGCGGGCCCACCGCGGCTTTGTGGAGGATCTGGAGGCGCGCCGCGAAACACTGATTGAGGAAACGGAGATCCTCAACCAACAGATCGATCAGTTCCGCGATTCCAACTCCTCCTAGTGGCCTGGGTACTCTAGGGCACTATGTATTGGTTGCTGTCGCTGGCCGGGGCGCTGCTGGTGGGCTGCGTGCTGGCCCTGCTGCTGGCGCAGGTCTTCGGCCGCGGTGAGCGCCTGCCGGATGTCTCCAGTGGTCCGCAGCGCGCCGCGCACCTGGCGTCCATTATGGAATCCCCGATCACCGCCGATCGGATCAGCGGCATCCGTTTTTCCGTCGCCCTTCGTGGCTATCGAATGGCGGAGGTGGACGCCTACCTGAGGCGTGTTTCTGCACGGCTCGCGGAGCTGGAGGCTACCACCGGAGTCAACAGTCCGAACGCAGCAGCCGATGCCGAACCTAACAACGCACGCGGCCTCGTGCCGGAGAACAAGGAGTAACCCCCATGGTGCCGGTCCCCGTCATTCCTCAGACCATTCCCCAGGTCACCTTCGGGGAACGCGCCAGTGGCAGCGAAGTCCTCGACGTGAGAATTTGCGAGCGCAGCCAGGGCGGACCGGGGGTCGAGCTGGCAGCCGATGGGGTGTGGGATGTGTTCGTCCCCGGCGAGCCGCGCCAGGTGTTGGATTTGACGGAGGGGGCGGAATTCAACGACGCCGGGTGGCGGGGCGCCGGTGCCCAGCTCATCCGGAGGTTGAACACCGTCATCGCTGGGCACCCCGTGCGCGCCAAGAAGCACCTCGTGCAGGTGGAGGTACCGTCGGGCGCCGTCGCGGCGCAGGTTCGCAGCTTCGTCATCGGTGTGATTGTGGGGGGGCACACCTATAGAATCAGCAACGAACGCAGCCAACCGCGGGTGCGCAACGTGCACTTCACCTTGGCCGGATCGCTCGCGGGCGCGGCGAAGGCCTCCCGGTCCCGCGTGCTGGACAAGGCGGTGAGCGCCGGTGTGCGGTTGGGGGCGGCCACGTGCCTGTCGCGGGACCTGGCCAATACCCCCAGCAACGTCAAGAGCCCCCAATGGTTGGCCCGCCAAGCCAAGTCCGTGATCGAGGGGATCGACGGGGTCAAGGTCAAGCTCCGCGACCAGCAATGGCTGGAGGACAAGGGCTTCGGCGGAATCCTCGCCGTGGGCCGGGGATCCGAGCATCCGCCTATGCTTATCGAGCTGGTGTGGGACCCGGAGCGGGTGGGCATCAAGCGACGTGGTGGCACCGTGGTGCTCGTGGGCAAGGGGGTGACCTTCGATACCGGCGGCTACAGCCTCAAACCCTCCGCGGGAATGCAGACGATGCGAACGGATATGACGGGTGGGGCCTCCGTCATCGCCGCATTCCGGGAGTTGGCAACGGCCCAGGTTCCCCGGAAGATTGTGGCCCTGGTTCCCACGGCGGAGAACATGATCTCCGGTGGTGCCTACCGGCCCGGGGATGTGGTGGAACACTACGGCGGCATCACCACGGAGGTGACGAACACCGACGCCGAGGGCCGCATGTTACTCGCGGACGCGCTGAGCTATGGGGCCAAGAAGTACCGGCCGACCACCCTGGTGAGCCTGGCTACCCTCACGGGCGCGGCGAAGGTTGCCTTGGGATTGCGCACGGGGGCGGTGTTCAGCGAGGACTGGAACACCGCGGTGAAGCTGGCGCGCCGGGGTGCCGCAGTGGGGGAGAACTGGTGGCCGATGCCGCAGCCTGTGTACCTGCGGGCGGAGGTGAAGTCCGCACTGGCCGACGTATCCCAGACTCCGAAGGGGCCGGGAGCCATCACCGCTGCGATGTTCTTGCGCGAGTTCACCCGCGGCATTCCCCTGATCCACCTGGACATCGCGGGTCCGGGCCGGGCGGAAAGCGAGTACAACGAGGTATCCCCGCTGGGCACGGGATTTGCAGCCCGTACTCTTGTACAGTGGTTGGGACGCTGAGTCTCACCTGTTAAGACGAATGTGGAGGACAAGGACCCCGTGCTGTCAGACGTCATAGACCTGCTTGCCGATCCCGTCGACGGGTCCCGACTTACCCCGGGAGAAGACCGGTGGCAAACTGTCGTGTCCGACACGGGACACACCTACGAGGTGGCGCGGCAGGGTTATGTGACGTTGTGCGGCGGGGCGGGGTTGCGCTACTCCGGGGACGACGCCTCCATGATCGACGCCCGGGAAACCTTCCTCTCCGGCGGGCACTTCGCGCCCTTCGTGGAGGCCGTGACCCACCACGTCGAGTTGGTACTGGACGAGGCCCACGTGGCCGAGGAGGCTCACCCCGCCATTGTGGAGATCGGCGCGGGCACGGGGTACTACCTCTCTCACGCTCTCGACACGATCCAGAATTCTCGCGGGGTCGGCATCGACGTGTCCACGGCTGCCGCGAAGCGGTTGGCAAATGCTCATCCGCGTATCGGAGCGGTCGTCGCGGATGCCTGGTCCACTCTGCCCCTTCGGGAGGGGAGCGTGGACGCCATCATGGTCGTCTTCGCGCCGCGCAACGCTGCGGAGTTCGCCCGCATCCTCAAGCCTGCGGGGCAGGTTGTGGTGCTCACCCCGGAGGTGGGCCACCTCGTGGAACTGCGCGAGCCGCTGGGCATCCTCGATGTGGAGGAGGGCAAGGTGGACCGGATGATCAAGCAGGCCAGCGGTCACCTCAAGGTCGTCGGCGAGCCCGAAACGGTGGAGTTCGAGATGAACCTGGACCAGGCCAGCATCTCTGCACAGATCGGGATGAGCCCCTCCGCCCGGCACATCCACCCCCAGGTGCTGCAAGAGCGAATCGCGCAGCTACCGTCCACCATGGCGGTGACAGCCCGCGCCGTGGTGACCCGGCTGGGCCAGGCCCACTAGTTATCGGCTTCGGCCTACTCGTCGGCGCCGCCCCCGTTTTCCTCGAGCCACTCAGAGCTGAGTTCACGATCCGCCTGGAGAGCGGCCGCCAGGAAAGCATCATGTTCGTCCGGGGAACCCAAGCCCGCCTGGGCCCGCTGGATCTGCTGGCCCGCAGTAACCATCGCCGTACGCACCTCCGCATCGCCGTAGGTGTTGACCACCACGGCGGCGGGGTGGGTCCCGCTGGGAATCGCGCTGGTCAGGCTCACCGCCCCGCCGTCTGCGAAGACCTCGCAGACCGGGCCATCCACGAACACCGCGAGCGTGTCGGAATCCGCCTCCGCCAGCGGGGCCGTGCGGCTATCCCCGTTGCCGCGGGTCACGCTGACTTCCCCGGCGGCATACCCGACCTCCACCAGTTGGCCACCGGCGGCGTCGCGGATGGTGACGTCCACGCGCCCCCCATTGGCGTCCAACTGGCCGGTCCACAGCAACGCGTGATCGGAGTAACCGGTGATGGCCGAAGGGGTACCGATGATGTCCTGGTAGATGGCGCCATCCACGAGTGACAGGAATCGCGGTGCGGAGAGGCAATTGGCCCACTGCCCGGAACCGGAGGGGCGCGCGCCGACGAGCCCCAGCATGAGGGGGGAGGGGGCCGGGATGATCCGGGGTCGGGTGAAATCGTGCCCGTAATCCAAGACGGTAAACGGGGTGCGTACGGAAAAGTGCGTGCCCTCTACATGGCCCACGACGTACCCGGCGATCTCCTCGGGTTCGCCCGCCTCGCCGGGAAAAGTGAGGAAGACGACGTCGTACACCTCCCCATCGGCCTGATCTTCGATGCGGGCTAGGCGGGGGGCATAGGGGCGCCGCGCGGTAGGGAGCCCGGCCTCCGGGGGCAGGTCCAGGACCCCCGAGAGCACCCAGTGCTGACGGTCGGCGGAATGGAGCAAGACGATTTCAGCGTCGTCGTCCGCCAGGAGGTTCAGGGCCATCATGATCCACCCCTCCGACGCCGGGATCACGCTGGGGGTGACCAGGTTGCGGATGGGATGCGCAGAATCCTCGATATCGATGGGCCCCAGGCGTTCCACCGTGGGGTCCACCTGCTTGGGATCGTCGGAGATCTCGCAGTGGGCGTCCACATCGGCCATGCGGGCCCGGTGGATATGAAAGTGGCGCTGCCCGTGTTCCTCACTGTGCTCGGCCCCCCTGCGGGCACCGGTGGCGACGACGAAGAAGAGCTCGGCGGCGCTCGGCCCCACCTCAATCGCGGACCCCGCGAGCACATCCACCTCCCCGTCCTGCGTGCGCGGGGCTAGCACGTCGTCGCGGATGTCCCAGTCGTAGGGAGCGCCCGAGGCCACCTGGTGCCCCCACCGCGAACCCTCGTGGGCGGTGGGCCGGAACTGCTGGAAAACGTGCATGGCCCCGCCCGCCACGATCGCGCCCGCGGGGGCCTCGAGTACGCCAGTCTCCGCCGTGAGGTGGAGCTCCGGGCGAAAACTTCTGGGTTCCGTTGGTTCCTGAGACGCGGTCTGTGCCATGTCCTCCTGTATACCAGCGCCTAGTGCTGCACTTTTGCGTTACGGCGGGGAGTTGAAGGGGGAACAGACCGGGCCGGCTACAACAGGGACTTGTACACGTTCACGGTCTGCTCGGCGATGGTGGCCCAGCTAAACGTCGTCACCGCGCGGTTGCGGCCCGCCGTGCCGAAGGAATGAGCCCGGTTCGGGTCCGCCAACAGCTCGTTCGTCGCCTCCGCCAGGCCGCGCTCGAAGTCCTCGGTCGCACTTTCGTCGTAGTGCACGAGGGTGCCGGTCATGCCGTCCACAACGACCTCGGGGATTCCACCGACATCCGAGGCGATCACCGCAGTACCGCAGGCCATTGCCTCCAGGTTGACGATGCCCAGCGGCTCGTAGATAGACGGGCAGATGAAGGCATCGGCGGCCGTGAGGACCTCCTGCAGGTTTTCCTTCGGCAGCATCTCCTTGACCCAGTAGACCCCGTCGCGCTCTGCCTGCAGGTCCTGCACGAGGCCGGTCACCTCCGCCTCGATCTCCGGCGTGTCGGGAGCTCCGGCGCACAACACGATCTGGATCTCCGGGTTCATGTGCGCGATGGCCTTCAGTAGGTGAGGCACCCCCTTCTGGCGGGTAATGCGACCGACGAAGCAGATCATGGGGCGCTGCGGGTCCACCCCCAACTCCTCCAGCACGGACCGGCCGGTGGCCTCCAGTGCCTCCGCGTAGGTGGGGCGGGGCCGCCACAGCTCGGAATCGATGCCGTTGAGGACGATGTGCACCCGGTCCGGGTCGATCGTGGGGTAGGCGTCCAAGATGGTGTCTTTCATCTTGGCGGAGACGGCGATGACGGCATCGGCGTTGGTCATGGCATTGCGTTCGGACCAGGAGGAGACGTCATAGCCCCCGCCCAACTGCTCCCGCTTCCAGGGGCGGTGCGGTTCCAGGGAGTGGGCGGTGGCGATGTGGGGGATCCCGTGCAGCAGTCCGCCCACGTGGCCGCCCAGCCCGGCATACCACGTGTGGGAGTGGACGACGTCCGCGCCCTCGATGGCATTAGCCATTCGCAAACCAGTGGACAGCGTCTGAATAGATGCGTTGGCCCCGGTGAGTTTCGGGTCCACGCCGTGGACATAAACATCGGCCTCATCGCGGGGACCGCCCATGCAGTGGACGTCCACGTGCTCGAGTTGCCGCATGTACCGGGTGAGCTCGGTGACGTGAACCCCGGCCCCGCCGTAGATCTCCGGAGGATATTCCTTGGTGAGCATCGCAATACGCATGACCTCACCCTAATTGGCCCGGGGCCCATCCGCCGGGGAAGTTTGCCACGCCGGGCACCCGAAACAGGGTAGCGCCGGTGCCCAAAACGGGGTGGCGGGGGTCACTTGTCCAGCGCGCGGGCCCGAAGCCCATTAGCTTTGAGTGTGTGAAGAGCACACCGAATGTCCTGTCCATTGTTCTAGCCGGCGGCGAGGGTAAGCGGCTCTATCCGTTCACCGCAGACCGAGCCAAGCCCGCTGTCCCCTTTGGCGGCAATTACCGGCTCATCGATTTTGTGCTGTCTAACCTGGTCAATGCCGGGTATTACAAAATCTGCGTGCTCACGCAGTACAAATCGCATTCCCTCGACCGCCACATCTCCCAATCCTGGCAGTTATCCGGTCTGGCCGGGCAGTACATCACCCCCGTGCCCGCGCAGCAGCGATTGGGCAAGCGGTGGTTTACCGGTTCTGCGGATGCCATTCTGCAATCGCTCAACCTCGTTTACGACGAACGCCCGGATTACATCATCGTCTTCGGCGCGGACCACGTTTATCGGATGGATCCCAAGCAGATGGTGGAGGCTCATATTGCCTCTGGTGCGGGTGTGACCGTCGCCGGTCTGCGAGTCCCGCGGGAGGAGGCCACGGCCTTCGGCGTCATTCAGGCCGGGGAGGACAACCGGATTCAGGAATTCTTGGAGAAGCCGGCGGATCCGCCGAGTGTGCCGGATGATCCGAATGTCGCCTTCGCCTCCATGGGCAATTACGTGTTCACGGCGGACACCCTTATCCAGGCTCTGATCGAGGATGCGGAGCACGAGGATTCCAACCACGACATGGGCGGGGACATCATCCCGCTGTTGGTTGGCCGGGATCGGGCTTATGTCTACGATTTCTCTGCCAATAGCGTGCCGGGGGAGACGGAGCGCGATCGTGGTTACTGGCGGGACGTGGGCACGGTGGACGCCTTTTACGAGGCGCATATGGACTTGATCAGCGTGCATCCGGTGTTCAACCTGTACAACCAGCAGTGGCCCATCCACACTGCGGAAAATGGCAACCTTCCCCCGGCGAAGTTCGTCAAGGGAGGTATCGCCCAGGCCTCGATGGTGGCCGCCGGGTGCATCATTTCCGCGGGAACGGTGCGCAATTCCGTGCTCTCGGAGAATGTTTATGTGGATGAGGGCGCCACCGTGGAGGGCTGCGTGCTCATGCCGGGAGTTCACGTGGGCAAGGGCGCGGTGGTGCGCCACGCCATTGTGGATAAGAATGTGCGCATTTCGGACCACTCGATCGTCGGTGTGGATCGCAATCGCGACGAGCAACTGTTCACGGTTTCTGCCGGGGGAGTGGTCTGCATCGGCAAAAACGCGGTGGTGTAGCCCCGCGCACCGAGGCCCTAACCCCTAGAGCTTGGTGATTACCGTGGCCCCAGCCCCCAGCGGCAACCGCGTAACCACCACATTCCCCATCTCGGCGATGGCGGCGTCCGCCTCCCGGGCCGCCACCACCATGCGGTCGCGATCGTCCTCGTCGGCGATCGCCCCATCCATGAGGCTGTCCAGCAGCACCAGCGTCCCGCCAGGCCGCAGCGCGGGCAGAGTTGCCGCGCACAGGGCCGCAAGGTCGCGCACATCGCATTCCGCGACGGCTAAGTCATAGGAATCCGAAGCCAGGCGACCGACGACGTCCAGTGGTGCGCTGGGCAGGAATCGATAGCAATTATTGGGGACGCCAGCCTCACCAAACGCCGCCTTCGCCAACTGCTGGTGCTGGACCTCCGGCTCGATGCAGGTGAGATGGCCCTCGTGGGCGGAGTAGCTGGCACCGGATCCGGTTGCTCCCACCACGTAGCTGCCAACCACAGCGCCGCCGATCGTGTGCCTTCCAGTGGCGTTCCCGCCGACTGCTCCGCGCGTCTGCTCGTCCGGCTGGGCTGCCGCGTGGGCCGCGTGGAAGCCGCGGTAGATGTGCAGGCCCACTGTCCCACACGCGGGGCTCATGACAATGGCGGTGGGAGTGGTGCCCCCGTTGCCGCCGGCCTCCCCCCGGGCGTGCGCCCGGGCCGCCGCGGCGGTGCGGGCTGCCAGGAAGCGGAGGAAATCACCGGTCATCGCATCCGGCACGGCCAGGCCGAATTCCTCGGCGGCGGTCTCGGCGGAGGTCAGGGCTGGGTCCTCCTCGGCGTGGGTGGAGGCCAGGGAGCGGAACAGGTCCAGGGGGTTGCTCAGAGCGGAGTTCACGGTTGTAGAGGTTAGGGCAGGACCCCTACTGGTCTGGCGGAGGTTGGCGGCGCGTTGGGTGAGGTGGCGTCCAAAAAGAAAAAGGAGTTAACAACTGTTGACTGGAGGGATTGCGCTGTTGGGTGAGCGGGCGGGGCTCACAGTAAACTCTAAGGGGCCTGAAACTGTCCTGACACACTGGTGAGCCACAATGATGAGCATGACCTCCGAAACCCCCCGACCCGCCGAGGCCGAATCGCAGGCACCCAGGCCCGGCACGGGGAAGCAGGACCGCCCGCGCAGCACAGAGGACTTCGACCGGGGGGAAGGGGCCATGCCCAGTTGGTCCGATTTGGTCGCGGAGCACGCCGATAGCGTCTACCGGTTGGCGTTCCGGCTCTCCGGAAACCAGCAGGACGCCGAAGACCTTACGCAGGACACCTTCATGCGCGTGTTCCGCAGCCTGAAAAACTACAAGCCGGGGACCTTCGAAGGGTGGCTGCACCGCATCACCACGAACCTATTCCTGGACATGGTTCGCCGTCGTTCGACGATCCGCATGGAGGAACTGCCGGAGGACTACGAGCTGGCGGAGGGTAGCCACGTCGGTCCCGAGCGGGCCTTCGAAATGCACAACCTGGACCCCGCGCTGGAGCGGGCCCTCGACGAACTGACGCCCGAGTTCCGGGTGGCCGTCATCCTGTGCGACGGGCTGGACATGACCTACGACGAAATCGCCCGTACCCTCGGGTTGAAGATGGGCACGGTGCGCTCCCGGATTCACCGCGCCCGGGCCCAGATGCGCAGCAGCCTCCAGCGCGCCGAAGGGGAACTGCACTACATTGGGTCCTGATCGACCCGCCCCATGCCCACCCGGGGGCACAGAGCTTTAAACCCCCCAACGCGGCTACCGGGCATCTGCCGGGAAACCCCCGAGCTCCACTTGTTCCACGCCATACTGACCCGCCGAGTTGACCGGGAAAGGAAACGCTAGACATGCATCGAGCTTCGTCAGCCGCCGTGCCAGCGTCCTCCCACGGTGCGCAGGCCAGGAGTGAAGAGGACCGGGGGTTGTCCGTCGAGCACCTGTCCCCGGAGGCCATGGCCGCGCTTGTCGACGGGGAGCTGTCCAGCCGGGCGGAGCACCGCGCGAAGGTTCACCTGGTGCATTGCGGTGAGTGCCGGGCCGAGGTGCAGCTACAGCGCAAGGCTGCGGCCCTCGTCCGAGCCATGGACGCAGACGTGCGGTGCTCCGGGCGGTTGAAGCAGAAGCTCGCGGCGATTCCCCAGATGGTGGAGGAGGCTCGCCCCGCCGCCCACTTCGGTGTGGATGGGTGCCGGCGACCGGAATCGATTGTGGACGCCGTGGACCTCGCGCTTCGGAAGCTGCAGCGGAGGCAGAAGTGATCCTCCCCCGGACAACCGGAGGCGGATGCCCACGCCCAGCGGGGTTGACTTCGGTCGAGTAGGGTTAGCACGTGTTTTCCAATGTGGGCTGGGTAGAGATCGCCATCATCCTCGTGATGGGCTTGGTCGTCATCGGCCCGGAGCGGCTGCCCGGGCTCATCAAGGAGGCCCGCGCCGTGCTGCTGGCCGCTCGCAACGCTGTTGCGGAGGCCCGCCAGCAGTTGGGGGAGGACTTCGGCGACGAGATCGAAGAGATCCGCAAGCCCCTGCAGCAACTCGGGGCGGTACGCCAGATGGGGGCCAAGGGCCTGATTACACGCACGCTGCTCGATGGGGACGATTCTTTCCTCACTCCGTTTACGGAGGCCAAAGAAGACGTGAAGAATACCGTCCAGGATCTACGGGGCGCTCGGGGAGGATCGGCCGCAGGCTCGGCGGCAGGACCCACTCACGGATCGGCGCCGAGTTCGAGTTCGGCCAGCGAGGGGTCATCGCAGGCTGAGTCGCAGGGTCGGGTAGAGGTGCAGCAACAGGCTGCGGCGGGGGAATCGAAGGAGGATCCCCAGATGATGGAGACCGTGGGTCAACAGGTCCTCGACGACTCGGCGGCCGCGCAGCGGGATAGCCCTCGTGACCAGGGGCAGGCGGGCGCGGGGGAGCCGCAGAGGGGACAACCGGGCGCGGGTCAGCCGGGTGGCGGGCCGGACCGGCGCGGGCAGCAACACCCCGGCACCGAGTTCGACGACGTGCTCTAGAGCCCCGGCCGGGGCTGGGACGGCGCCCCGCCCCTTCCATCGCTGGCGCCGGTGGTTACTTTCGGGTCACGCCCAGGTTGAGCGGGCGCCCAGCGAGGGACTGGCGACGCAGGGCGAGGTGATCGGCGATGCCGCCGAAGGCCACGGCGGCCGCGCTGTTCGGCTCGGAGATCGCGATGGGGTTACCCAGGTCCCCACCGATCCGCAGCTGCGGATCCAGGGGGATCTGCCCCAGCAGCTTGACCTCGGACCCGGCGATCTGGCGGAGCCGATCTGCGACGAGTTGCCCGCCACCGGATCCGAACACCTCCATCCGGGAGCCATCGGGCATATCCATCCAGCTCATATTCTCGATGACCCCGCCGATGCGCTGACGCGTCTGCTGCGCGATGGTTCCGGCCCGCTCCGCGACCTCCGCGGCCGCCGCTTGGGGGGTGGTCACGATGAGTAGCTCCGCGTTTGGTACGAGCTGTGCCACGGAGATAGCGACATCCCCGGTGCCCGGGGGCAGGTCCAGCAGGAGGATGTCTAGATCGCCCCAAAAGACATCTCCAAGGAACTGCTGGATGGCCCGGTGCAGCATGGGGCCGCGCCAGACCACGGGGGAGTTATCGCCGATGAAATGCCCGATACTGATGAGCTTCACGCCGTGTGCCTGCAGGGGCATGATCATCTCGTCCACCTGGTGGGGACGATCCGTGGAACCCATCATGTGGGGGATGCTGTGGCCGTAGATGTCGGCGTCGATCACCCCCACCTTCAGGCCCCGCTTGGCCAGAGCCACCGCGACGTTGACGGTGACGGAGGATTTGCCCACCCCGCCCTTGCCGGAGGCCACGGCGAACACGCGCGTCGTGGAATTCGCCTGAGCGAAGGGAATCACTGGATCAGCGGCATCCCCTCGCACGATCTTGCGGACCTCCCGGCGCTGATCGTCGCTCATCACATCCGTGGTGACGGTGACGCGCTCCACGCCCGGCACGCCTTCCACCGCTTGCTGCGTACGCTGCGTGAGCGTGGACTTCATCGGGCAGCCCGCGATAGTCAGGTAGATGGTGACCGCCACGCGGGAGCCATCAATCTCGATGGATTTCACCATGCCCAGCTCTGTGATGGGGCGGTTGAGTTCAGGGTCCTCTACGCGGGAGAGCGCGCTGCGGACAGCGGATTCGGTTACTGCATGCATCGCAAACCAGTGTATCCCTTTGGCTGGCGGGGACCCTTATCCCGGTGCCCCGGTTGGTGGCGTCCCCAACCAGAAAGGACCCCACCCCCCGTACTGCCGGACCATGCCTACGGACCTTATCCGGGGAAGACGTTTGCTAGAACAATGAAAGACGGCGGCTAGGTGTGGGATGGCCCCGGATTGTCCTCGGCGGGATGGGCCAGCTCCTCGTCGTACTGGCGATCCTCCAGCTTGTCCTCAATCCGCTTGATGAGCTCGGTGAGATCCTCCAGTTCGCGGCGTAGGTAATCGCGCGTGACGGTTTCGCCCACTGCGATGCGGACGCCGGCCAGCTCGCGGGCGAGAAACTCGGTGTCCGCCTTCGTTTCGGCGGCGCGTCGACGATCCTCGGACAGGGCCACGCGGTCCCGGTCGTCCTGGCGGTTCTGCGCCAACAAAATCAACGGGGCGGCATACGCGGCCTGGGTAGAGAAGGCGAGGTTGAGCAGGATGAAGGGATAGGGATCCCAGCTCCAGGCAAAGGCGCCGATATTCAGGGCGACCCACACGATGACGAAAATCGTCTGATAGGCCAGGTACTGGCCCGTGCCCAAGAACCGCGCGATACGCTCGGCGGTCTTGCCCACCGAATCCCCGTTGAGGTTGAAGCGCTTGCGCCGGGTGGCGTCGGTCGGCTGGTCTAGCTGTACGTGCTTGTAATTATCCGGCATGGCCCTGTAGCCCTAAGCCCCTTCTTCCGTTCGCCAGTCCTCTTCGCGCCAATCCTCCGGCAGCATGTGGTCGATGAGATCGTCCACCGCCACCGCCCCGAGCAAGTGTTTATCCCGGTCCAAGACCGGGCCGCAGACCAGGTTGTACGTCGCGAAGTACCGGGCCGCGGTTTCGTGGGAATCCTCCGCATACAGGGCGGGAAGGTCGAGGTCCAGAATGCCGCCGATGAGCGTGCTGGGAGGCTCCCGCAGCAGCTTCTGCAGGTGGACGCACCCCAGGTACTTGCCGGTCGGCGTGGCCTGAGGTGGGCGGACCACGAAAATCAGGCAGCTCAGCGACATCGGCACCTCCGGGTTGCGCGCGTGGGCCAACGCCTCCGCCACCGTTGTCTGCGGAGTGAGGATGATGGGCTCCGGGGTCATGAGGGCACCCACCGTGTCCGGGGAGAAGTTCAGCAGGCGGCGGACCGGCTCCGAATCTTCCGGGTGCATGAGGTCCAGGAGCACGCGGGACGTGTCATCCGGCATCTCCGCGAGAACGTCCGCGGCATCGTCGGGGTCCATTGCCTCCAGCACATCGGCGGCGCGCTCGATATCGACGTGGTTGAGGATGCCGGTCTGCAGCTCCTCGGACATTTCCGGCAGAACGCCGGCGAGCATCTCGTCGTCCAGCTCCGCGGCGACTTTGTGGCGACGATCCTCCGGCAGATCCGCCAGGGCCGCCGCGATATCGGCCAGGCGCATTTCATGGAATGAGGAGATCAGTTCCGCATCCGGGTCCGACACTCCCGTTCCCGAGGCATGGACACCTTGAATGTGCGCGAAGGGGATGGAGACGACCCCACCCCGCCGACCGAGCCGGGTGCGTTCGGCCACGGCCACGCGGGAAACCATCCAATCGCGGGTGCGCGCTTGGTTGAGCTCGACGTCCAGAATCTCGACCACCTTGCCGTGTAGATGATCATGCTCTGGATCGTCGGTGTGCACCTTCGCGCCGACCAAATCATCCATGATGGTCAGCTCCCCGGACCGGGACCTAAAGGGGCGCAGGTTCACCGAACTGGAGACCATCGTGACCTCCCGTGGATCGATCGTGGCAATCCGCAGCATCGGCAGGAAGATCTGGCGCTTGCTGGGTAGCTCCACGACCAGACCAAGGGCCTCTGCGGAGGTGCGCTGGATGTGGACCACCACGTCGCGGACGCGGCCGACGGAATCGCCATCGGGCCCTAGCACCACCATCCCGGCGAGGCGACCGGCGTACACGCGGGTTTCACTCATGGGTTCCTAGGGTACTGCACGACTGGCGCAAACCCGCTGCCTGGAAGCGTGGGGGTGGGCGAGCTGGAAGCGTGCGGGTGGCCAGGCGGAGGGTACCCACCCGCTGCACCCCGCCTCTGCGGGTAGCTGCCCGCGGAGGGGACCGCCTAGGGTACCGTTCCATCCGGGGGCGCCTGACCCAGTGCGTACCCATTCAGGAGCGCCTAATCCGGCGCGTCGAACCCTCACCATGTTCCCGCCCATACGAGAGGAATGTCGAGTTTGATCACCCTCAGCCGATTACTCACCGGGGGACTCGTCGGCTTTGCCCTCATCCTCGGGGTAATCGGAAACCCCATGTGGGTGGGACATGCTGTCGGCGCGGCTATTGCGGTGCTCGCTTGCTTCGCCAGCGTGCGCTCCAGGTGGTGGGCGGTGGTGCCCTATATCGTGGTGGTTACGTTGTTTTTCGTGGAGTGGTATTCGTGAATGGCGCTCGGAAGTTAGGGCTTAGCCTCGTGGCGCTGGCTATCGGCTACGCGGGCGTGAGTGGTGTGCAAAGCTGCTCCGTTCCGCCGCCGGAGGAATTCCGGATCGGGGTGCCCGACCAGAGCAGCGGGGCGGCCTCGGATATGCGGATGCGCCCCAATCTCATCACCCCGCTGGCCAAGGAGTACCAGTCCGCGCTCAGCCGCCCGGGTCGGCACGTCACGCTGGTGCCGCTGCGGCCCTCCCAGCGCCTCGATGCGTTGCGGGAGAAGAAGGTAGAGCTCGTCTTCGGCTGCGTGGGCGAGATGTTGGACCAGATGGATCACAACACCGCAAAGCAAGTGCGTGGCCGATTTTCCACGTCCGGCTCGCCGGACACTCCACGCTGGCGGGATGTCACCCACTCCACGCTGCTTTCGGCGACTCCCTCAGACGTGGGGGTATCCGATCCGGGGCTGGCCACGCCGTGCCCGGACCCGACGATCCCGCAGAACACGGTGGCGCTGTACGACAAGCCCCGGATCAATCGGGAGGATCGGCGGGCCCTGAACAACGTCGCCGGGGGCATCTCCACCCAGGATCTGGAGGATAAGGCGAGCGAGGGCTAGGCGGAGCTGTCGGGTTCGAGCTGCACAAAGTAAGGGCCCCTGCGGGCCCAAACCCCGCCTCCCTAACCCCGCCAGGGCTCCACCCGCCGATCCCGCCGGGACGTTACCCCCTAAGGCCCGCCGAGGCTCCACCGCTCCGCCCTACTCGCCGAAGGCCTCCTCCAGCAATTGCTTCTGCTCTAACTGGTGAACCTTCGTCACACCGGTGGCCGTGGAGGACTGGGCGCGCCGGGAGACCCGGGTCAGCTTGATGCCGGGGAAGTACTCCGGCAACTGCAGTGCCATGAAGGGCCACGGGCCCTGGTTGGCAGGCTCGTCCTGCACCCACCGCAGCTCGGCGTTGGGGTAGTTCTTCAGCGCCTCCCGCAGCCGGTTGTGGGGAACCGGGTGCAGCATCTCCAGGCGGACGATGGCCACATCGTCGCGGCCGTCCTGCTCACGCTTTTTCTCCAGATCCCAGTACACCTTGCCAGAGCACAGCAGAACGTACTTGATGTTCTCGTTCACGCCGTCCTGGTTGGGGTCGTCGATCACGGCCTGGAACTTCTTGAGGTCCACGAAGTCCTCCACGGAGGACACTGCCTGCTTGTTACGCAGCATAGACTTCGGCGTGAATACGACGAGCGGGCGCTTCAAGGTCCCTAGCGCGTGGCGGCGCAGCAGGTGGAAGAAGCTGGCCGGAGTGGATGGTTGCGCGATGGTCCAGGAGCCTTCGGCGGACATCTGGAGGAAGCGCTCGATCCGGGCGGAGGAGTGGTCCGGCCCCTGGCCCTCGTAGCCGTGCGGGAGAAGCAGCACGAGGTTGGAGAGCTGACCCCACTTCGCCTCACCGCTGGAAACGTACTGGTCGATGATCGTCTGACCACCGTTAGCAAAGTCCCCGAATTGGGCTTCCCACACGGTAACGGCATCGGTGTTGCCCACGGAGTAGCCGTACTCGAAGCCGATTCCGGCGAACTCGGTGAGGGAGGAGTTGTAGGCCTCGAACCGGCCGCCGTTGCCGGACTCCTCGCCGATAACCTGCAGGGGGCTGTACTTGTCAAAGTCCTCACGGTCGAAGAGGACTGCGTGCCGCTGCGTAAAGGTTCCGCGCAGGGAATCTTCGCCGACGAGGCGGACCAGCTTGCCCTCCTGCACGAGGGAGCCGAACGCCAGCAGCTCCGCGAATCCCCAGTCGATGTTGCCCTTGCGGGACATGGACTGGCGGCGCTTGAGTACGGGCTTCACACGGGGATGCGGGGTGAGGTAGTCGGGGGTATTGGCGAACTTGTCCCCGATGAGTTCCACCGTCTCCCGGCTGATGGAAGTGTCTAGCCCGTGGGGCAACTGCTGGGAAGCAGTGATGCCGGACTGTTCCTTGGGGGAGGAGCCTTTCTCGGCCTCGCGCACGTCGTTGAACACGATCTCTAGCTGGTCGTGGAAGTCGCGTGCCACCCGCTCCGCGTCCTCGGTGGACAGGTCCCCGCGGCCGATGAGGGCTTCGGTGTACTGCTCGCGGGAGGTCGGCATCTTGGTGATGATGTCGTACATCCCCGGCTGGGTCATGGAGGGGTCGTCGGCCTCGTTGTGACCGCGGCGGCGGTAGGTGACCAGGTCGATGAAGACGTCCTTGCCGAACTGGTTGCGGTAGTCCACGGCTAGCTGAGCCACCCACACCACAGCCTCCGGGTCGTCCCCGTTGACGTGGAAGACCGGGCAGTCGAAGCCCTTGGCCAGATCCGTGGCGTAGTAGGTGGAGCGTCCGGCGTCCGGGGTGGTGGTGAAACCGATCTGGTTGTTCACGACGATGTGGATCGTTCCGCCCACCTCGTAGGCGTCCAGCTTGAACATGTTGATCGTCTCCTGCACCACGCCAAGGCCAGCGAAGGCCGCGTCGCCGTGGAGCAGCAGGGGCATGACGGTGCCCGGACCCTGGTCGATGAGGTCCTGCTTGGCGCGGGCGATGCCCTCCATGACCGGGTTCACGGCCTCCAGGTGGGAGGGGTTGGCGGTGAGGGTCACGTCGATTTCACCGTCGCCGAACATCTGCATGTAGTGCCCGGTGGCCCCGAGGTGGTACTTCACGTCACCGGAACCGCCGGCGGCGGCCGGGTCAATGTTGCCCTCAAATTCGGTGAAGACCTTGGCAAAGGGCTTACCCACGACGTTGGTCAGGACGTTGAGCCGACCGCGGTGGGGCATGCCGATCACCACTTCGCTCTGGCCGGCACCGGCGGCGCGGTCAATGGCCGCATCCATCATCGGAATGAGCGTTTCGGCGCCTTCCAGGGAGAACCGCTTCTGCCCGACGTACTTGGTCTGCAGGAAGTTCTCGAAGGCCTCGGCAGAGTTGAGCTTCTGCAGAATGTACTTCTGCTCAGCCGGGGTGAACTTGGGCTGCCCGGCCTCGATGCGCCGTTGGAGCCAGTTGCGCTCCTCGGCATCCATGACGTGGGTGTATTCGGAGCCCACCTTGAGGGTGTAGGCGCGGCGCAGCGCGGCAAGCACCTGGCGCAGCGTCATGGTCTCGTGGCCCATGAAACCGCCGACGTGGAAGGTGCGGTCGAAGTCCCAGAGGGTCAGCCCGTGGGTTTCGATGTTGAGGTCGGCGTGATCGGGCACGGGAAGGCCGGGCTGTGTCCAGTGCAGGGGGTTGATGTCCGCAATGAGGTGGCCGCGGGAGCGGTACGCCTCGATGAGCTGCATGACGCGGGTGGACTTGTCCACACCGGTGTTGGGCAGGTCCTGGCTCCAGCGCACGGGGGAGTAGGGCACCCGCATGGCGGTGAAGATCTCGTCCCAGAAGTTGTCGTCGATGAGCAGACGGCTCATCGTCCGCAGGAACTCGCCGGACTCCGCGCCCTGGATGATCCGGTGGTCGTAGGTGGAGGTGATGGTCACCAGCTTGCCCACGCCCATTTCGCCGAGGCGGTCCTCGGAGGCGCCCGCGAATTCGGCGGGGTAATCCATGGAACCCACGCCGATGATGGCGCCCTGGCCCTTCGTCAGGCGAGGCACGGAGTGGCGGGTACCGATGCCGCCGGGGTTCGTCAGAGAGATGGTGACGCCGGAGAAGTCCTCCATCGTGAGCTTGCCGTCGCGGGCCCGCTTAACGATGTCCTCGTAGCTGGAGACGAACTCCGCAAAGTTCATCTTCTCCGTTTCCTTGATGGCCGCGACCACCAGGGAGCGGTTGCCGTTCTTGGCGGTCATATCGATGGCCAGGCCGAGGTTGATGTTCTCCGGGATGACCAGCGTCGGCTTGCCGTCGATGACGTCGTAGCTGTTGTTCATGTCCGGGTGAGCCAGCACGGCCTTCACTAGGGCCCAGCCGATGATGTGGGTAAAGCTGATCTTCCCGGAGCCGCGGGCGCGTAGCTGGTCATTGACCATCGCGCGGTTTTCGAACATGAGCTTGGCCGGCATGTCCCGCACGGAGGTCGCCGTGGGGATTTGCAGGGAGAGGTCCATGTTCTTGGCTACGGCCTTGGCGGGGCCGCGCAGCGGGTTCTGCCCAGCGTCCGGCAGGCCCACGGGAGCCTTGGGCGCCGGCGGCGCGATCCGCTCGGGCAGCAGGCTGCCGTGGTGGGTGTCGTCGTCGAGCACCGTGTCCGGCTGTCCGATACGCCCCTGCTTGATGCGAATCTGGTTGGATGTCGTGTCGTCGGAGGCACCCTTGCCCGCGGCGTTGACGGAGGTCTTGGAGGTATGGGTGGCCTGCTGGGTGCGGGCGTCCTCTACCGGGCGGGAGGGGCCCTGGTTTTCCGTATCCCCCGTCTGCGAGGGCGCGGAAGTCTTGTCCCCGGCCCCCGTGCTCACAGCGTCCTTGTTCGACGAGCTGTTGTCGGTTTGCTGAGCGCTGGCCCCGCTGGTGGGCGCGGAGGTGCGGGATTGCCCCTTGTTCCCGGTGGATGCAGCAGCGGGTGCTGCGTCCGCGCTAGACGATGCGGCTGCCTCGGGCTTGAAGTCACTGCTTTCGAAGTATTTGCGCCACTCCGCGTCCACGGACTGGGGGTTGGACGTGTACTGCTGGTACATCTGGTCCACCAGCCACTCGTTTTGGCCGAAATTCGCGCTGCTCACGGCAGGTCCTCGCCTCTTTTCTTCCTTCGCTTTAGTCTCGCCGATCAACCCTACACGACCTGTGTCGGCCAGATCGGGGTCAGTGGGGCCCCACAGAAGCTTATAAAAATGCAGATAGGAGCCTATTTCCCGGGGTGTGCTGCGGCCCACAGCTCGGCGTATGGCCCACCTTGCTCCAACAGTTCGCAGTGGCTACCTATTTCCACTATTTCCCCGTGTTTCATGACGACAATCCGGTCGGCCGACTGGGCCGTGGTCAACCGGTGAGCCACGATGATGGCGGTGCGCCCGGCTGCGGTGGCTTTGGTGGCGGCCACGACGGTGTGCTCAACCTCTTCGGAAAGAGTGGCGGTGGCTTCGTCGAGAAGGAGGACCTGAGGATCGAGAAGTTCCGCCCGGGCCAGGGCAATGATTTGGCGCTGTCCAGCGGAAAGCTCGGTCCCGCGCTCAGTGACGGGTGCCCTAAATCCGCCGGGAATGGAAGATAGGACGCCAATGCCCCCAATCCGGCGGACAGCATCCTCGATCTGTTCCGGCGTCGCCTCGGGGAGGCCATAGGCGATGTTGCTGGCCACGTCTCCGCGGAAGAGGTGGGCCTCCTGGGGAACGTAGCCGATGGAGCGTCGCCACGTTTGTACGGGGATTGCCGTGATGGGCTGGTCCCGGTAGCGGATCTCCCCGGCAGTGGGGTCGTACCAACGGTCGATGAGCTTGAGTAGCGTGCTCTTGCCCGCACCGGTATGCCCGACGACAGCGGTGGTGCCGGTGAAGTTCACGGAGACCGCCCGAAGGTCGTGTTCGGCGGAGTCCACCGGTCCGCGGTTCCCCCGGCCATAGGCGAAGCTCACCGCGTCCAGGCGGACGGGCCCTGCCGAACCCGTCAGTGGTGGAACTACAGATCCAGGGGCGTTGGTCGCGGTGGGTGGGGAGGTAATGCTGGGGCGCTCCCCAAGGAGCTCCCCGATCCGCCCCAGGCTAACGTTGGCCTGCTGGAAGCTGTCGTAGATCTGCGAAAGCTGCTGCACCGGCCCGAAGAACTGCGTGAGGTACAAGCTGAAGGCGACGACCGCGCCCTGGCTGACTTGCCCGTGGGCGATCATGTCGGTGCCCGTCGCCAATACGGCAGCTTGCGCTAGTTCCGTTAGCCAACTGATCCCTGGGAAGAACACGCTGACCGCTGCCTGCGCGCGGCATCGCAGCCGCCGGTATTCGGCGGAATCGCGGCGGATGCGCTGCTCCACGGCCGGGGCGTAGCCATAGGCCTGCCCGGTGACCAACCCCGTCATGGCTTCCTGGAAGCTTGCGTTCACCGTGGAAACCTGGGCCCGCGCCGCCCGGTAGAGCCGGGCGGAGACTCGCCGGAATTGCCAGGAGGCCACGGCGATGAGGGGCACGAACACCGCGACCACGGCGGTTAGGCGCAGGTCGGTCACCACCAGCATGGCCAGCACCCCCACCAGCACGCTGAAGGACACGATGGCCTGGGATAACCCCGTCTGCAGGAAGCTGGACAGGGTGTCGATGTCGGTCGTCATCCGGGTCATGATGCGCCCGGAGGCGTTGGCCTCGAACCAGTCCATCCCCAGCGAATTCAAGTGCCGGTAGGTGCGCACCCGCAGCGCGTAGAGCAAGCGCTCACCCGCCCGTGTGGTCAGGATTGTGTTTGCCACCTGCGCGCCCCAGGACACGACGACGACAACCAGCGCCGCGGCCGCGGTCCACCACACGATGGTCATGTCCCCGTGGGCCACGCCCGCGTCGATGGCGTGACGCACGAAACTGGGCAACCCCACATCGGCCAGCACCGTCAGCAGCAGTGTGACGACCACCGCCGCCAGCAGTCCGGGGATCATTCGCATGAGGGAGGCCAGGCCAAATGGCGCGGTGTACTGGCTGATCCGAGGAGGTTCCGCAGCCGGGGGGAGCGTGAGGGTCAGGGCTTTCGGCGGGGGATTGGCACCGGTCGCCGGGGCCTCCGGTGCGACATCTGGCCACAACTCCGCCGTCGGTGGGGCTGGCAGGGTGATCACCCTCTCGGCCAGCGCCAGCGTGGAGGGCCGGTGGCTGAAGATCACCGTGGTGAGGTCACCCTTGCCCCGTTCCGCCCGCAGATTCGCGACGATCCGGGCTTCCGTGGCGGCATCGATGGCGGAGGTGGCGTCGTCCAGAATGAGAAAACAGGGATTGCGCACCACCGCACGGGCAATGGCAATGCGCTGACGCTGCCCACCGGACAGGGTGAGGCCGCGTTCCCCGACCACCGTGTCGAAGCCCCCGAGCTGCTCGATGAAGTCCACGGCGCAGGCGATCTGGGCAGCGTGGCGCACTTGGGCGTCGGTGGCGGGGTATCCGCAGCGGATGTTCTCGGCGATGGAGGTGGAGTAGAGGAAGGCCTCGTCCAGCACAACGGTGGGGCGGTTCTCCTGGACGACGTCCAGCAGCGCGATCCCGGGCGCGGTCGCTTCGGCTGCGGTGATCCCTGGCGCGCTCGAGGCCACACCGGCCCCCTGCCCGGGCACCACCCTAAGATCCCGGGCTGCCGCCACATCCACACCAGCCAGCGCCTGGGCGAGGTATGTCTTCCCGCTACCGGCCGGGCCGGTGAAGGCCACCGTCTCCCCGGGGCGGATATCCACTTCCAGGCGATCCCCGACCGTTCCCCGAACCCCATAGGCCGCCCCATCGAGGCGCACCGTCCCCTCGGGCCTCGGGGCGGTGGTCATCAGCTCCACCACCCGGTCCACCGCCGAGCGGGATAGGTACACCGAGACCAGCATGCGGGAGGTCATCCGCGTTAATCGGGCGAGTAGGGCGATGTACGTGCTGGTGGCCAGGAACTCGCCAATCGTGATGACCCCCTGCGTGGCCAACCACCCGCCGACCACGATGGTGACCACTAGCGCCACATTGGGAATCGCCCCCAGGGAGGGTTGCGAATGGGCGGTCAGCCGGCCCACCCGCATACGCTCGGCGAAGAGGGCCCGGGCCCGTTGCGTGAACGTGGCGATCTCCCGGCGTTCCTGGGCAAAGGCCTTCACCACCCGCACGCCCGTGACCGTCTCCTCCACCTGGCTGGCGATGTCCGCGCTGGCCTGCTGGGCGAACCACGTGGCTGCATACAGCTTACGGCGGGAGATCACCGCCACCGCCGCAACGATGGGCACCTGCACCGCGACGATCACCGCGATTGGCACGGAGATCCACACGAGAGCAGCGAAGATCAGCGCGATCTCCACGGCGGAACTGGCCAGGAGGGGCACAAGGGCCACCATCGACTGGATGCTGCTGAGGTCCGAGATGGTCCGGGAGACCACCTGCCCCACCCGCACCCGGTTCGCCGCGGCCGCGTCCAGCCGCTGGAGGGCCTGGAGGACGCGCATCCGCAGGTCGTGCTGAATGTGCAGGGAGAGGGTGCCAGCTAGGTAGCGCCGCAGGCCGTGCGTGAGAAAGCGCGCGCTGGCGGCAATGATGAGCCCCGCAATGGCGCCCCGCTGCCCGTCCACCGCCCCGCCGGCGAACGCGGGCAGGGCCACGGCGAAAACCGGGACGATGACCGCGAGCAGCGCAACGGTGCCCAGCAGGGCGGGGCGCTGGGCGGCGAGGTGCCAGATGGGGTGGCGCAATTACTGCTCGGAGCCCGCTGCGTAGTCCGTGCCGTTCGTGGCTTCCGAGCTACCCGCCGACGCGTCCACCGGGCCCAGGGTCTGCTGGACCTGGCCGATCATGCGGTCGGCGATCTTGCGGTTGGCCTTGGCGCCCAGGACCGCACCGATGCCGAAGGGCATGAGCTTCTTGAACATGGCGCCCCCGAAGCGGCGGCGCAGGGTGCGCATGGCCAGCTTGCCCAGGGCGGAGTTGACCTTGATCAGCTCGCCCTTCGGCAGGTTCTTCAGGCTGCGCAGGCCGACGATGGACTTGATCCCGTTTTGCTCGGCGACGGCGCGCAGCACATCGTTGCCGGACCCGCCGGCAACTGCCAGCAGGACGAGTGCGCGGCGCACTTCCTCCTGCGTGGTATCGATGTTGCGCAGCTTCGCGCTGGCCAGGGCGTAGAGCGCGCAGACCTCCACGATGAGGATCCCCTCGCCGCTGATGGTGACCAGGGAGACGGCGGTACCCAGCCCCGGCAGTGCGGCGATCCCTCCGTTACCGGCCCCGGAGGCGGTGGCGAGGTTGCGGAAGTGCTTGTCCAGTTTCGCCTGTAGCTCGGCGTTAGTGGCCGAGGGGTTCTTTTTGCGCAGGCCGGCCACGTACTTGTCGATGCTGGAATCCTGCGCCCGCACCGCGCGGTCCACGGCGGCGAAGAAGCGGCGGGAGAGCATGCCGTCGGCGTAGCGGTTGTCTCCGTCGAGGTCGATGGAGTTCTGGTCCTGCTGCGCGGCGGTGGCGCGATTCTTCTTGCCGAAAAGTCCGAACATGGTGTGGGGGTCTCCTTGAGAAAAGCTGTCGTCGATCGCGGTACCGGCCGCATGTTGGCTGGCGCGGTGCGGGTGATGCTGTGCGCACCGGCGCCGTCGGAAGGGGAGCCGCCCGCCGACCGTGCCTGCTGAATTCGGCAGAGGGCACAGGGGGACGGAAGGTCCGCGTGCCGGGGCACGGCGGGGTGCCCTGGAGGGGATAGGCGCGTCAACGCCGGGTACCGGATGGCAGGCGCACTCGAGGTGCGTTGCCGGGTTACAAGGGTACTTCATTCTTGGTTAGGGTGAATTTCATGAGTTGTGCTGGGCAGGGATGCGGGGATCCGCTGCTGGTGCACACTGGGGCCGGCGCGGTGCGCGGTGTGGAGGTGGACGGGATCCGTACGTGGCGCGGCGTGCCCTATGGCGCGGCCGGGCGGTGGGAGCGGCCGCACCGGGTGGAGTGGGAAGGGGAGTGGCCAGCCGAGGAATTCGGGCCGGTGGCCCCGCAGACCACGTATTCGCTGAAGGACGAGGTAATTGGGCAGGAGAGCTGCCTGAATCTGGATGTGGTGCGCCCGGCGGACGATCGGCAGTTACCGGTGGTGGTGTACCTGCACGGTGGGGGGTTCTTCTCCGGCGCGAGCCACACAGCGGTGTTGCGGGGTTTCGGCCTGGCCCGCGAGCTGGGGGTGGTGTACGTAGCGGTGAATTTTCGGCTGGGGGCCCTGGGGTATGTGGATATGTCGGCGCTCGGTTCTGTGCACGGCGGTTTTTCTCAGTTGGACGCCAACCCCGCGTTGCGGGATCAGATTCGCGCGCTGAAGTGGGTACGGGATCACATCCACGCGTTCGGCGGGGACCCCAACCAGGTCTGTGTCATGGGGGAATCCGCGGGCGGGGCGGCGGTGGCGGCGCTACTGGCGGCTCCGGCGGCGCACGGATTGTTTCACCGCGCCATCATTCAATCCGCGCCGGTGATGGCGGCGCATTCGCCGGAGCAATCTCGGCTGTGGGCGCGCAGGTTGGTGCAGTATTCCGGGTTCACCCCGCGCACGGTACGGCCCCGGGACATGACGGGGTTGCCCGCGGCGGATGTGATCCGGGCCGGCCAGCAGATGCTGTGGCGGGGGCGGGGTCTGCGGGAGCTCAACCCGTGCTTTGGCCATGCCGTGGATGGGGTGACGTTGCCCAGCCACCCGCTGCGGCTGTTCAGCGAGGGGGCGCAGGCCCCCGTTCCGCTACTCATCGGCACGAATTCCGATGAGCTCTCCGCCGCGCAGGTGTTGTTCGTCTCCCGGCGGGAGCGGGCGCGGGTGGCCCGGACGGCGCTGCGGCTACATGATCCGGAGGGCGCGGATGCGGTGGAGCGGGCCTACGGGGATGTGGGGCGCCGGGACGCCTTCGCCCGGATGCTGGCGGATGCGATCTTCTGGGCGCAGTCCGTGCGCTTGGCGGAGCTGCACACGGCGGTGGCGCCGACGTGGATGTACCGCTTTGACTACGCGCCGCAGGCCCTGCGCCGGTTGGGTGTGGGGGCTATGCATGCCATGGAGTTGGCTGCGCTGTTCGGGGACGCGCGTGCCTCCAAGGCGCGGTTGCTGCTGGGAGCGGAGATGGATGCGGTGACGCAGCATATGCAGGCGGCGTGGGGGGCCTTCGTGTGGGGGAGGGATCCGGGCTGGTTGCGCTACACCCGCGCCACGCGGGCGACACGGATCTTGGAGGTACATCCCCGCACGGAATTCGATCCCCGGTCCGAGTACCGGCGAGCCTGGGAGCACTTCCGCATGGAGGGGTGGACTGGGACGGCGGAGTCGGTAGCGTTGCCCCGCCCCGGCCGGTGAATGGGCGGCTGGGGAGTGGGGGTGGTTTGCTTCCCAGCGCGCCCGGTGGTCTTGGGTGGCTACGATGGGGGCCACACCGGCGCGCCCGCCGGTCCCAGCGACACGAGCAGCGGGGGTGTACACCCCTGTTGAGGAGGAACTTCCGTTGAGTTTCTACGAGGAAATTGCCGAAGCCCTGGACCGGGTTGGGATCGAGTCTCGCGTCAATGACGGGATCCTATTTGTTCCTATCACGCCATTTTTGGAGATCCAGTTCGCAGAGATCGAGCCGTCGGGGGCGGTGCTTAACACGCGAGCGGCAAATGCCTTCGTGGTGACGGTCAACGCCGCGGCGGAGGACGAGGAGCTGGGGGCCCACCTGCTGGGCGTGGTCTTCTCTGTAGAGGATGCGGTGAGCAAGGTGGCGGAGGCCATCGCGCAGGACCAGGTGTGCACCGTCTTAGAGGATCTGGTGGAGGGCACCGATGACCGGATCCAGGGGTTGGAGTTCGAGCGAGATCCCTTGATCTTCGAGCAGGTGCGGGCGGAGATTGGGGATGATTCGCACGTCACAGTGTTGTTGGAGGTCCCTGATGATGGGGAGAATCAACCGCAGGCGGTTGTCCGCTTCATCACCTATGGAGAGGAGTTCGAGGAGCTGCTGGAGCAGGTCACCGAGGAGTTCTGGGAGACGGATCTGCAGGTGACGGAGCAGGAGCGCCTTGCGATGTTCAGCGATATCGTCGCCGATGTGAGTGAGGCCACCCAAGAAGTTCTGGAGCTGGGGACCTACACGGACTTCGACAAGCTCTTCGACGTCCTCGCCATCGCGCAGGATCAGGCGCGCACGTGGGAAGAGCTACTGGTGCCGCTGGCGGACGTCTGGGATGAAGACGGTACCGAGGCAGGGGAGGGCGCGGACGCTCCGGTGGTGCCGCTGGGCCTGGTGCGATCGACGGCCTCACTGTCCACGGGCATGTCCGCCCGGATCGCGGCGGCGCGGGCGGGTTTTCTGGATGACGACGATGACGGGGACGAGGACGACGTAGAAGAGTACCCGCTCGACGACGAGGATGAGGACGTCGAAGGGGACTACGAGGACTTGGACGACGATCTGGACGAGGACTTATACGCCGACGACGAGCTGATCGACGAGGACTCGGACGGCGACGACCTGGACAATGAGGACCCCGAAGGAGGGGAAGCCGGCGACGAGGCCCCAGCGGCCCACGGGCGCGTCTAGCACCTCCTCCGGCGACGTCTTACGCGGCCTGACCATCGCGCCCGGGGACGGGCGCGCACAGTTGCCCCTGGGCGGCGGCGAAGTGCCAGGTCCACATCCGCGCATCCTCCACCGGATGCAGTTCCGTGTCGGCCGAGGTGTGCCAGCAGCCATCGCTGACGCAGCGCAGAAGGGATTCTGCGACGAGCGCCGCCGTACCGGGCTGACGCCGGTAAGCCTCCTCCGAGCAGCTAATGGAGACCGTGGCCAGGAACAGTGCGTCCCCGGTGGGGGCGACCTGTCCCGTCAGCCGCTGCCACGCCGTCGGGGGGATGCGGTGCCGGGAGACCAGCACGCTGAAGCTCACCCCACCGCAGGCGAAGTCAAGCTGCGGGGCCACCCAGTCCGCGCTGGGGCGCATCCGGCTGCGCGGATGACGCAGCATCCCGCGAACGTGTTGCCCGGCCACAAGAACGGAGTCAGCCGGGGCCACGGGTGAACTGGGCAGGCGATTGGCCCGGCCAGTGGGGGAGGGATCAGCGAAGAGCAGCGGCGTTGCTGGAGCCGATCCGCGCGCGTCCGCGTCGTTTGACGCGGGTGCCGGCTGTCGGGTCCGGGGGCTGTGGTGATCTGGGGCGGTCATGGCTAGCACCTCCTGGTGGGTCCGTATCGGTTGTGTGTGCTCACCCTAGGGGGAGGTTGGGATAGTAAGAGTTGGCGTCCCAAAGAAAAATAGAACACGTGTTCGAAACAGTGAGCTGCCCCAGAGACCACGTTCGCGGCCACAGCACGGCGCCTACCCACCCGTGCGATACCATGACTGCCAGAACGAAGACCGGCATCCGACGCCCGGATAACGGCAGATGACAGCACCGACGATAGGGGAGAGCGCATGAGCGACGTGGCGGTTGTCGGTGGGGGGATGGCAGGCCTCGCCGCAGCTCGAAGCCTGTGCGGCGCGGGGCTTAACTGCACCGTCTTCGAATCGAGCAATAGCCTCGGCGGCAAGGTCGGCTCCACTCGCATCGATGACATCACGGTCGACTACGGCTTCCAGGCCTTCAACTCGTGGTACCCCGCCATCAAGGAGGCTCTCAAGCCGGGCGAATATGCCAGCCTGGGCATCAAGAGTTTCAAGCCCGCCATCCAGACGCTCACCCCCGACGGTCTCGCCCTCATTGTGGACCCAATCCGGGCACCCCACATGATCCCCCAACTATTGCGCTCGCAGATTATCTCGGCGCTCTCCGTGCGTGACTCCTTTGCCCTGCAGGCTTGGCTGCGTTCAGAGTATTCCCACCGCTCCAGCTTGGAACGTCGCAGCGTGCGCAAACGCCGTCGGGCCAAGGACGTCCCGGTCAGCCAATCCCTCGACCGGTCCAGGGTGACCAATTCCCTGCGCCGCGTGGCCGTGGACCCAATGCTCCGGGCATTCCTTTACGACACCGACGGCCAGAGCTCCGCCCAGTTCGCCAAATGGCTCTTCGTCACCCTCATGCGGGGCACGCTGGGGGTGCCCGAACACGGGATGGGGGATCTGGCGGACATGATGAGCCGCATTCCGGGGGCCACGTTCGAATTGAACTCCCCCGTGGAGCGGATTTACACCCGCCCGAGTGGGCCGCGCGCCGGTGTGGACATCACCGTGGCCGGGCGTACCCGTCACTTCGACTACGCGGTGGTGGCCATCCCCCAGAGGGCCCAGGCGACGCTGTTGAACACGACGATGGTGCCCACCCGGTCCGTAAGCACCTGGTGGTTTGCTGCCGATGAGAACCTGCCGCCCATGCCGTTCATCACGGTGGACGGCACGGGAATGACCCCCATCGCCTCCGCCACAGAGGTTACGGCCGTGGCCCCCGCCTATGCCCCCGGGCGCAAGCTCGTGGCGGCGACGGTGGTGCACGAACGGCCGTTGTCCGGCGCGGGCCGGGGGGCGCGGGACCCGGAGCTGCCCAGCGTGGCGGAAATGCGACAGTTCCTGGGGTTGCTGTGGGGCGTGGATGCCTCCCGGTGGGAGGATGTGACGCGCCAGGATATTGCGGACGCCAGCCCGATCGTGGCCCCCGGGATGGCCATGAGGTCGAAGGAGGAGCTGCAGCTAGTCGACGGTCGGCTGGGACTGGCCGGGGAATACCACGCGACCCCCACCGTGGACGGGGCCATGCGCAGCGGTCAGCGGGCGGCCAAGCAAATCATCGCCGCAGCAGAGGCTGCGGGTCCGGATGCGGGTCCGAATGCTGCGAGCGAGACCGGGGAAGGCGCCCACTAACCGCAGGCTTTCGTGCCGCGCCGAGCCACGCAGAAGTACAGGCCGGACATCACCGCAACGAAGACGATCCCCGCAAGCAGCGCGGAGTGGTACTCCGGCAGCCACACCATCGTGGCGAACGTTACCCCGATCATCGCCACTGCGAACCACTGGCCGACGGGCCACAGCGGCACGGGAAAGGCCGGCTTGGCACCGTGATCCTCAGACCCAGCCTCGGCCCCGCGCCGAATCCGGCGGGAAGCCAGATGAGCGAGCAGAATCATGAGCCACACGAAGACTGTGGCGAACGTGGCCAGGGCCGCGATGACTTCGAACAGGTCCTTGGCTCGGGGCACGAGGAGTTGTAGCGCCACGCCGACGAGAAGGACCAGAAGGATCGCGCCGATCGTGGAGGTGGGTACCCCGCTGCGCCGGTTAAGGCTGGCGAAGGCCCGCGGGGCTAAATGCTGGCGAGCCATGCCGTGGATGACGCGGCCGGCCCCGTAGAGGTCCGAGTTGATGGCGGAGAGCGCCGCAGTGAGGACGACGACGTTGAGCAGGGCGGCGGCCCAAGACACTCCGAGCGTGCCGAAGATCTGGACGAAGGGGGATTCATCGCCCGTGATGTTGCGCCAGGGGATGACCGCGACAATGACGAAGATGGCGAGGATGTAGAACAGCAGGATCCGGAAGGGCACGGTGTTGATCGCCTTCGGAATGGTCTTGCCGGGATCCTGCGCTTCACCGGCGGTGACACCAATGATCTCGGTGCCGCCGAAAGCGAACAGCACAAGGATGAGGGCGGAGAGCACCCCACTGAAGCCGTGGGGGAACAGCCCGCCGTCGTTCCAGAGGTTCGCGATCCCCACTGCGCTGTCGGTGTGGACGTGGAAGACGAGTATGGCCGCCCCGCCGAGAATCATCGCTACCACCGCAAGAACTTTGATGAGGGTGAACCAGAATTCCAATTCCCCAAACCACCGGGCACTGGTGAGGTTGGTGGCACCCACGATGAGCAGGGCGACGGAAACCCACACCCACGAGCTGGTGTTGGGGAACCAAAACTGCATGTACACGGCCACGGCGGTGAGGTCCGCGAGAGCGACGATCACCATCTCGAAGGCGTACATCCACCCGGTGATATACCCAGCCCACGGGCCCAGGTACTCGCGGCAGTACTCGGCGAAGGATCCGGCGACGGGGTTGGCCACCGCCATCTCGCCGAGGGCTCGCAGCATGAAGTACACGACGATTCCGCCCAACAGGTAGACGAACAACACGCCCGGACCAGCGGCCCCGATAGCACCCGCCGACCCGTAGAACAGGCCTGTGCCGATGGCGGAACCCAGGGCGATGAAGTGGATGTGGCGATGCGATAGGGCCCGCGCGAGTGTGCGCGGGGCAGCCACCGGCGGGCCGCCGTCGGCGTGGACGGAGGGGGTTGTGGTCACGGGGGAGCTCCTCTACGAGCTGTTGAAACGTCGTGGTGTAAACCGTGCTCAACATTAAGGGAGGATGGTTCGCTCCCCGCAATTCATGGGGTGCACCCACGGTTGGGAAATCGCTTTTCGGCACTGGGGTGCGTAGGCTCGGGGGTAATGAGTGATACTGACAACGTCGCCGGAGACGTCAATAAGCCGGTCAACGACGAAACCGTGGTATCTCAGGAAAATCTGCAAGGGGACAACAACGCCAGCGATGCGCTGAGCGTGTCCGATGTGTTGGGCCAGGGCCCGAGTGCGGCAGAACAGTCTGAGAAGACCGCCGAAGAAAAGCAAGAAGACAACCAACAACACGGCCCGCAGGCGGAGTCCACCGACTCCCAGCCGCAGGCCGAACCCGCCGACTCCGAGGAGACCGGCACCGCCGGTGCTGAGGCGGCCGAAAACGCCGACTCCGTGTCGAAGGGCTCGGAGCAGGGGGAGGACAAGCCCGAAAGCCACGGCTTCGACGGCCTGGGCCTGCCCGAGCGCGTGCTCGCGGCGGTGAAGAAGGTCGGCTACGAGCAGCCTTCCCCCATCCAGGCAGCGACTATCCCCGTCCTCATGGAGGGCCAGGATGTCGTGGGCCTCGCCCAGACGGGTACCGGTAAGACGGCCGCATTCGCGCTGCCAGTTCTTTCCCAGATCGATCCGTCCCGCCGCCACCCCCAGGCCCTGGTGCTAGCCCCCACCCGCGAGCTCGCGCTGCAGGTGGCCGAGGCCTTCCAGTCCTTCTCGGAGCACCTGGGCGGCATCCACGTGCTGCCGATCTACGGCGGTCAGGCCTATGGGGTCCAGCTCGCCGGGCTGCGCCGCGGTGCCCACGTCGTGGTGGGCACCCCCGGCCGCGTCATCGACCACCTGGAGAAGGGCAGCCTGGACATCTCCGAGCTGCGCTTCATGGTGCTGGACGAGGCCGACGAGATGCTCAACATGGGCTTCCAAGAGGATGTGGAACGCATCCTCGCCGACACCCCGGACACCAAGCAGGTGGCCCTCTTCTCCGCGACGATGCCCGCCACCATCCGGCGGCTGTCCAAGCAGTACCTCAACGATCCGCAGGAAATCACGGTCAAGGCGACCCAGCGGACCAGCGAGAACATCGAGCAGGATTACCTGCTGGTCAACCACCGCAACAAGTTGGACGCCCTTACCCGGATCCTGGAGGTCACGGAGTTCGAGGCGATGATCATGTTCGTTCGGACGAAGAACGAGACCGAGGAGCTGGCCGAACGCCTGCGTGCCCGCGGATTCAATGCCGCGGCCATCAACGGCGACATCGCCCAGGCCCAGCGTGAGCGGACAGTGGACCAGCTCAAGGATGGCCGGTTGGACATTTTGGTCGCCACGGATGTGGCGGCGCGCGGGTTGGATGTGGATCGCATCACCCACGTGTTCAACTACGACATTCCGCACGACACGGAAAGCTACGTGCACCGTATCGGGCGAACGGGGCGCGCCGGGCGCTCCGGCAGGGCGATCCTGTTCGTCACCCCCCGGGAACGTCGACTGCTCAAGGCCATCGAACGCGCCACCCGGTCGCGCTTGAACGAGATCGAGCTGCCCACCGTGGACTCGGTCAACGAGGCCCGCAAGGACAAGTTTCGGGAGGCGCTGACCGAAAGCCTGAGTGACCCCCAGATCTCCGTGTTCCGCTCGCTGGTCAAGGAGTACGCCCAGAGCAACGAGGTACCCCTGGAGGACGTGGCCGCGGCCCTGGCTGCCCAACTCCAGTCCGGCGAGGATTTCCTCATGAAGGAGCCCCCGCGCCAGGAACGCCGGGAGCGCCGGAACCGGGATGACCGGTACGGGGATAACAACCGTAGCGGGGGCGGCGCCTACCGTTCCCACGAGGAGCGCTTCGGTAACCGCCGTGCGCCGCGCGTCACGGATCGCGGTGGCAAGGAGCTGGAGGTCTACCGTCTTGCGGTTGGCCACCGGCAGCGCGTCCGGCCGGGTGCCATCGTGGGCGCCCTGGCCAACGAGGGCGGCCTGAACTCCCGAGATTTCGGCCGGATCAGCATCTTCGCCGATCACTCCCTCGTGGAGCTGCCCGCGGATCTGCCAGAAGAGGTTTTCCGCGCGCTGGACCAGACCCGAGTCTCCGGTCAATTGATCAATATCGAGCCGGATCCGGGTGCCCCGGCCGGGCGCCCCGCCCACTACCGCAAGGACCGCGATGATCGCCGCGGGGGCCGAGGCGGCGACCGTGGTGGGGACCGCCGCGGTGCCGGTGGAGGACGCTATGACCGGGATGACCGCGGTGGACAGCACCGTGGCGGCGGGGACTTCCGCCGGGGTCACCGGGACGATCGCGAAGGTTTCGAGCGCGGCGGCTACGACCGCGGGGATCGCGGTGGCTTCCGTCGAAACGACCGGGATAACCGTGGTGGCGGATTCAACCGCCGCGGCGGCAACCGGGATGGTTACCGCGGCGGGGACCGCTAGGAGCGACTAGCGGTCGGGCAGGGTCATCCCTCCCACCTGCGCAGTTCCTCCAGGCAGGAAACAGAGAAGCATTGCGCAACAAAGCGGGCCCCACACGGTGGGAGCCCGCTTTTATCGTGCTGCTGGCTGTCGCCCGTGTTCTAGACGAACATCAGGATGGCCGTGACGAACCACAGCAGGTTAAAGATGCCGGCGAACATAGCTAGCTGACCCGGCAGCTTCGTGGTGTTCGTCCGGGCCTTGGCGGCTTCGTCCTCGCTGGCTGGGGTATCGCCCGCCTCCAGGGCGTCGGCGGCAACTAGGCCGCGGCGCTGGCTGGGGATCACCAGGAACAGCAGCACAGCCCAGGCGATGATGGACAACAGGGTGGCGATGTGGAAGCCGTACTCGCCCTTGCCCTCGCCGAAGCCGAATAGCAGGATCAGGCCGAGGACCGGGACAACGAGAGAGATCATGGAGTAGAGCCGGGAGATGCGGTGGAGCAGGCGGAGCTGGCCCGCCGCTCCGGCGTCCCCTCCCTTGGCCTTGCGGTAGGTGGGGGCGAACATCGACGTGGTGACGGCGACTGGGCCAATAAATAGGATGGCCGTGACGACGTGGAGGAACACGAAAAGGTGTGACATAGCTGCTACTTTTCCACATTCTCCGCCCTTATGTCAGATCACACGCCTTGCGCGCGGTGCGCACATCCGCTGCAGTAACCGCCAGGTCGTAAGCCACCGCAACATCGAGGAAACGGGCGACGTAGGCACAGTGCGCGGTAGGCGCCGGCGGCAACCACCGGTTGGGCATGGCATCCCCCTTATCCCGATTGACCGCCGAGGCCGTCACGGCGAGATTGCGCCCGGTGTCGTTGGCAAACTCGCGGCGCCGTTCGGCACTCCAGGCGTGGGCACCCATATCCCACGCTGCGGCCAGGGGAAAGATGTGGTCAACATCCACGTTGTTGGGGTGGATGGGGGAGCCCGTGTACTCGTCGACGCCAACGCCACCCGGGCGCGGGCAAGTGGCCTCCGTCCCGGCCGACGCGGCGCGGATCGGGGGTGAGCCGGAGGACTCCGCACCCCCGAATACGCGCAACAGGGAGAGTTCTCGCGTTGTGCAGATCCACCCGTCCGGGGTGGCGGAGCTGGCCCAGCCCGCGCCGAACTGCTGGCGGGAATAGCCGATGACGTGGACCCTGGTGGGCACGACCGTGACGGTCGCGAGGGCTTGCGCGGTGTGGTGCTGCAGGGTGCGCGGGGGAGGTGGCGTCCTCACCGGAAAAAACAGGATGAGCGCACAGACCACCGCCACCACACCCCACCACCCCGGGTGATCGAGGATCGGAAAATATCGGGATAGAGAAAACCGCCGCACGGAGTATTAGACGCCGTGCAGCGGTAAATGGTTCACCACCCCTGGAGGGGAATCCCCCCGATCCCCAGGGTCGGCTGAGTGTTAGGAGGTGGGCTGGGCGTGGTGGGCCTCCACGCCCTCCTTCGTGGCCCGCAGATCGGCCTCCGGGTGGCCCTTCATGGTCTTCGAGATCTCCTGGACTTCGTCGAACATCTCCACCACATGCGGAGCCGGGGGCTTGGTGGCCAGGCTGACAACAACCATGGCCACGATGCTGGCGAGCACACCAGGCACCATCTCGTACAGGCCGAAGGGCTTCTCCGTCACCCATACCCCGAGGGTGGGCAGGCCACCCCAAACGAAGGCGACCAGAGCGCCGGCGAGGACACCCGCGACCGCGCCGGGCACATTAAGGCGACGCCAGTACAGGGAAGCGATGACCACCGGGCCGAAGGCGGAGCCGAAGCCGGCCCAGGCGAACTCCACGAGCTTCAACACGGCAGAGTCGGGATTGCGCGCGATGAAGAATGCCATGACAGCCACGAGGACCACGGCGATGCGGGAGAGCAGCTTGAGCTGGTTATCGCTGGCCTTCTTGTTGAACAGGCCCTTGTACATGTCCTCCACGAGAGCCGAGGAGACCACCAGCAACTGGGAGGAGATCGTGGACATGATGGCGGCGAGCACGGCCGTGAGCACCAGTCCCGCGATGAGCGGATGGAACAGGATGCGGCCCATGTCCAGGAAGATCGTCTCGAAGTTCACCTGGTCCACGATGGAGATTGAGGGATCCATGGCGAAGAAACCGGGGGCCATGACGGCCACGAAGACCGCGCCGACCATGGACAGGGCCATCCAGGAGACCCCGTAGGCCAGGCCCTGCTTGGCGTCCGAGGGCTTGCGCAGGGCCATGAAGCGCACGATGATGTGCGGCTGCCCGAAGTAGCCCAATCCCCATGCCAGGCCGGAAATCACGGTGATGGCAGAGACCCCAGAGAACAGGGAGAACCAGTCCGGATTAGCCGCTAGTTGGTCATTGCCGTAGCCATTGTTAAGCTGCCAGTCGAACAGCGAGCTGGAATCCCCAACGGTGATAAACGCCATGACCGGCACCATGAGCAGGGCGAAAAACATGATCGTGCCCTGCACCGCATCGGTATAGGAGACGGCCAGGAATCCGCCGATGAAGGTGTACACCACCGTGACACCGGCGATGATGATCATGCCCCACAGGTAGCTGGCGCCGAAAGTAGATTCGAAGTAGCGCCCGCCGGCCACCATTCCCGAGGCCACATAGAAGGTGAAGAAGACCAGAATAACGAGGCCAGCGACAACGCGCAGGACGTGCTTGCGGTCCTCCAGCCGGTGTTCCAAGAAGGTCGGTAGGGTGATCGAGTTGTTTGCCACCTCCGTGTATGTGCGCAACCTGGGAGCGGTAAACCACCAGTTCAGGGCTGCTCCGATGAGGAGGCCGATAGCCACCCACAGTTTGGAAAAACCGGAGACAAAAATAGCGGCGGGCAAGCCCATGAGCAGCCAGCCAGACATATCTGAAGCCCCGGCGGACAGGGCGGCGACGAACGGGTGTAGCTGGCGCCCGCCCAGCATATAGTCCTCGTATTGATCGGTCTGTTTGTAGCCGTAGAGGCCAATAAGCAGCATGGCGATCAAATAAATCACCATTGCTGTGATGAACCACGCGTGGTCGCTCATCGCAGGATCCTCCCTCGTGCAGTTGCGACAGTTGACAATGACATGGACATTCACCCCTGCGCCCAGCGGTGGTGGCAGGGGGCAAAAGCAAAATGGACCACAGACTAGGAAACCGAGAATAACCGCGCCTGTCAAAAGATCAGGGCGCGAAAACACAGAAATTTCCCAGCGGAAGACAAGCCCGATGGGCCCGACCGGAACGGTCCAACCCCGGTCCCGATCAGGCAGCATGGTAGACCGGGTAGCTATGAGCTATCCCTGCCTGCTGCACGCCGTGCTACCCAACGACGGGGGCGTGCACCTGTGGCTGGAGTTGGTCGAGGGCCACCGCGTGGTGGGTAGCACGGACCAGTTGGGGGAGGGGGACCTCCCCGACGAGCTGTTGGAGCTGGCCCGCTGTCGGCCTCTGCGTGCCCGCAGCAAGGTGGTCGTGGCCACGCCGAAGGGGCGCGTGCAACAACTGGCCGTTCCCACGGCGGCGTGGGCGGCGGGGGATAGCGTGTGGGCGCTGCAGGTGCTCGCCGATTACTGCGCCCGGCATGTGGGGGCTTCGCAGATCCCCGGGATGAGCCCGGAGGCGGTGTTCGTCGCGGACCTGTTTACCTTCGCCGTTACCGCTGTCCGGGCGGGGCGGGTCATGGTGCAACTGCGGCACGTGGAGGGGCGCTGGTACCCGATGTGGACACTGTCCACCGGAGGCGGGCACGCCGGGGTGCTGGCCGAGTTCACCAATCAAACCCCAGGGGTGCTGCGGGCCAATGGCGGGCCGGAGGTGGTCGAGGATGCGGTGAACGACATGGTCCACTGGATCGCCACCGCACTGCTTGCCGATCGTCTCGGTGAGGGCGGGAAGCTGGGGGAGGTGACGACGACCCCTTTTGCTACCGCCCTCGTCTCCGCCCAACCGGCGCCGAAAGTGACCGGGGAGACGGTCATCCTGCTCAACGAGTGGCGCCGGTCCGCGCGCATGGCGGCGACCAAGCTGGTGCTCAAGCTCTCCGAACCAGACGCGGCCCAGCGCGAGGAGGAAGCCGAAGAAAGGGAACCCCGCCCGCTCCCGCCGCAGCTCATCGATGTTTCTAGGCCACCGGAGGATCAGTCCGCCGGGGCAGTGGAGGAGGCCCGGTGGCGGGTAGAAATCGGGCTCAGCGTGGATGATGGCCCGGCCACCACGGTGAATACTGCGGACGCCCCGGAGGATGTGCGGGCTCTGCTCACCCGCAGCCTCAAAATCGCGCGCACCGCGTGGCCCCCGCTGGCCGAGCAGCTCCAGGCCGTGGACGCCTGGCTCAACACCGGTGTGTGGATGCCGGATTCCGCGCAGCTCACCGGCAACATGGCCGCGGATCGGCAGCTAGCGATCACCCTCGACGCCGCCGGCGTGGGGGAGCTGCTGGGCCAGGGTGCCCCGGCCCTGCGCGGCGCGGGCATCAGCGTGCTTATCCCGCGGGGGTGGTCCCCGGTCAACCCCAAGGTCAACCTCAAAGGCACCCCCGTGGGACAGGGGCCCGGCAGCGGCAAGCTCGGCCTAGATCAGGTCCTGGCCTTCAACTGGGATGTCAGCGTCAATGGCCAGCCGGTAGAGGACAGTGAACGGGACGCGCTGTTGCGCAGTGCGGAGACAGTCGTTCAGGTCAACGGGGAATACGTCTACCTGGAAGCCGGCGTGCTCCAGCGGGCCCGGAAGTGGTTCAGCACGCTGCAGGAGCTATCGGAACGCGCCGGGGTGGCGTCCTTAAGCAATGACAACGGTGACAACCCCCAGGGCGAGGAGGCTGCGGACGTTCTGGTGAGCACCCGGGACGTCCTCGAGGCCCAGCTCTCTGCCGCTGAATACAGCGGCGCGGAGGACAACGAGCACAACTTCGAGATCAACGTCGACGGCTGGGCGGCGCGCCTTTTCCCGGGGTTGGACGGGAACGGGGACCCAGCGGGGACGGGGGACGGGCCGACGGGTCCCGCCATCGACCCGCCGGAGATGGTCCCGGTGCCCCCGACCGTCCGCACGCCCATGCGCGATCACCAGCGCCGCGGCCTCAATTGGCTGGCGTGGATGTCCCGGCACAATATCGGCGCGATCCTCGCCGATGACATGGGCCTGGGCAAGACCCTCCAAGTTCTGGCCCTCGTGGCCTGGGAACGACAGGGCGGAGCTACCACCCAACCCACCCTCGTGGTCGCCCCTACCTCTGTCGTGGACGCCTGGGAGGCCCAGTCCGCCACCCACACCCCCGACCTAACCGTGCTTGTGGACCACGGGCCTAGCAAGAAACCCGCCGACGAATTCCAGCAGGCGGCGGCCGCGGCGGCTCTTGTGATCACCACCTACGGCACCCTCTCCCGCAACCCCGAGCGCTACCGTGCGGTGTCCTGGCGTCGCGTGGTTGCGGATGAAGCCCAGAACATCAAGAACCCCCAAACCCGGCAGTTCCGCATGGTCCGCAGCATTCCCGCGGCCCACCACATCGCGCTGACCGGCACCCCCGTGGAAAACCGGCTCTCGGACCTCTACGCGATCATGGATTTCGCCAACCCCGGCATCCTCGGCAGCGCCGCCGCCTTTCAAGACCGCCTCGCCATCCCCATCGAGCGTTACCAGGACGAAGCCGCGACCCGCAGGCTCCGGCGCATCGTGGAACCCTTCATCCTGCGCCGCGTGAAAACGGACCCCAGCATCGACCTCAACCTCCCGGACAAACGCGAACACATCGAACTGGTCTCGCTCAGCGACGAACAGGCGGCGCTTTACACCGCCTACATCGCCGACATCGAGCGGCGCATTCGGGACGAGGAAAGCGGCCGGCGCGGCATCATCCTCGGCGCGCTGGTACGCATCAAGCAGATCTGCAACCATCCCGCCCACTACAGCGGTGACGGCTCCGGGCTGCTGCGCAACGGCCACCACCGCTCGGAGAAAGTCCGCCGCCTGTTTCAGCTCGTGGAAGCGGCCGTGCGCGAGCGGAAGAAAGTCATCATCTTCACCCAATTCCCCTCCTTCGGCAACATGCTCGTGCCCGAACTACAACGGCGCAGCGGCGGGGTGGTGCCGATGCTCCACGGTGGGGTGTCCCGGAAGGAGCGGGCCAAGCTGGTTGCGGAATTTCAGCGGCCCCTTAGCGGCGGCGCGGGGGAGGGCGCGATCAGCGGGCTGGATGTGCCCTCCCCGCAGATCATGGTGGTTAGCGTGCGCGCCGGGGGCACGGGGATCACGTTGACGCAGGCCTCCGTGGTCATTCACGTGGACCGGTGGTGGAACCCGGCCGTGGAGGACCAGGCGACGGATCGGGCTTACCGCATTGGGCAGGACAAGAATGTGGATGTGTACAAGTTGGTCACGAAGGGAACCATTGACGAGCGCATCCATGACATCATCGCCGCGAAGCGGGAGCTGGCCGGCGACATCATCGGGGCCGGGGAAGGATGGATCGCGAACTTGGACGACGCTGATCTGGCGGAGCTGTGGCACCTGCGCTCGGCGAGCGAGGAGGTGGCCACCTGGCGGGAGGCCGGGGATTACACCGGGAAGGACACCGGGGGCAAAACTGGGGCGAAAGCCGGGGACAAAGCGCCAACCCCGTCGCCATCAGCACAACCGCCGTATTCGGAAGGGCAGGACTAATGGACCGGCACAATTCCGACCACCCACGGCGGAGCTCGAACCGCCCCGGTGCTCGACGAGGTAGCCCACGCTTCTCCGCCTGGGGTGAAAACGTGGTGGTCGCCGATTTCGGCGCCCAGCGCCGCGCCGAGCTGGAACAGCGGCACGGCCCGGGCAGTTCCAGCGGAAGACTGCCCTTCATCGAGGCGGAGGGCTGGGTCCCGCGGCAGGTGATGGAGGCGCTATCGGAGGGCGCGGATTCGGGCCGGTTGGCCAGGGGCCGGGAGTATTACCGGGGCAAGCAGGTGCTGTCGGTGGACTTGGATACGAACCTCATTACGGCGGTGGTTGCGGGAACCCAGCTAGTTCCGTTCGAGGTGCAGTTGCGGTTTCGGCCGCTCAGCCCGCGGCAGCGAACCTATGTGACGGAGGAGGTCACAGCAGATCCGAGCATCGTGCGCTCCGTCCTGGCCGGGTCGGCACCCCCACTGGAGATCGCGACGGTTCTGCTGCGACCGGATCATCTGCGTTCGGTGACGTGTACCTGTCCGGATAAGGCGGCGGTGTGCAAGCATGCGGTGGCGGTGGGGTACGCGGCGGCGGCTCTGTTCAACCGGGAGCCCTTCCAGGTGTTTCGATTTCGGGGTGTGGACGCCAGCGATGCGCTGGCCGCTACCCAGCGCTCCTGGAGCGGTCCCGCAGGGGTACCGCAATCCGATGGCGGGGACAGGGTGCACCTGGACAAGGTGAAGCGGGTGGACCCAGCCAAGTTTTGGGGCGGTGGGTTGACCCGGGTGGAAACCCCGGACATGCCGGTGGAGGAGGGCTTGGAGCTGGGGGATCGGGACATGCTCATGCGGGCGTTGCGCACGGTGAGCTGGTCCCATGTGGATCAGTTGCGGGTGTGGCACGACCTGGAGGTGTGCTACGAAGCGCTCACGGACCAGGACCCGGAGCTGGAGGAACGCCCGTGGCGGCACTGATGTCCCGACCGCTTGCTACTAATCGAGGGGAATGAGGAACGCCAGCGCCATCGGGGCGCTCGGGGTACAGAGAGGACCCACCATGTCGCTACCGCAACGCCGGCCCGAGGGGACGGCTCGTATCCTGCATACTTCCGACTGGCACCTGGGCATGAGCCGGTGGTTTTTGGACGCCGATGCCCAACCGCGTTTCGACGAGGCCCGATTGGCGGCAGTGGAGCGCCTGTTCGACATTGCCCGCAGCCGCGATTGCGAGGCCATCGTGGTGGCCGGGGATGTGTTCGACTCGAACTTCCTGGAACCCAGAACCTGGCGCCGGGCGCTGGATGTGCTGCGGCGAACGCCGGTGCCCCTGTACCTGCTGCCGGGCAACCACGATTCGCTGGATCCCTCCAGCGTGTATCGCCAGCCGGAGTTCGAGGGACTGGAACAGGGGGGCTCGGCGGGGGTGCGGGTCTTGCGGAACTCCGAGGCCCAGGAAGTGCGTCCCGGCCTGGTGATAATCGGCGCGCCGCTGCTGAGCCGATACGGTGCCGAAGATGTGGTGGGCCGGGCCCTGAGCGCCGTGCGGGAGGATTGCGGCGCGGCCCCGCCGGGGGAGGCGAGGGTGTTGGTCGGGCATGGACGGGTGCAATCGTGGGGTAGCGAGATGGCTCTGGACGTTATCGATGTCGACGGGGCCGTGGCTGCATGTGAGCAGCGGCTTGTGGACTACATCGCGCTGGGCGATACCCACTCCGCGATGCGGCTCCACGACAGTGGGCGGGCGTGGTACTCCGGGTCCCCGGAGGTCACGGACTACCGGGAGGAGGATGGAACCGGGGAAGCGGCCTCTGGGTTTGCCCTGATCGTGGACATCGCTGCGGATCCACTGGGAGGTGATAGCCCCGCGAAGGTGGCCGTGGAGCAGGTCCCTGTGGGCCAGTGGACGTTTGCAGCCGTGGACGGGCGGATGGATGGGCCGGAGGACGTCCAGGCCCTGGTGGAACGGCTCGATCGCTTTCCTCACCCGCGCACCACCGTGGTCAAGTACGGGTTGGAGGGGACGATCGACTTGGCTACCTCCGGAAAATTGGAACGCCAGTTGGATGAGCTGCGGCCGAAGTTCGCGGCTCTGTATCCCAGGCACAGCCGGGATCGGGTTCACGTCGTGCCGGGGGAGAGCGAGATCGCCGAGGCTTTCCCCACCGCTGGAGTGGTGGGTCGCGTCGCCGAGGAACTCAGCTTGCTGGCCCAGACCACCCCGGAAGCCGAGGATGCCCTGAAGCTCCTGTATCGCCTCAGCCACACCCAAGACGGGAAGTAGACAGACATGTTGAAGCTGCATGAATTGGTTCTGGACAACGTCGCCGGTGTGGACCACGCCGAGTTGAGGTTCCCCGAGACGGGGGTGGTCGTGGTCCACGGTCCCAACGAGGTGGGCAAGTCGACCTTCCTCAGCGCCTTCGAGCTGCTCCTCTCCGATGTGGGAGTCAACTCCCGCTCCAAGCCGGTCCGGGCGTTACGCCAGCGCGGCAAGGATGAGGACACGGCCATCTCCGCACGGATGACCGTGGGGGATAAGAAGCTGCACATCCGGAAAGTTTTCCGCCCGGGCAGTGGGAAAGCGGAGCTGAGTGTGGAACGGCCGCGGCCCGAGTCCCTCACGGGGCGGCAGGCTGAGGATCGCTTTGCGGAAATCCTGGCGGAGGGGGTCGACGAGTCTCTTCTGGCAGCGCTCACTGTTCATCAGGGCTCCAGCTTGGGAGAGTTCCGGGCGGGGGACGTCCAATCCCTGCCCGCTATGTTGCACAGCACGTCCGACGAGGAGGAGGAACCAGACGACGGCCACCGCCCTCCCGCCGCCTGGGAGGATGCGGATACCTCGGCGCTGCTCGCGCGAGCCGAGGCCGAGTACCTGCGTTACTACACCGCCAAGGGCAAACCTGCCGCCAAGGGTCCGCTCGCCGCAGCCCAGAGAGCCAGCGAGGCAGCGCAGGAGGATCTCGCACAGGTGCGCGAGGATTACGGAGAGGCCCGGGAGCTCATCCGCCACATCGAGGACGGACTCGCCGAGCAAGTAGAGGTGCGGCGAGGACTGCCGACGGCGCGGGAAGAGCTTGCCGCTGCAGAGCAGAAACTCGCCCAGGTGAACAAGGCCCAAGAGCGGCTGGCCGCACAGCAGCAGCGGGTGGATAGCGCCCGCAGTGCCGCGCAGTTGGCCCAGATGAAGGTGGACGAGCGGAACGCCGCAGCTCAGCGTGTACGCGAAGCGCGCCAGGCGGTAGACAGCGGCTCGCAGGATTACAGTCGATTGCAGGCAGAAGCCGACGCGGAGGCAGAAGCACTTACCGCCGCGAAGACGGCCCTGAGCGCCCTGACCGAGGAACACCGTGCAGCCAAGCAGCTGGTCGCCACCCTCACCCAGGCGGGCGCGGCCGGGCGCGCAACGGCGGAGCGGGAACGCACAGCCTCCGTGCTGAAGCAAGCCCGGGGGGTCAACGCCCGTTTGGACACCGCCGCCGAGAAGCTGCGGACCAACGCGGCCACCCCGCAGCGGGTGGCCGCACTAAGAGATGCCCTGGCAGAGCTGAACACCGCCCGACAAGTGCTGGAGGCCAGCTCCACCAGCGTGGAGATTCACGGGCCCGCCGGGGCGGTATTCACCGAGGATGGTGAGGAGCACACCCTGGCTTCCACCGGGACCCCCTTCACCACCAAGGCCACACAGCAACGCGAGTACGGACTCGGCGACTTCCGGGTGGTCTTAACCCCCTCCCAGGAGCTCCACGAACCCGAGCAGGCGGTTCACCGGGCCGAGGAGGCCGTCGAGGCGGCCTCCCGGCAACTGCACGTGGAAACGGGGGATCTACCTGCGGCCCGGAAACAGAACGAGGAGCGTGAAGCCCTCGAACGAAACGTGGCGGAACTGCGCCTCGAGCTCGCCACGATAACGTCGGGCACACCCATGGATGAGCTGGAGCGCCGCCTCCACGATGCCCAGGCCGAGTCCGACCGGGCCGAGGCCACCCGGGACGCCGAATTCGAGCGTTGGTCCCAACTCGTTCCACAGCCCGCGGCGGTCGAGTTTCGGCAGGTGCCCGCCGGACTAAACCTGGCCGATCTCCGAAGTGATGCCCCGGCCGGTCCCGAGCGCGAGGAGCACGAGGCAGCAGCCGCCGAGCTAGCCCGGGGCTGGGAACAGGCCTGCGAAAACGGCCTGGCGGACCTGCGCTCTCGGCTGGAGGCGACGACGACCGGGGCTATCTTCCGGCTGCAGGCCGCCGAGCAGGCACTCACCGAGAAACGGGCGACTGCAGATGCTGCCGTGTGGGCGCTGTCCGAGCAGCGAGAATCGCACAGCGACGAGGAGCTGTCCAACGCCGCAGCGGAGGCTGCCTCCCACCTCCAACGGGCCGAGGCAGCCCTGGCCGAGCAGCGGGAGGAATGCGGGCGCCTGGACCCGGCATCGGCGCAGGCCGAGATGGATGGAGCCAAGGTGCGCCTCCAGCGCCTGGAAGATCGCAAGCGGGAGCTGGAGACGGCGATTACTCGCGCAGAGGGGGCTCTGGGAACCCGGGCGGGGGTCGCCGAACGCCTGGCGGACGCCGAACGGGCCGCGACGACCGCTCAGCGCGGCCTCGACCGGGTGAAGCGCGCCGCCGCCGCGGCCAGCCTGCTGTGGGAGACGCTCAACCGGGCCCGCGCGGAACTGCGCGCCGCCTACGAGGAGCCCTTCAAGCGCCGGTTCCAGGAACTGGCCCGGGTGGTGTTCGGCCCAGATGCGGAGTTTGTCCTCGGGGAGGACCTGGGCATCGAGGCCCGGGTTCACCAGGGCTTGCGGCTGGACACCGAATTGCTCTCCGGCGGTGCACAAGAGCAGCTCCTGTTGCTCGCGCGTCTGGCGGTGGCAACGCTTGCCGGGCGGGAGGGCAGCGTGCCCATCTTCCTCGACGACGCCCTGGGGTTCTCGGACCCCCGCCGGATCCGGGCGATGAACACCGTTCTCGGCCAACTGGGCAAGCAGCACCAGATTGTGGTGTTCACCTGCGATGTCGGCCGCTTCGACCGGATCAGCGGGGCCCAGTTCACCCAGTTGGGCAACGCCAGCTAGTTTCCCCGGAGCGCCAGCCGGTCCCGCAGGACCGACTGGTGAAATAAAAAAAGGAGTGCCCCCGACAGGAATCGAACCTGTGACCCCTGGTACCGGAAACCAGTGCTCTATCCCCTGAGCTACGAGGGCAACATCAAACCTCTTCCCACGGGGCAAATCCCGCGGGTGCGATTCGAGGTCATACTGTAGCACCGCCCGAAACGAACTTAGTAACCACCACCCCAGAGGCCCTTTTGCCTCCTTGCTACCCTGGTAACCCGTGACTCCTGCAGAACTATCGACCCTGATCGGCGCCGCGGCCCGCGACGTTTTAGCGCAACACGACCTGGACGCCTCCGTGGTGCCCGCCACCCCAACCGTGGAGCGCCCGCGCAACCCCGAGCACGGGGATTACGCAACCAACGTGGCCATGCAAACCGCCAAGCGGGCCGGTACCAACCCCCGCCAACTGGGCACGTGGCTGGCCGAGCGCCTGTCCCAGCAGGAGGGCATCGAGGAGGCCACTGTGGCCGGCCCCGGGTTCATCAACATCCGGTTGGCCGCCGCCGCCCAGGGCAAGGTCGTCGCAGACATCCTCGCCGCCGGGACCCACTACGGCCACGGCGATCTCTGCGCGGGCCAGCAGATCAACCTGGAGTTCGTCTCGGCGAACCCCACGGGCCCGGTGCACCTCGGCGGAACCCGCTGGGCCGCCTTCGGCGATACCCTCGGGCGCATCCTGTCCGCCCAGGGCGCCACGGTCACCCGCGAGTACTACTTCAACGATCACGGCCGCCAGATCGATCGTTTCTCCCGCTCCTTGCTCGCCGCCGCCCGTCGGCAGCCCACCCCAGAGGATGGTTACGGCGGGGAGTACATCCACGACATCGCCCAGCAGGTGACCTCCCTTCACCCGGAGTGGTCCGAGCTCGCGGACTCCGAGGCCCAGGAGCTCTTCCGCGCCGAAGGCGTGGAGCTCATGTTCGCCCACATCAAGCGCAGCCTCGCCGAGTTCGGCACCGAGTTCGACGTGTACTTCCACGAGCAATCCCTGTTCGAATCGGGTGCCGTGGACCGGGCCGTGGACACGCTCAAGGCCAACGGGAACCTGTACGAGTCAGACGGTGCCTGGTGGTTGCGGTCGACCGATTTTGGGGACGATAAGGACCGGGTGGTCATCAAATCGGATGGGGACGCCGCCTACATCGCGGGGGATATCGCGTACATCGCCGACAAGATCGAGCGCGGTCACGACCTCTGCATCTACATGCTGGGCGCGGACCACCATGGCTACATTGCCCGCCTCAAAGCCGCTGTCGCTGCGCTGGGTTACCGCCCCGAGCAGGTGGAGGTCCTCATCGGGCAGATGGTGAACCTGGTTCGAGATGGCCGCGCCGTGCGCATGTCCAAGCGGGCGGGAACCGTTGTCACCCTGGAGGACCTGGTGGAAGCCATTGGCGTGGACGCTGCCCGCTACGCGCTGATCCGCTCCTCGGTGGACTCCACCCTGGATATTGATATGAACCTGTGGGCTTCGCGTTCGAACGAAAACCCCGTGTTCTACGTGCAATATGCCCACGCCCGGCTCTCCTCCCTGGCGCGCAAGGCTGCGGAGGCTGGCGTCCACAGTGACAATCCGGATTACAGTCTGCTCACCGAAGAACGAGAGGGTGACCTGATCCGCACCCTCGGCGAGTTCCCTGCCGTGGTCAAAACGGCCGCCGAACTGCGGGAAACGCACCGCGTGGCCCGCTACGCCGAGCAGCTCGCCGGGGCCTTCCACCGGTTCTACGACACCTGCCAGATTCTGCCCAAGGGTGACGAGCCCACCGGCGCGGACGCCGCACCGGTATTCACCGCCCGCCTCGCGCTGGCCGCCGCAACAAAGCAGACCCTGGCCAATGCGTTGCACCTGCTGGGGGTCTCCGCGCCCGAGCGCATGTAGCGGCCCGCCCCAACCCCGCCCGCCTGTACCCCCACATCCACCTCGGAGAGCCCGCCGCACCCATGGACCCACTCACCCAACAGCCCGTTACGCCCCTGCGCGTGCGAACCACCTCCACGGAGGAGTTCAACCGAATTCCGCACCACGTGTACCCCCTCAACACCCGCCGCGAGGACGATGGCGTGGTGAGCATCGAGGGCGTGCGCCTCACCGACGTGGCAGAGGAATACGGCACCCCCGTCTTCGTGCTTAACGAGACGGACTTTCGCACCCGCTGCCGCCAACTGGCCACCGCCTTCCGGGGCGGCCACCACGTCCATTACGCGTCCAAGGCCTTCCTCACCGTCTCCCTGTGCCGCTGGATCGAACAGGAGGGGCTAGCTCTGGACGTGGCCAGCGAAAACGAGCTGGCCGTCGCGCTCGCCGCAGACTTCCCGGCCGAGCGCATCACCGTTCATGGCAACAACAAGTCCGAAGGCTTCCTCACCCGCGCCGTGACCGCGGGGGTGGAGTTCGTCGTGGTCGATTCCCCCCAGGAAATCGAGCTGCTGGAGCAGGTCGCCGCGAAGCTGGGGCAGGTACAAAACGTGCTGGTGCGGGTGACCCCCGGCGTGCACGTGGAAACGCACGAGTTCATCGCTACCTCTCACGAGGACCAGAAGTTCGGCTTCTCTCTGGCCTCCGGGGCAGCGGAAAAGGCCACGCTGGCCTGCGCCAAAGCGGAGCACCTGAGGCTGCGGGGCCTGCACTGCCACGTCGGCTCGCAGGTGTTCGAGGCCGACGGTTTCGTCCTCGCCGCCCAACGCCTGCTGAGCCTGTGGCCGACCGTGCGCGAGGGGAAGGGCCCGGAAGGCTCCACCACCTTGGACACGCTGGACCTAGGCGGCGGCTACGGCATCGCGTACATGCCAGACCAGGAGGCTTTGGATGTCGACGGCGTGGCCCGGGACCTGCTGGAGCAGGTGGAGGCGGCGGCGGACCGGATGGGGATCGCCGCCCCCAGCGTGAACGTGGAACCGGGTCGGGCCATCGCGGGCCCCTCCACCGTCACGGTGTACCGGGTGGGCACGGTGAAGGACGTGGAAACCTCTGATCGCACGACGCGTCGGTACATCTCCGTGGACGGCGGAATGAGCGACAACATTCGCCCCAGCCTGTACAACGCCGAATACGACTGCCGGATCGTCAACCGGCTCACAGAGGCTGAACCCGTGCCCAGCCGGGTGGTGGGGTCCCACTGCGAATCCGGGGACATCCTCATCGCGGACGCGCTGATTCCGGGGGATGTTCGGCCTGGGGACCTGCTGATGCTCGGGGCCACGGGTGCTTATTGCTACGCGATGAGCTCGCGCTACAACATGATGACGCGCCCGCCGGTGGTCGTGGTCAGCGAGGGCAGCTCGTGCACGATGCTGCGCCGGGAGACGGTGGAGGACATCCTCGCGCTGGACACCGATCACTAGCCGCGGTGGCCTCGACTAGGATGTAAACGCGATGTAAACACGCCGTGATCCGGCACCCAATCAGCAGATTTACCTCGCCCCTGTTTCCGACCCCTGCCACGATCCCTGTCGCGGCCCCTGGGCCTCCGCGCTCGGCGTGGCCCCCTTGGGGTCCGGCCGGCCGAGGTGCACCGGCGCTGGGAAGGGGTTGGGGTCACGGTGAAGAGAACCGGCGACGAGAACTATCGGGAGAACGATGACGAACGCAGCACAGAGCACAGCACCACAGCCCGCGGAGTCGTCTTCGGGGGCGTCCGCACCATCCGGGTTCAAGCCCGGCAAGGGCGCCGGAGCAACGGTCGGCGTTGCGCTGCTGGGGATGGGCACGGTGGGCTCTGAGGTCCTGCGCCTGATCAACGAGCGTTCCGAGGAGTTCGCCTCCCGCATCGGCGGGCGGTTGGAGGTGCGCGGCGTGGCCGTGGGGGACCTCAGCAAGCCGCGCCCGGGGGTGGACCGCGAGCTGCTCACCGACGATGCGCTCTCCCTGGTTAAACGCGACGACATCGACCTGGTCATCGAGGTCATCGGCGGCATCGACTTTCCCCGGCAGATCGTCACCACCGCCCTGCGCGGCGGGAAGTCCGTGGTGACCGCGAACAAGGCCCTCATCGCGGCGCACGCCGACGAGCTGTCGGAGGCCGCAGATGAATCCGGTGTGGATCTGTTCTTCGAGGCGGCGGTGGCAGCCGCCATTCCGGTGGTCGGCCCGTTGCGCCGTTCATTGGCGGGGGACAAGGTCAATGCCGTCATGGGCATTGTCAACGGCACCACCAATTTCATTTTGGACGCCATGTACCACCGGGGCGCGAGCTATGCGGAGATGCTCGCGGAGGCCACCGAGCTGGGTTATGCGGAGGCGGACCCGACGGCCGACGTGGATGGCTACGATGCTGCCTCCAAGGCGGCGATCCTGGCCTCGCTGGCGTTCCACACGCGGGTGTCCGGGGATGATGTCCACACGGAGGGGATCCGCGATATCTCCGTGGACGATATCGATGCGGCGAAGGCCGCCGGTTCCACGATCAAGCTGCTGGCGATCTGCGAGCGGCTGGTGGACGAGTCCACGGGCACCGAGTCGGTGTCCGCCCGGGTGTACCCCGCACTCATCCCCACGACCCACCCACTGGCGAGCGTGAGCGAGTCCTACAACGCAGTGTTCGTGGAGGCGGAGTCCGCGGGCCGGTTGATGTTCTACGGCAACGGCGCCGGCGGTGGCCCCACCGCCTCCGCCGTGTTGGGCGATGTGGTGGCCGTGGCCCGCAACATCGTCCACGGCGGTCGTGGCCCGGGGGAGTCCACCTACGCTTCCCTGCCGATCGCCGATTTCGGGGACATCCAAACCCGCTATCACGTGGACATGGAGGTCGTGGATCGCGTGGGCGTGCTCGCGGAGGTGGCCAACGCCTTCTCCGCCCACAACGTCTCCCTGAAGACGGTGCGCCAGCAGGGCATCGAAGATGGCGCCCGACTCGTTGTCATCACCCACCGAGCCAAGGAATCGGAACTGAAGGCGACCGTGGAATCCCTCAAGACCCTGGACGAGGTGCGATCGGTGCGCTCCGTCATCCGCATGGAGGGTTAAGCCGCGGCCGCTTCCCGCACCTGCCCGTTCCCTGCACCTACCCCCGTCTTCTCTCCCTCCTCACCTCCAGCAAAGGACCCATCCCCGTGAGCGACGAGCACACCTCCTCCTACGACCAGCACTCCGAGACCCGCCACACGGATCCCCTGCAGGTGGAGCCCACCACGCAGGATTCCCGTCCCCCCGCGACCCAGCGGGAGCGGCAGGTCATCCTGTCCAGTTGGAGTGGATTGATCAACATGTACCGGGACTGGATGCCCTTTGCGGAGGGATGGGATCCCGTGACCCTCAACGAGGGCGGCACGCCCCTGCTGCGGGCAAACCACCTCTCCGAGCTCACCCGCTGCGAGGTCTTCCTCAAGATCGAGGGTGCCAACCCCACCGGCTCGTTTAAGGACCGCGGCATGACGGTGGCCGTTTCCGACGCGGTGAACAACGGCCAGAAGGTGCTCATGTGCGCCTCCACGGGCAACACCTCGGCCAGCGCCGCGGCCTATGCCGCCCGCGCCGGCATCGCCTGCGCCGTGCTCATCCCGGAGGGCAAGATCGCCCAGGGCAAGCTGGCCCAGGCCGTCATGCACGGCGCCCAGATCATCCAGATCCGCGGCAACTTCGACGACTGCCTGGAGATGGTGCGCAAGACCACCACCGAGTTTCCGGAGATCGCCCTGGTCAACTCCGTCAATCCCATGCGCATCGAGGGCCAGAAGACCGCCGCCTTCGAGATCGTGGACGTGCTGGGGGATGCCCCGGATATCCACGCCCTCCCCGTCGGCAACGCCGGCAACATCACCGCCTACTGGAAGGGTTACAGCGAATACGCCGAGGCGGGTCTGTCCACCCACCGGCCCACCATGCTGGGTGTTCAGGCCGCCGGTGCCGCGCCCCTGGTCAAGGGGGAACCGGTGCTGGACCCGGAGACCGTGGCCACCGCCATCCGCATCGGCAACCCCGCCTCCTGGCACCAGGCCGTCGCCGCGAAGGAGGAATCCGGCGGGCGCTTCCTGGCCCAGACCGACGAGCAGATCTTGGACGCCTACCACCTCATCGCCGCCAAGGAGGGCGTGTTCGTGGAACCCGCCTCCGCCTCCTCCGTCGCCGGCCTGCTCCACGCGCACGCCGAGGGGAAAATTGAGCCGGGCCAGCGCATCGTGTGTACCGTCACCGGCCACGGCTTGAAGGACCCCTCCACCGCCCTGGCGGAGATGCCGGAACCCACCGTCGCAGACGTGGATACGCACGCGGTGGCGGAGGCGCTCAACCTGCGCTAGGGCCACTGTTGGCGTTTCCAAAACCGAAGACCACAGCAAGAACCGAATAACCCCTGTGAGGAAAGGCTGCGGAGACCATGAGCACCGAAGTTCCCGTCGGCACCCGAGTCCATGTGAAAGTGCCCGGCTCCAGCGCCAACCTGGGACCCGGCTTCGACACGCTCGGACTGGCCCTTAGCGTCTACGACCACGTGGACGTGGAGGTCGTCGGATCCGGCCTGGAGGTGGAGGTCACCGGGGAGGGGGCGGGGGAGGTGCCCCTCGACGAACGGCACCTCGTGGTGCGGGCCCTACGCGCCGGGCTGGCCAAGGCCGACGTATCCGTGCGGGGGCTGAAGGTGCACTGCCACAACTCCATCCCGCAATCCCGGGGGATGGGTTCTTCCGCCTCCGCCGCAGTGGCCGGCATCGCGGCGGCCAACGGGCTGGTGGGCAACGTCTTCACCCCCGCCACGATGATCCAGCTCGCCGCTTCCTTCGAGGGGCACCCGGACAACGCGGCCGCGAGCATCCTCGGCGGGGCCGTGGTCTCCTGGACCAACACCCCCGTGGACGGCCGGACCGCCCCGCAGTACTACGCCTCCCGCATGGAGGTGCACCCGGATATCAAGGTCACGGCGCTCATCCCCAACTTCCACGCCTCTACCCAGGCCGTCCGCAGCGTGCTACCCACGGACGTCAGTCACGTGGACGCGCGGTTCAACGTCTCCCGCACCGCCGTGATGACGATCGCCCTGCGCAGTGACCCCTCCCTGCTGTGGGAGGGCACCCGGGACCGCCTGCATCAGCCCTACCGAGCAGAGGCGCTGCCCGTCACTGCCGAATGGGTCAATCGGCTCCGCAACCAGGGCTACCCGGCTTTCCTCTCCGGGGCCGGCCCCACCGTGCTCGTGCTATCCACCGAGGACGTGGAACCGAAGATCCTGGAGGAGGCTGCGGATCAGGGGCTGCGGGTAGAGCGGCTGCGCGTCGCCGACGGGGTGGAGGTCACCGCTGGTCAGCGTTAGTGCTGAGCATGATGACGTGAAACTCGCCGCGCCGGAACTGGGCGCGCAGGTCCTTCTTATCGAACTTGTCCACGGAGGTCTTCGGGATGCTGGCCACGAAGGTCCAGTTCTCCGGGGCCATCCAGCGCGGCACGGTGGCCAGGACCTCCTGGCGTAGCGTGCGCGCGGTCGTCTCGTTGGGGGCGATGCCCGACGCTAGCTGCACCACGGCCAGGGGCCGCTGACCCCACGTGGCGTCCGGGATACCGATGACCGCCGCCTCGATCACCGCGGGTGATTCCATCACGTAGTTCTCCAGCGCGGCGGAGTAGATCCACTCGCCCCCGGAGCGGATCACGTCCGCCTTGCGGTCGTGGATGGTGAGGAAGCCGTCCTGGGTGATGGTGCCCACGTCCCCCGTGCGCAGCCACCCATCGGCGGTGAAGCGGTCTGTCGCGTCCTCGGTGGGTTCCCCGCGGAAGAGCGCGGCTGGGGCGCCGTCCTGCTGGGCGGGGGAGTGGTAGTAGCTGCCTGTCACGGTGTTGCCGCGCACCTGGATCTCGCCGACGTTGCGGTCATTGTGCTCCAGCACCACACCCGAATCGTCCACCACGCGGTATTCCACCCCGGTCAGGAAGCGGCCCTGGGAGTAGCGGTACCGCGCGCGGGCTGGGCCCCCCACCCCGGCCGGGGGGTGAGCGATGGTGGCGACGGGGCTGGTTTCCGTCATCCCCCAGGCGTGGATCATGTCCACCCCGAAGGTCTCCTCCCAGGAGTCGATGAGGGTGGGCGGGACCGGGGAGCCGCCGCTGTAGATCTCCCGCAGGCTCATCTTCGCCGGGGGGTGGGCGGTGTAGTGCACGTACAGGGCGGTCCACACCCCGGGGGAGCCGTGGGCTTGACGGGGCATGGCGTTTTCGATGACGGCGGCGAGGTGCTCGGCGGCAATCGTCCGGCCGGGCAGGATGAGCGGAGCCCCGGTCATAAAGGCGGCCAGCGGCACGCCCCAGCTCAACACGTGGCAGATGGGCACGCAGCACAGGAAGGGGATGCCGTTGCGGATACCAAAGGAGTCCGCGGTGCGAAGGTTTAGCGAGTGCAGCCACAGGCTGCGATGGGAGTAGACCACGGCCTTGGGTGCGCCGGTGGTCCCGGTGGAATAGCAGACGGCGGCGGGGGAGGTTTCCGGCAGGCGGGGCCAGGGGTAGGTGGAGGCGCGGTTGTTGAGGTTCTCCTCGTAGCCGAGCACGCGGATGTCCTCCCGCCCGGCGACGCGGATCAGTGAGCGGGCCATGCGGACGTGGCTGGGGTCGCTGCCAGTGATGAGGGCCCCGGTGACGTTGGGGCAGGAGGGCAGGAGAGTGGCCAGCCGGTCGGCGTACTCCGGGTGGCAGATGATGACCCGGGCCTGGGTGTGGTTGATGACGTGGATGATCTGATCGTCCGCGAGATGCCGATTGAGGGGGTTGAACACGGCCCCCATGGAGGCCACGGCCAGTAGTGATTCGACGTGCTCGGTGTCCTCCGCCAAAAGGGTGGAGACGCGGTCGGCGGGGTTGATGCCGAATTCCGCGTGGAGGGCGTGGGCCAGTGCGGCGCAGCGGGCGCCGATGGTGGCAAAGGTGGTGCTTTCTGATTCTGGGCTGGGTAGCGGTCCCTCGGGGCTGGCTTCGGCGTAGGTGGTGATGGTGGCGCTGCCGTGGGCGGTGGCCCCATATTCCAAGATGCGGGCTATTGAGAATGGGATCTCCTGCATCGTGGCTTCCATAGAGATGGAGCATACCTTTGTGGGTGGCGATAGGGTTGTGTGGATCGCAGGATGTTAGACTGCCAGTCGAGTCTTATGAGTTAGCGGCCGAGCCCGCGCGAGAGGCTCCCACACCGGCGGTGCCTGGCCTATTACTGGACCGGGATCGCCGAGGGACTCGGGTGGGACAGGCCTCCGCCACTCAGGGTGAGGGCCCGCGATGGGCGTTGGGCGAACTGCCTGCCTCTTACTTTGTCACATCCCACTTATCTTCTTCCCCCGATGGGATCTCCGTTTTGCGGGCGAGGAGGGTTGTCTCCATTTGGGGTCACTCCGAAACTCGCTTCGCTGCGGCTCCACGCGAGGGTCGTAGTGAGCAGGGTTAGGGGCGTCGAAGAGATGGAGAACTTCCCTCCGAATGCGCTGCCCAGTGCCGCTAACCGGCTTTTCTTCTTCCCCTTTTTCTGCCCGGCCAATCGGGGCATGAGGCCCCCACAGGCTGTGTGCGGGAATGTGGAGAAGCACCGATATGCCATGTTTGGTAACAGTGAAAGGACCTTCGTGAGCCTGTCCGACATTCTTAACCGGGCTCAGGCCAATGGCCTTGCCTCCCTTAAGCTTCCCGAGTTGCGCCAAATTGCGGCCGCTCAGGGGTTGCGCGGCACCTCTGCGCTGCGCAAGGGCGAATTAATCAGCGTGATCCAATCCGGTGGGGCCCGTGGCGGGCAGGCCGGTAATTCCGGCGATTCTTCTCTTTCGGACGCCACCCCACCGCGCGCCACTTCTGCGCAATCCTCGGCGCCGCAACAGGACCCTGAGTCGAAGCACGAGGCCGAGGACCAGCGCAACAACCGTGAGAACCGAGTGAACCGAGACGAACCCAACGGCCGGGATGGGGGAGGAGACTCCGTGGACCGCAACGAGAACGGCGGGGATAACCGTCACGCGGATAAAGGCGACACTGGCACGAACAACAGCGGAAATAACGATGGCGGCAATAACGATGACAGCAAGCGCCACGATGGTTCGGGCCGGGAGCATCGGAATCGCCACCATGACGGGGAGGGCAGGCGCAGCCGCCGCAACCGGCGGAACCGGCGCAATCGCAACGAGCGCAACAACAGGAACGACCGCAACGACCGGGGCGGCAATAACGGTGGGGATCGCAACAACCGCCGCAACCGGGATGACCGCGATAACCGCCCGGACAATGACGCTGAGGACAACAACCCCCAGTCCGGTGGCGAGCAGAATCTGGCCCAGGTCGCGGGAATTCTAGACGTCGCGGATGCCAACACCGCCTTCATCCGCACCACCGGATATCACGCGGGACCCACGGACGTCTATGTGCCGGTAAATACTGCCCGCAAATACGGGATGCGCCACGGCGATGCCATTGTGGGTGCGATCAAGCCGCGCAGTAACAACAACAACCAGGGCAATGCATCCGGTGGACGCGGCCGGCACCGGCAAAAGTACACGCCGATCCACAGCGTGGAATCCGTCAATGGCCTTTCCCCGGAGCAGGCGTCCCAGCGCCCGGATTTCGCGAAGCTCACCCCGCTCTACCCCAACCAGCGCTTGCGCCTAGAGACGGACCCGAAGACCCTCACCACCCGCGTGATCGACCTCATCATGCCCATCGGTAAGGGCCAGCGCGCGCTAATCGTCTCCCCGCCGAAGGCCGGTAAGACGACCATCCTCCAGGACATCGCCAACGCGATCTCCACGAACAACCCGGAGTGCTACCTCATGGTCGTGCTCGTCGACGAGCGACCGGAGGAAGTGACGGACATGCAGCGCAGCGTGAAGGGGGAGGTCATCGCCTCAACCTTCGACCGCCCGCCGTCAGAGCACACCGCCGTGGCTGAGCTCGCCGTGGAGCGAGCCAAGCGCCTGGTGGAACAGGGCAAGGACGTGGTGCTGCTGCTGGACTCCATCACCCGTCTCGGGCGCGCCTACAACAACTCCTCCCCGGCCTCCGGCCGCATCCTCTCCGGCGGTGTGGACTCCAACGCCCTGTACCCGCCGAAGCGATTCCTGGGAGCCGCGCGCAACATCGAAAACGGCGGCAGCCTGACCATCATCGCCACCGCCATGGTGGAGACCGGCTCTGCAGGAGACATGGTCATCTTCGAGGAGTTCAAGGGCACCGGCAACGCGGAGCTCAAGCTGGATCGCAAGATCTCCGAGCGTCGGGTATTCCCGGCGGTGGACGTCAACCCCTCCGGCACGCGCAAGGACGAGCTGCTGCTCGGCCCGGACGAGGCGCGGATTATGCACAAGCTGCGCCGCATTCTCTCCGCCCTGGACCCCCAGGCCGCCATCGACCTGTTGATCAAGCAGCTGCGGAAGAACAAGACTAACCGGGACTTCATGCTGCAGATCGCCAGCTCCGCCCCGCTGGCGGATGAGGAAACCGACTAGTTCTCCCTAGTCCGCTACAAGGAGTAAAGGACCCGTGAAACCCATGAACACCACGCCGTCGATGGTGGACGACATCCTGGCTGAGTACCAGGGGCTAGAGGCGCAGCTATCGGACCCGGAGCTGCACAACGACCCCGCGGCCGCGCGGCGGGTGGGCAAGCGCTTTTCCCAGCTACAGCCCATCATCCAGGTCCACACCCGCCTGACCCAGGCGGAGGGGGACTGCGCCGCAGCCCGGGAGATGGCCAGCGAGGACGCGGAATTCGCCGCGGAGGCAGACCGCCTGGATGGCGAGATTGCCACCCTCCGCGAACAACTGACGGACCTGCTGGCCCCTCGGGACCCCCACGACAGCGACGACATCGTCATGGAGATCAAGTCCGGCGCCGGGGGAGAGGAGGCCGCTCTCTTCGCCGGGGAGTTGGCCCGCATGTACCAGCGCTTCGCTGAGCGCCACGGCTTCGCCACGGAGATTCTGGACCTCAACGAGACGGATCTGGGCGGGGTGAAGGACATGACCATGTCCATCAAGTCCAAGAACCCCTCCCGGGACGGTGCCTGGTCCGCGTTCAAGTTCGAAGGCGGCGTCCACCGCGTGCAGCGCGTTCCCGTCACCGAGTCCCAGGGCCGCATTCAAACCTCGGCCGCCGGTGTGTTGGTCTACCCGGAGCCCGATGAGATCGAGGACGTGGAGATCGACGACAAGGACATCCGCGTGGATGTCTACCGCTCCTCCGGCAAGGGCGGGCAGGGCGTGAACACGACGGACTCCGCCGTGCGCATCACCCACCTGCCCACCAACATCGTGGTCACCTGCCAGAAGGAACGCTCGCAGATCCAAAACCGGGCCCGGGCAATGCAGGTGCTGGCCGCTCGCCTCCAGCAGTTGCGGGAAGAGGAGGCGGAAGCCGAAGCCGCCGAGGGCCGCGCCGCGCAGATCCGCACCCTGGACCGCTCCGAGCGCATCCGCACGTACAACTTCCCGGAGTCCCGCGTCTCTGATCACCGCATTGGATACAAGGCGAACAACCTGGACGCCGTCCTGGGCGGGGACCTGGAAGCCCTGTTCGCCGCGCTGCAGGAAGCCGAGCGCGCCCGCCGCCTCGAGGCGGAGAGCTAGGGCCCCGCGGACCCCGTGCCACACCTGCAGGAAACCGACACCGTCGGCGGTGCCACTCGCGCCGCCGCCCGGCTCCTCGCGGACGCGGGGGTGGAGTCCCCGCTGCCCGATGCCCGCCTCCTCATGGCCTATGCCCTGGCCCCAGCGCCGGACCGCGAACACCCGCGCAGGCCCGTGTCCGCCACAGAGCTGTTTACCCGCAGCGAGGATCCCGCCCCGGCGGCCTTCGCGGACTGGGTGGATCGCCGCAGCCGGCGGGAGCCGCTGCAACACATCGTGGGGGCCGCGTTCTTCGACGGCCTGGATCTCCTGGCCGGGCCGGAGGCCTTTCTGCCCAGGCCAGAGACCGAGCTCATGGTGGACTGGGTCTGGCGCGAGGTTGGGGGCGTCCTGAAGAACATGCAATCCGCACCGCTGACCGCCGCGCTCATGCCCGACGAGCTCACCATCGTGGACCTGTGCACCGGACCTGGCAGCATCGCCCTGGCCCTGGCCGCACGTCTCACGCGCCACAGTTACCGCGCCCGCATCGTCGGCGTGGACGCAAACTCCAAGGCGCTGGACCTGGCCCGCGCGAACGAACGTCAGTTGCGCCGCCGGGGGGAGATCGGCGAGCGCGTTCACCTGGAGTGGTTCAGCGGGGATGTGGCAGACCCCGGGCTAATTATGCGACTGGGTCTTACAGCCGCGGGGGACGTGGTGATGAGCAACCCGCCCTACGTGCCCAGCGAGAGCCCGGTGAGCCCGGAAGTCCACGCGGATCCGGCAGAGGCGGTGTTCGCCGGGGCAGACGGAATGGCGCTGATGGAGCCACTCCTCGGCGCCATGCTGCAGGCCGCCGCACCCCGCTGTCTTCTCGCCATCGAGCACGACGACTCCACCGGGGAGGCGATGGCGCAGCTCCTGTGCAGCCGAGGATTACGGGGCGTGCGCGGCCACCGGGACCTCGCCGGGCGCGATCGCTTTGTCAGCGCCGAAGTGCACCGGCCCCCGACATACGTGCCCGGCGGTTCTGGTGGGTCACTACGATAGGAGCCTTAGTAGCTGCCCGTAACACGGCAAGCCCCGGAACACCGCAAGCCCCGCCGAAACACCCAAGGATCACCTGAGATGTCATTGCGCGTAGATGCCACGGACCCGACCGACCGCGAGGATGCCCTCATCCGCGCCGTCAACGCCGTCAAGGGCGGCCGTCTGGTGGTTCTGCCGACGGACACGGTCTATGGCATCGGCTGCGACGCTTTCGACAACCAGGCCGTAGAGGCCCTGCTGCGTGCTAAGCGGCGCGGACCGGACATGCCCGTGCCGGTGCTCATCGGTAGCTGGTCCACCGTGGAGGGCCTGGTCCGGGAATACAGCTTCAACCTGCGTCGCCTGGTGGAGGCGTTCTGGCCGGGGGGCCTGTCCGTCGTTGTGCACCAGGCCCCCTCGCTGCCGTGGAATCTGGGGGACACGCGGGGCACGGTGATGCTCCGGATGCCGCTGCACCCCGTTGCCCTAGAGCTGCTGCAGCGCACGGGGCCTATGGCGGTCTCTAGCGCGAACATCTCCGGCCAGCCCCCGGCCGTGACGGTCGCGCAGGCCGAGGAGCAGTTGGGCGGGGAGGTCGGGGTGTACATGGACGGCGGCACGGCCACGGTGGGTTCCCCCTCCACGATCGTGGATCTCTCCTCCGGTCGGCCGCGGATCCTGCGGGAGGGTGCGACGAGCGCCGAGGAGGTGGGGGAGGTGCTGGGGATGAGCCCGGCGCAGCTCCGCGGTCAGATTTAGCGGACCACGAACCTAAGGGCCCATGGGGCAAAGCACGCAGACCAGGAAGGATGGCGGGTTGCAGTGATGCAGTTCGGCAGCAGCCAAGTGTTGGCGCAGGGGTATAGCACAGGCGCGGGTGTTCCGCTGCGCGAGCTGGCCCTCGTGCTGCTGGTGGGCTGCGGGACCACCTTCCTGCTCACCGGGGTGGTTCGCAGCCTCATGCTGCGGCGGGGCCACCTGGCGGTGCCCAGGGAGCGGGACGTGCACACGGTGCCCACGCCGAGGTTGGGGGGAGTGGCTATGTTCAGCGGGGTGGTGATGGCGGTTGTGACGGCCGGTCAGCTCCCGGCGCTCACGCGGGGTTTCCCACCGGTGACGCCCGACATGAACGCTGTGCTCGCGGCGTCCTTCGTCATCGTGGCCGTGGGGGTGGTGGACGATCTCTACGACATAAGCTGGGTAGTCAAGCTGGTGGGGCAGGTGGGCGGCTCGGTGCTCATGAGCCTCATGGGCCTGTCCTGGTACCTGCTGTATTGGCCGGCCGACGGGGGGACCACGCTCATCCTGGATCAAGTGCAGTCCACGGTGATCACGGTGTTGTTGACGGTCACGATCATCAACGCGATGAACTTCGTGGACGGACTCGATGGCCTCGCCGCGGGGCTGGGGCTGATCGCCTCCGCCACGATCCTCGTGTACTCCCTGACCATTCTTCACGACCAGGGCGGCACCGTTTCCGCGTATCCGCCGGCCATGATTTCGGCGGCGTTGGCCGGGGTGTGCCTGGGGTTTTTGCCGCACAACTTTTCTCCGGCGCGGATTTTTATGGGCGATTCCGGGTCCATGCTCATCGGGGTGCTGCTGTCCGCGGCGTGCGTGTCGGCGTCTGGGCGGATCAACATGGCCCTGTATGGGCCGGCGGATGCGGTGGCGCTGTTGTCCCCCGTGATCGTGGTGCTTGCCGCCCTGTTCATCCCGCTACTGGACCTGGTGCTCGCGGTGGTGCGGCGGGTGAGTGCGGGTAAGAGCCCCTTTTCCCCGGACAAGGAGCACCTTCACCACCGCCTGTTGCGCCTGGGCCACACGCAAAAGCGGGTGGTGCTGGTGATGTACGCGTGGGTGGCGGTGGCCGCGTTCGGGGCGGTGGGGGCCGCCGTGTTTCCGCCGGGGATTACTGCGATGGTCTTCGGGGTGGCCCTCATGGCGGTGGTGGCGATTACCGTCGTGCCGCTGTGGCGGGAGGATACCCAGCGGCCGTAGCCCGAGATTCCGGCGGTGGCGGTCGGGTTCGGTTCGTCATTCTTGGGGACGCCCCTAACCTCCAACGCGGCTGGGAGGTGCCCGCTGCAAGCCGGTACGCTTCGGTGATGTGACTGAGAAGGACCCCGTGAACGTGAACGAAACCGACCCGACCGAGCGCGCGGAGCGGCCCGAAGCCCCGGAAGAGGCCAGCCGACCGGTAGCGGAGCTCAATGACGTCTCCGCCGCGGCAGACGGGGCCCTCCCGCTGCGGCGGGCGGCCCGGTCCGGGTCCCTCGCGCTGGCCGCGGTGGCGGTGGTCTCCCTCGTGGCCTGGACTATCGCCGCCGGATCGGCGGGGTTCTACGGGGCCCTCATCGGTTCCGTGGTGGGCGGCATCTTCCTACTGACCACGGTGTTTACCGCGCTGGCGACGGCGCGGACGGCTCCCACGACCACGCTGGCGGTGGTTCTGGGCTCCTGGTTGGTCAAGGCTGTGGTGCTGCTCATTGTGCTGTTGGTTCTCAAGCGGATGACCTTCTACAGCCATCCGGCTTTGGGGGTGACGATTATCGTCGCGCTGGTTGTTGTCCTAGCCACGGAAACCTGGGCCATCCTGCGTACGAAGACCCTGTACATCAGCTAGTACAGAACCTGGCAGGACCTCGCGAAAACATGCGGGGCATCGCTTAGCGGCAGGTGCTCCTAACCTGGTAAGGTCAACGTGGGCCAGGCTGGCCGGAACGGTGAGCATTTTCACCTGGAGTTTCGGCGATCAGCCTCAGGTACCTGCCGACCCCGCCGGGACGAGCGACGGAGTCCTCGGACGTCGGTAAGTTTCGACAATCAAGACCTCCATCGCACCGCCTGACACTTCAGTGCACGCGGCCCAAACACGGGAGAGAACGCTGAGCGTAACAACCTTGGCCATGAAGGGTGAATTCCATTCACCTTCATTGGAACATGAATTCTTCCCGGGGCAGTTGGATCCTAGCCGTCTGTGGTTCAACGACTTTGCTGGTGGAGCTTTCGCGCTCGACCGCTTGATGGTCATCCGCATCGTAATGGTTTTGGCGGTTACCGCCTTCTTCTTCTTCGCGATGCGCAAGCCAAAGTTGATTCCGCACGGCGTGCAGAATTTCGCGGAGCTCGCACTAGATTTCGTGCGAATCCACATTGCGGAAGAGATCTTGGGCAAAAAAGAGGGGCGCCGCTTCCTTCCGATCATCGCAGCCATCTTCTTTACGGTCCTCGCTGTGAACCTACCGACGGTCATCCCGTTTATGAACATCTCCCCAAGCGCCCGCATCGGCCTGCCGCTCGTGCTGGCCGTTGTGGCGTATGTGGTGTTCGTCTACGCGGGTATCAAGCGGTACGGCTTCGGCAAGTACTTCAAGTCGTCTGTGGTGATCCCGGGGCTTCCCTTCTTCCTCCACTTCCTCGTGGTACCCATTGAATTCTTCTCCACTTTCGTCCTCCGTCCGATTACCCTGACCATCCGTCTTATGGCCAACATGTTGGCCGGACACATCATCCTCGTCATGCTGTTCAGCGCCACGAACTTCTTCTTCTGGCAGCTCAACGGCTGGACACTGTTGTCTGCTGGCACAATCGCTTTCGGTGTGGCCTTCAGCTTCTTCGAGCTCATGGTGATCTTCCTGCAGGCGTACATCTTCGCCCTGCTCACCGCCGTGTACATCGAACTGTCGCTGCATGCCGACGAGCACTAACCACCGCACAACACAACAACTGCAAAAGACACGTCCCGACCATCAGCACTCGGTAGCACGAAAAACGACATCTGCCGGGTCGGTCACCAGAAAGGTTTTGGAACTCTCATGAACGACATCCTCGTATTGGCTGCAGAAGGCACCACTCAGCTGAAGGGTCTCGGCGCTATCGGCTACGGCCTCGGCGCAATCGGCCCGGGCATCGGCGTGGGCCTGGTCGCCGGTAAGACCGCCGAGGCTATGGCGCGTCAGCCCGAGATGGCTGGCCAGCTGCGTACCAACATGTTCCTGGGTATCGCCTTCACCGAGGCCCTTGCCCTCATCGGCCTGGTCGCCGCCTTCCTGTTCTAGTTGCGGATGAGGATGCGGTGGGAGATTGGCCACGTACCGCCCGCCACGCGCCGGTATCGCCCGAAATCCAACCGCACACCGTTAACAACACCCGCATAGATAGCGAAAGCTGGAGACTATGACGAACATTCTTTACCTGGCAGCAGAATCCGAGAAGCTGCCGATGGAGGAGAGCATCAACCCTCTTCTCCCGCCGCTGTATGACATCGTCTGGTCAATCATTCCGTTCTTGGTCATCCTGTTCGTGTTCTGGAAGTTCGTGCTTCCGAAGTTCCAGGAAGTGCTGAACCAACGCGAGGATCAGATCGAGGGTGGCATCCAGCGCGCCGAGGCCGCTCAGTCTGAGGCCAAGGCTGCTCTGGAGAAGTACAACGCCCAGCTGGCCGAGGCTCGCACCGAGGCCGCCCAGATCCGCGATGATGCCCGGTCCCAGGGCCAGAAGATCATCGCCGACATGAAGGCGCAGGCGACCGACGAGTCCAACCGTATCGTCGAAGCTGGCCACCGCCAGCTTGAAGCGCAGCGCACCTCCGTGGTGTCTGACCTGCGCAAGGATATGGGCCACAATTCGATCAACCTGGCTGAGCGTCTGTTGGGCGAGCAGTTGTCCGACGATGTCAAGCGTTCGGGCACCATCGATAGCTTCCTTGCCGACCTGGATAACGTCGGCAGCGCTAGGAAGTGATGGGAATGCACGCAGCTAGCCGAGAAGCCTACGAGCGTTTGAGCCACACCCTGGACACCGGGCTGGGGGAGACCTCTGACGCCGTCAACACCGGAGCCCAGACGGGCACGGAGCTGCTGGACGTTGTTGACGTCCTCGACAGCGACCGCAGCCTGCGGATGGCCCTCGTGGATGCGGCCGCCAAACCCGAGCAGCGCGCTGGCCTGGCCAAGCGGCTGTTCTCCGGCAAGGTATCCGCCGCCACGGAGGAGATCGTGTCCGCTGCGGTGTCCCAGACCTGGTCGAACACGCGGGACCTGCGCGCGGGCCTGGAGAAACTTGGCCGCCGCGCGCTGCTGCGTTCCGCCGAGGGGCAGGGTCAGTTGGACCGGGTGGAAGACGAGCTCTTCCGCCTCGCCCGGATCCTGGAAAACGAGCCAGAGCTGGAGATGCTGCTGGCGGATAAGTCTCGGTCGGCCAACGACCGCCGCGACTTGCTGGCCAAGGTCATCTACGGGAAAGTCACCGCGGTCACCGAGGCCCTGGCCCTCCAGGCAATCGGCCGGCTGCAGGACAGCCCGGTAGAGGTCCTCGACGGCCTGTGCGACGACGTCGCCGCGCTCGAGGGGCGCGAGGTTGCTCGCGTCCGAAGTGCAGCAGAGCTCACCGATGAGCAGGAGAGCGCCCTGGCTGCCAAGTTGGAGAAGATTTACGGTCGCAAGATTGCGGTTCATTCTGAGGTAGACACCAGCCTCCTCGGTGGAGCCGTCATCCGCGTCGGTGATGAGATTATCGACGGCAGCACAGCTGGCAAGCTGGAACGCCTTCGCCGGTCTATCGCCTAACAACGCAGACCGCAGGTGAGAAACACATTGCTGGAAGACAACACCGAGAGCAGGAAGAACATGGCGGAGCTGACGATCTCCTCCGACGAGATCCGTAGCGCGATTGAGAACTACACCTCGAGCTACTCCCCGGAGGCCTCCCGCGAGGAGGTCGGAGTGGTCACGACGGCCGCTGACGGCATTGCCCAGGTAAGCGGCATGCCGTCCGTGATGGCCAACGAGCTGCTTGAGTTCCCGGGCGGCGTCATCGGCGTCGCACAGAACCTCGACACCGACAAGGTCGGCGTGGTGGTCCTGGGCAACTACGAGTCCCTCAAGGAGGGCGACGAGGTTAAGCGGACCGGCGAGGTCCTGTCCATCCCGGTTGGGGATAACTTCCTCGGCCGCGTGATCAACCCCCTGGGCCAGCCCATCGACGGCCTGGGCGATATCGAGTCCGAAGAGGACCGCGTCCTCGAGCTGCAAGCCCCCTCCGTGCTGATGCGTCAGCCAGTGGAGGAGCCGATGCAGACGGGCATCAAGGCGATTGACGCCATGACCCCCATCGGCCGTGGCCAGCGCCAGTTGATCATTGGTGACCGCAAGACCGGTAAGACCTCGGTCTGCATCGACACCATCCTGAACCAGCGGGCCAACTGGGAGTCCGGCGACGAGAGCAAGCAGGTTCGCTGCATCTACGTCGCCATCGGCCAAAAGGGATCCACCATTGCGGCTATCCGCAAGACCCTGGAGGACAACGGTGCCCTGGATTACACCACCATCGTCGCGGCCCCGGCCTCCGACTCCGCTGGCTTCAAGTGGCTGGCCCCCTTTGCCGGCGCCGCCCTCGGGCAGCACTGGATGTACGGCGGCAAGCACGTGCTGGTGATCTACGACGACCTCACCAAGCAGGCCGAGGCCTACCGCGCCATCTCCCTGCTGCTGCGCCGCCCGCCGGGCCGCGAAGCATACCCCGGCGACGTCTTCTACCTGCACTCCCGCCTGCTGGAGCGCGCCGCCAAGCTCTCCGACGACCTGGGTGGCGGCTCCCTGACCGCACTGCCGATCATCGAGACGAAGGCCAACGACGTGTCTGCCTTCATCCCGACGAACGTCATCTCCATCACGGACGGTCAGGTTTTCCTCGAGTCCGACCTGTTCAACCAGGGTGTCCGCCCCGCCATCAACGTCGGTGTCTCCGTGTCCCGCGTGGGTGGCGCAGCACAGACGAAGGGCATGAAGAAGGTTTCGGGTTCCTTGCGTCTTGACCTGGCCGCATACCGCGACTTGGAGGCTTTCGCCGCCTTCGCCTCTGACCTGGACCCGGCTTCCAAGGCTCAGTTGGAGCGCGGCAAGCGCCTCGTTGAGCTGCTGAAGCAGACCGAGACCAAGCCCCAGTCCGTGGAGGACCAGATGGTCTCCATCTACCTGGCCGGCGAGGGCGAGTTCGACGACGTGCCGGTGGAGGATATCCGCCGCTTCGAAGCCGAGCTGTGGGAGCACCTGCACTCCAACGCCAGCGGGGTGTACGAGCAGATCAACGGCGGCAAGGCGCTGGACGACGACTCTAAGGAAGCCCTCAAGCGCTCCGTCGCGGACTTCAAGCAGACCTTCCAGACCTCCGACGGCAAGCCCGTGGTCAACGAGCCCGAGGCCGAGGCGCTGGATCAGGACGAAGTGAAGAAGTCCCAGATCACCGTGACCCGCAAGACCAGCAAGTAGCGGCGTCGAGAACGGACGAATGCACCAATGACCACCAACGGAACAAGATAGGAGGCGAGAGTAGATGGCCAGTCTTCGCGAACTGCGGACCCGGATTAAGTCCGTGAATTCGACCAAGAAGATCACCAAGGCTCAGGAGCTCATCGCCACCTCCAGGATCACCAAGGCGCAATCCCGAGTCGACGCATCCCAGCCGTACGCCCAGGAGATCGAGCGGGTTATCCAACGCCTGGCCTCCGCCAGCTCGATGGACCACCCCATGCTCAAGGAGCGTGCCAACGCCTCCCGCGCGGCCATCCTGGTGATCTCCAGCGACCGCGGCATGTGCGGCGGGTACAACAACAACGTCTTGAAGAAGACGGCGGAGTTGCGCAAGATGCTGGAGCAGGACGGCAAGGAAGTAGTGCTGTACGTGGCGGGCAACAAGGGCCTGTCCTACTACAACTTCCGCAACGAACCCATCGGTGGGGCATGGACCGGCTTCTCTCAAGACCCGGACTACTCCAAGACCCACGATCTGCGCCGCCACCTCATCGACGGCTTCATCGCCGGATCCGAGGGCACGGCCAAGCACCGCGATGGCGTTCGGGGGCACCAGGGCGAGGACGTTCAGGGCTTCGACGAAGTCCACATGGTCTTCACCGAGTTCGAATCCATGCTCAGCCAGATCCCGCGGGCCCACCGGCTGCTGCCGATCGAGCCCGTCGTGGAGGAGGAAGAAATCCACCAGGGCGAGGACATGCTGTCCAACGGTTCCAAAGAGATCCAGCCCGAGGTGGAGTTCGAGCCCAGCGCCGACCGGCTGCTGGAGGAGCTGCTGCCGCAGTACGTCTCCCGCGGCATCTTCGCGGCCATGCTGGAGGCAGCCGCCTCGGAGTCCGCAGCCCGACGCACCGCCATGAGCGCTGCGACGGACAATGCAACGGACCTGGTCAAGCAGCTCTCCCGCGTTGCCAACCAGGCCCGCCAGGCGCAGATTACTCAGGAAATCACAGAGATCGTCGGTGGCGCATCCGCGCTCGCCGATAGCGGAGAAAGTGACTAGATATGACTACAGCAATTAAGGCTCAGCCCCCGGCTGACGCCACTGTTGCCGGCCGCGTCGTGCGAGTGATCGGCCCGGTGGTGGACGTGGAGTTCCCGCGCGGCCAGCAGCCGGCCCTGTTCAACGCCCTGACGGTCGAGGTGGACCTCGAGGCCGTGGCAAAGACCATCACCCTGGAGGTGGCACAGCACCTTGGCGAAAACCTGGTGCGCGCAGTGTCCATGGCCCCCACCGACGGCCTGGTCCGCGGTGCGGAGGTTAAGGACACCGGCAAGCCCATTTCCGTGCCCGTCGGCGATGTGGTCAAGGGCCACGTCTTCAACGCTCTCGGCGACTGCATCGACGAGCCCGGCCTCGGCCGCGACGGCGAGCAGTGGGGCATCCACCGGGAGCCCCCGGCATTCGACGAGTTGGAGGGCAAGACCGAGATCCTGGAGACGGGCATCAAGGTCATCGACCTGCTGACCCCCTACGTGAAGGGCGGCAAGATCGGCCTGTTCGGCGGCGCCGGTGTGGGCAAGACGGTGCTCATCCAGGAGATGATCACCCGTATCGCCCGCGAGTTCTCCGGTACCTCCGTGTTCGCCGGTGTGGGCGAGCGCACCCGTGAGGGTACGGACCTCTTCCTCGAGATGGAGGAGATGGGCGTGCTGCAAGACACTGCGCTTGTCTTCGGCCAGATGGACGAGCCGCCGGGAGTCCGTATGCGCGTGGCCCTGTCCGGTCTGACCATGGCGGAGTACTTCCGCGATGTGCAGAACCAGGACGTGCTGCTGTTCATCGACAACATCTTCCGGTTCACCCAGGCCGGCTCTGAGGTATCCACGCTGCTGGGCCGTATGCCCTCCGCAGTGGGTTACCAGCCGACCCTGGCCGACGAGATGGGCGTGCTGCAGGAGCGGATTACCTCCACGAAGGGTAAGTCCATTACCTCCCTGCAGGCCGTGTACGTCCCGGCCGACGACTACACCGACCCGGCCCCGGCGACGACCTTCGCCCACCTGGACGCCACCACGGAGCTCAACCGCTCCATTGCCTCCAAGGGTATTTACCCGGCCGTGGACCCGCTGACCTCCACCTCCCGCATCCTGGAGCCGGGCATCGTGGGGCAACGTCACTACGACGTTGCTCAGCGCGTGATCCACATCCTGCAGAAGAACAAGGAGCTGCAGGACATCATCGCCATCCTCGGTATGGACGAGCTGTCCGAGGAGGACAAGATCACCGTCCAGCGCGCCCGCCGCATCGAGCGCTTCCTGGGCCAGAACTTCTTCGTCGCGGAGAAGTTCACCGGCATCCCCGGCTCCTACGTCCCGTTGAAGGACACCATCGATGCCTTCGAGCGCATCTGCAACGGTGACTTCGATTCCTACCCCGAGCAGGCCTTCAACGGGCTCGGCGGCCTGGACGACGTGGAAGCCGCATACAAGAAGATGAACGAGAAGAAGTAAGGACGTAGGCGCCCATGGCTGAGATTGCCGCTCAACTGGTTGCGGTCGAACGGGCTCTGTGGTCTGGTCAGGCCACGTCCGTGACCGCTCAGACAACCGAAGGCGAGATCGGCGTGCTTCCCGGTCACGAGCCCCTGCTCGGCCAGTTGGTCGAAAACGGGGTGGTGACCATCCGGACCACCGATGGTGACAAGCTGGTGGCTGCGGTGCAGGGCGGTTTCCTGTCCGTGGCGCGAGACAAGATCACCATCCTCGCCGACTCCGCAGTGTGGGCCGATGAGGTAGACACTGCGGATGCCGAAGCCCGCGTCCGGGACGCGGACAATTCGGACGCTGCCCTCAAGGCAGAGGCCGAGCTGCGAGCCGTCAAGCGCTCCCAGCACTAGCAGTCCGAGAACCCGAAGGGACCCCTCCTCCTTCACCCCGTCGCCACGACAGGGGTGGGGACGAGGGGTTTCTTGGCTCTTTGCCCGCGCCCCAAGTAGATTTGTTCCAAAGTAGGCAGCAGAAGAGAGCGGGTGGCAGCGGGCGCTATGGGTACGGCTTTCATCGTTCTACTGGCCCTGTTCACGGCCCTGTTTGCGGCGGTGGCGTGGCGGTTTTTCACGCTTCGCTCCGGCAGCTACCCCGTGCTGGTCCGGCGCCTTCCCGCAAACGATGGAAGGCACTGGCGGCACGGGGTTTTGGTCTATTCGGAGACCGTCGCGCGGCTGTACAAGCTGCGTTCCCTGCGCCCGGAATCGGACGTCGTCCTCACGCGTTACGGCACCACCATCGTCGGCCGCCGGGAGCTCACCGACCGGGAACGGCAATTCATGGAGCCGAATGTGCATATCGTGCACGTCCGCCTGCGCTCCCAGGAGTACGAAATCGCGGTGGACCGGCAGGGGGACACCGCCCTGGTCTCGTGGTTGGAGTCCGCGCCCAGCGAGCGCCGGGTGCGCTCTTAGTAGGCTACTGGCCATGCGTTTGCTAGTTGCTGAATGTGCGGTGGACTATGTCGGTCGGTTAGAGGCCCACCTGCCGCGGGCGGATCGGTTGATCATGGTCAAGGCCGATGGTTCGGTGTCCATCCATGCCGATGACCGCGCCTACAAGCCGCTGAACTGGATGACCCCGCCGTGTTCCATCACCGAATACACGCAGCCCGGCGCCCTGGCCCCGGAGCTGGAGAACGGGGACGTGGAATCCCTGTGGGTGGTGGAAAGCCCCAAGGGCGAGCAGTTGCGGATCCAACTGTTTGCACTCCGCGCGGACCACTTCTACGACCTGGGCGCGGATCCGGGGTTGATCAAGGATGGGGTGGAGGCGCATTTGCAGGAGCTCCTGGCGCACCAGATCGAGCTGCTGGGGGAGGGGTTCTCCCTGGTCCGCCGGGAGTACCCCACGCCCATTGGCCCGGTGGATATCTTGTCGCGGGATGGGTCTGGGGCGACGGTGGCGGTGGAGATTAAGCGCCGCGGTGGCATCGACGGCGTGGAGCAGCTCTCGCGCTATGTGGAGCTGCTGAACCGCGACGAGCTGTTGGCGCCGGTGACGGGCGTTTTCGCGGCGCAGGAGATCAAACCCCAGGCGCGTGTGCTGGCGGAGGATCGAGGCATCCGGTGCGTGACGCTGGATTACGCCGCGATGCGCGGTACGGATGACTCGGAGTTCCGGCTGTTCTGATCGGGGCTGTCACAGGCACTGTGGTCCCGCGCCCGCAGGCAGGTGCGGGGCCCCGGTCAATTCTTGGGGACGCCACCTACCTAGCGCAGGCCCGAAGCGCGAGCACTATGGTGGGGGCCATGACTAACCCGAAGCAAGCATCCGGGGCCCAGCCAGGCCCGCGATTCGTAGCCGGTGCCGTGGACCTGGGAGAACTGAAACAGCGGTCCCAGCGGGCCGGGCAGTCGGGTCCCGCCCAGCCGGAACGGGGCGCCACCCAAGACGGCGGGGAGGCGGTGCAGGCGGCCGCGCACATCACCCCGGAGACCTTCGAGCAGGACCTTGTGGTGCGCTCCACGCAGGTGGCGGTGATCGTGCACCTGGGCTCCCCCCGCTCTCCGGGCAGTGAGGAGATGCGCGAGGCCTTCACGGCCCTCGCCGAGCAGCAGGGCCAAGCCCAGGACCAGTGGCGTTGGGTGTACCGGCACGTCAACGTGGACACGGATCCGGAGGTGGCCCAGGCTTTCGGGGTGCAGGCCGTGCCCACGGTGTTGGCTCTGGCGGCGGGGCGGCCGCTGACGTCCTTCGAGGGCACCCAGCCCAGCGAGCAGCTCTCTGGGTGGGTGGATGCGATCGTGCAAGCCACGGATGGGAAGCTGGGTGGCATCCCGGCGGGGCAGGGTCAGCCGGAGGAACCGGAGCAGCAGGATCCCCGCCTGGTGGATGCGGAGGCCAAGATCGCCGCCGGGGATTATGCCGGGGCGGTGGGCGCTTACGACGCGATCCTGAAGGAGGAGCCAGGGGCCTCCGAGGTTGCCGCCACGGCTCGGTCCGCCCGGGCGAACGCCCTGCTGCTGCAGCGAGTGGAACAACCGGGGACCGCGTCGGCGGAGGAGGCTCTAGCTGCCTTGCGGGACAACCCGGCGGATGCCCAAGCTGCGGAGGTGGCAGCGGATCATCTGCTTCTCGGCGGGCAGAAGGCGGCGGCGTTCGACGCGCTCATTGGGGTCATTCAGGCTGACGCGGGGGAGCGGCGTTCCCGGGCCCGCGCGCGGTTGCTGGAGCTGTTCGAGCTCTTCGACGCCGCGGACCCGGAGGTGGCAGCGGCTCGCACGAAGATGGCCAGCGCTCTGTTCTAGCCCACGGCGCCGTTTCAGCCCACGGCGCCGTTTCAGCCCACGGCGCCGTTCTAGCTCACACGGGCCGCCGGACCTACTCCGCCACGAACCACCGCGCGGTGTGCGCCGGGATCGTCAGCGTTGCGGATTGGCCAAAGCCGTGGGAGGCCTGCGCCTCCGGCAGGAGGTCTCCGCTGGCGCGTCCCGCGCCCTCCCAGCGGACGTCGTCGGTGTTGAGTACCTCCCGCCAGCGGGCGGCCTCCGGTAGCCCAATCCGGTAGTTCTCGTGGGTACGACCGGAGAAGTTGATCACGCACGCCATGGTTTGGCCACCGCCACGGCGGATGTAGCTGAGCACGTTGTTGTGATCGTCGTCGGCCGCGATCCAGCGGAAACCCTCCGGATCGTGATCGGCGGTACCCAGTGCGGGCAGGGAAGTGTACAGGTCGTTGAGGGTACTGGTGAGGCTGGACAGCCCCCGGTGGTATTCGCCCTCCCAGCCTTCCATGTCCGCCCAGTCCAGCCCCCGGTGCTCGTTCCACTCCTGAGTCTGGCCCCACTCCTGGCCCTGGAACAGCAGCTTCTTGCCGGGGTGGGACCACATAAAGCCCAAGAAGCCGCGGACCATCGCGGCCTTGTCCCAACTGGCGGCGGCGGGCATTCGGGACCACAGGGTGCCCTTGCCATGAACAACTTCGTCGTGGCTGATGGGCAGCACGTAGCGCTCGGAGTAGGCGTACACCATGGCGAAGGTGATCTCGTTGTGGTGATAGCTGCGGTAGGCGGGGTCCCGCTTGATGTACTCCAGGGTGTCGTGCATCCACCCCATGTTCCACTTAAAGCTGAAGCCCAGGCCGCCCTCCTCGGTGGGGGCGGTCACGCCCGGCCAGGAGGTGGATTCCTCGGCGATGGTGAGGGTCCCCGGCACGTCCCGCTGCAGGGTGGCGTTCGTCTCCTGAAGGAAGCTCACTGCGTCCAGGTTCTCCCGGCCGCCGTAGACGTTGGGAATCCATTCGCCCTCGTTGCGGCTGTAATCCAGGTAGAGCATGCTGGCCACGGCATCCACTCTCAGCCCGTCGATGTGGAACTCATTGCACCAGTACAAGGCGTTGGCCACGAGGAAGTTGCGCACCTCCGTGCGGCCGAAGTCGAAGACGTAGGTTCCCCAGTCCGGCTGCTCACCGCGGCGGGGGTCCGGGTGTTCGTAGCAGGCTTCGCCGTCGAAGAGGCCCAGGGCCCAGTCATCCTTGGGGAAGTGCCCGGGCACCCAGTCCATGATCACGCCGATGCCGGCCTGGTGGAGCCGGTCCACGAGGTAGCGCAGGTCGTCAGGGCCGCCAAAGCGGCTGTTGGGGGCGTAGTATCCGGTGACCTGATAGCCCCAGGAGGGTTCGAAGGGGTGCTCGGAGATGCCCATGAACTCCACGAAGGTGAAGCCCTTGTCCGTGACGTAGTCCACGAGCTCCTCGGCAAGTTCGCGGTAGCTGCGCCCGCGCTTCCAGGAGCCGAGGTGGACCTCGTAGATGCTCATGGGGGTGGTGTTCCAGTCCACCGTGGCCCGGTGGGTGCACCAGGCCCCGTCTTCCCAGAAGTACTCGGTGGGGCGGACGGTCACGGAGGCAGTGCCGGGGGCCTGCTCGCACAGCTTGGCCAGGGGATCCGCTTTTTCCAAAAAGCGGCCGTCGGCGGCGGTGATTGCGAACTTGTACAGCTCGCCGGGGCCCACGTGGGGGATGTAGATCTCCCATACCCCGGAAGAGCCCAGGGCGCGCATGGGGTGTTGGCGGGGGTTCCAGCCGTTGAAGGTGCCAACCACCGCGACTCCTGCGGCGTGCGGGGCCCAGACGGTGAAGCTCGTGCCGTGCTCGCCGACCTGGGCGCCAAGGACGTTCCACAGCCGTTCGTGCCGACCCTCCCCGATGAGGTGGAGGTCCATTTCCCCGATGGTGGGCAGCGCCCGGTAGGGGTCCGGCAGGCGCGTGGTCGCGCCGCTTTCCCAGGTCACCTCCAGTTCGTAGTCCTCCAGCGGCTCGGCGATGCGGACCTCGAAGATGCCGTCGCCGGTGTTGTGCATGGGCAGCCGTTGTTCCCCGGTGAGGACGTCCACTCCCCGCGCGCTGAGTTGCACGGTTCGAATGACAAAGCCGACGCTCCCCCCAGAGCCCTTCTCGCTGCTCGGCGAGGCGACCGGGTGCATCCCCAGTACGTCGTGCGGGGCGTAGTGCTTGCGGCCCAGCAGTAGGTCCCGATCGTGGGCGGACAACGTGGGGTGATAGGTATCGGCCATAACTTCAATCTAGTCCTAGATCTGGGGTGGGGAACCGGTGAACTGCTGCGATCGGGTTACCCCCGGGGGTCGTAGTCCTCGTCTCGGAAGGCCAGGGCAGTGCGGCGCTCCTCCGGCACAGTGGGGAGCTGGAAGATGTGGGCTACCTGGAAATCTGGGTCCAGCCGCACGTAGTTTTCGGTGGACCAGGTGTAGGTCTGCTCCGTGGGCAGGTCCGTGACCGGGAAGCTGTCCTGGATGTCGAGGTCATCGGGGAACCCGGGCTTCGGGGCTAGCCCAACGGCGGGGAGGTCCACCGTCACGGAGCCCTCCTGGATGGAGCGGGAGTCCAGATTCACTACCACCAGGATCGCGTCGCCGGTGATGGGGTCCACGCGGGAGTACGCCAGCAGGCTGCCGTTGCTGGTCTCGTGCAGGTGTAGGTTGCGCTGCTGGTGAAGCGCTGGGTGTTGGCGTCGAACATCATTGAGGAACCGCAACCACGGCGCCAGAGACTCCCCGGCTGCTTCCGCAGCGTCGAAATCCCGCGGCCGCAGCTCGTACTTTTCAGAGTCCAGGTACTCTTCGCTGCCCTCGCGGACCGGCTCGTGCTCGTAGAGCTCATAGCCGGAGTACACGCCCCACAGCGGGGACATCGTCGCAGCCAGGGCCGCGCGCTGGGCGAACATGGCCCGCCCGCCCTTCTGCAGCGACTCGTGCAGGATGTCCGGGGTGTTGACGAAGAGGTTCGGGCGGAAGACGTCCGCGCCGCTGGCGATGGACTCGGCGAACTCGGTGAGCTCCTCCTTGTTCGTCTTCCAGGTGAAGTAGCTGTAGGACTGCGTGAACCCCAGCTTGGCCAGGCCGTAGAGCCGGGGCGGGCGGGTGAAGGCCTCGGCGAGGAAAACCACGTCCGGGTCGGTGGAGTGGACCTCGTGGATGAGCCACGCCCAGAAGTTCGCGGGTTTCGTGTGGGGGTTATCCACGCGGAAGATGCGCACACCCCGCTCGATCCACAGGCGGACGACCCGCAGCACCTCCGAGTAGAGGCCCTGGGCATCCGTGTCGAAGTTCAGCGGGTAGATGTCCTGGTACTTCTTTGGGGGATTTTCGGCGTAGGCAATGCTGCCGTCCGGCAGCACGGTGAACCACTCCGGGTGGGCGGCGGCCCAGGGGTGGTCAGGGGCGCACTGCAGGGCCAGGTCCAGGGCCACCTTCAGGCCCAGCTTCTCGGCGGCTTTACGGAAGTGGATGAAGTCCTTGACAGTGCCCAGCTCGGGGTGAACCGCATCGTGCCCGCCGGCTGCGGAGCCAATGGCCCAGGGAGAGCCCACATCCTTGCTGGTGGGGGTCAAGGAGTTGTTCTTGCCCTTGCGGTTCACTTCCCCGATGGGGTGAATGGGCGGGAGGTAGACCGTGTCAAAGCCCATGCCCGCGATACGTGGTAGCTCCTTTTCCGCGGTGCGGAAGGTGCCGTGGATGGGGGTGCCGTCCTCTGCCCGGCCGCCGGTGGAACGCGGGAAGAACTCGTACCACGCGCCATAGGCGCTGCTCAGCGGCTCCACGTGAACCTGGAACTCCAGGCCGCGGGTATGCAAGTCCCGCACGGGGCGGCGGCGCAGAGCCTCGCGTACCTCCTCGGAGAAGGCCGGGGCCAGCCGGTCCTCCATGCTCAGCGACTCGTCCCTTAGGGCGGTGACCGCGGCGTGCACGGCGGCGGTGTCCGCGCGGGCGGCCTTGTGCTCGGCGCGTTCGAAGAAGCGGGCGCCCACCTCTAGGTCGTTGGCCAGGGTTTCGGCGCTCTGGCCCGCGTTGACCTTCTTGGCGATCGCGTCGTACCAGGTAGCGGCGGGATCGGCCCAGGCATCCACGCGGAAGGTCCAGATCCCCGGCACGTCTGGGGTGAACACGGCGTGGCGGCGGTCCGGGTTGGCGTTGTCCCCCGTCTCCGGGGTCATGGTGATCTTGGCGCGCCCCCCTCGGCTGCCCGCGGGGCGGCGGACCACGAGGGTGGCGGAAACGGCATCGTGCCCCTCCCGCCAGACGGTGGCGGATACCGGGAAGACCTGGCCCACGACCCCCTTGGCGGGGTACTGGCCAAGGGAGATGACGGGGGAGACGTTGTCGATGCCAAGGCGGCCGGTCATGGGAAACTCCTGGTCTACGTTGCTGGTGGTTCGGCGCGGGCGTGCCAGCGCACCCGGTGAGGGCGATATTCAGCCTAAACCGCCGATGGGACAACCGCAGGGGAGACGGCTGCCGGAAGGGGGGCGCCGAGGCGGCAGTGGGATTGGCCGGTGGGGATGTGGTGGTGTTGGCCCACGGCCTAGGGCACGATGGAATGCGTGAACGCAGAAGCAAACGCAGCCAGCTCCGGTCAGCCTGCGGGTAAGCGCGCCGCGCCGCCGCGCAGTTTGGTCTCTGCCCCGGCCTCGGCGCCGGCCAATCCGGAGGACCTTGTCATCGACATGCGGGGGGTCTCCGTGGTGCGCGGCGGCCGGGAGATCCTCCAGCCGTTGGACTGGCAGGTGGAGCTGGATGAGCGGTGGGTCATCATCGGGCCCAACGGGGCGGGCAAGACCACCCTGATGCGGTTGGCTGGCGCCCAGATGTTCCCCACGACGGGCACGGTGACCCTGGTCGGCGCGCGCTTGGGTGGCGTGGACGTGCGGGAAGTGCGCACGGCCATCGGGATGTCCTCCTCCGCGTTTGCGCAGCGGATTCCAGGGGAGGAGAAGGTCGCGGACCTGGTGATCTCCGCGGGCTATGACGTGCTGGGGCGGTGGCGCGAGGAGTACGAGCCGGAGGACTACGACCGGGCCATCGAGATCCTGGAGAGTGTGGGCGCCTATCACTTGGCGGATCAGACGTGGGCGACGCTGTCCGAGGGCGAGCGGAAGCGGACGCTCATCGCCCGGGCCCTCATGAACGACCCCGAATTGCTGCTGCTGGATGAGCCCGGGGCGGGGTTGGATTTGGGCGGCCGGGAGGATCTCATTGAGCTGCTCAGCGACTTGGCCCTGGATCCGGACTCCCCGGCCACGGTCATGATCACCCACCACGTGGAAGAAATCCCACCGGGGTTCACCCACGGGCTGTTGTTGGATGAGGGCCAGGTGGTTGCCCAGGGGGTGTTGGGGGACATCATGACGCCACCTAACCTCACCGCGGCTTTCCACCAACCGATAGACGTGACACACACCGATGGGAGGTGGTTTGCCCGCCGAACACGCCGTGGGGGCAGCCACCGGCACGCGGGTGGGTAGACTTACCGGCTGTCGTGGGTGTCCGCAGCGATACTGAGCGCGGCGACGATGGGAGGTGAGGACCATGAGTGACGAGCAAGCGGCCGGGGAATTGCCGGGAGGTTCCAGGGAGGCCATGGCCGCCCGGTTGGGCCCGGTCGCGCCGCGCCATGCCTCCACAGTAATTCTGCTGCGGGATACGCTCAGCGGCCCGGAGGTTTACGTGCAGGAACGTGCGTCTACCATGGCCTTCTGCGCGGAGATGACGGTCTTCCCGGGCGGCGGCGTGGACTCGCGGGACATGCCGGGGGACGTCAACGGGGATGGCCGACCCAGCCCGAAGATCAATTGGTCCGGGCCGGATGTGGCCTGGTGGGCGGAGCGTTTGCAGAAACCGCCGTCCATGGCGCGGGCCCTCGTGTGCGCTGCGGTGCGGGAGACCTTCGAGGAATCCGGCACCCTGCTGGCCAGTGAGATGGGCGGGGATATCGTCGCGGACACCGCCGACTACCGGGTCCAGCGGGCCCGGATGGAAAACCACGAGCTGGCCTTCACGGACTTCATGAGTGATAACCACCTGGTGTTGCGCTCGGACTTGCTGCGCCCATGGGCCAACTGGGTCACCCCCGTGGAGCAGCCCATTCGCTATGACACGGCCTTCTTCGTCGCCGCGATGCCCGAGGGGCAGGACACGGTGGGGGATACCCGGGAGGCCACCTCCACCGGGTGGTTCCGGCCATCTACTCTGTTGGATGGCTGGCGTAGCCGCAAGATTAGCCTCATGCCGCCCACATGGGCCCAGCTCAAACTGCTGGATACATTCCGCACCGTGGCGGAGGTCATGGAGTTCTCCGCGGGGATCTCCGTGGACCCCGTGACGGTGGAGCCGGTGGACGAGCCCTATATGGCGGAGTACTACCTCATGGAAACGCAGATGTACGGTCGGCCCAAGCGGCATTTCGCGCCGGGCATGAAATTCGCCGTGGATCCGGAGGATCTGCCCGCCCATCCCTTCGAGGACCGGCCCGGTTCCTATTTCCAGTACTACATCCAGTAGCGGGACCGGCCTGCGCCTCGCGGGTCCACCGTGCACCACCGGGTCAATCGGAAGGCATCGTGTCTTTTAGTGCCGAGGAGTTGAGCTTCCTCACCAGCGCCTCGGGCGCCCAAGCGCTGCAGCGGGTTCAAGACCGCCAGCGGGCCGGGGAGCTTCAGTTCAGCGGGTCCAATTCCCTGGCCAGCGTGGCGACGCTGCGGCAGGAATACGGCCAGATGGGCCGCGCCATAGTGGAGCTGCTGCGCGCCCGGGAGGTGCTGGGCCGCAAAATGCCCGCACCCATGGCGCAGGCGTGGCTGGCCGATCAAAGCGCGGCGGAGCAGGCCACGCCCTGGGCGGTCGCCGAGTTTCGCGCGGCCCACCTACACCGGGTGGGGGTGCGCACGATGGCGGACGTCACCTGTTCGGTAGGAACGGAGCTCGCCGCAGGTCAGGCGGCCGTGCCCGACGTGGTGGGCTCCGATGTGGACGATGTGCGCCTGCGCATGGCGCGGGTGAACGTGCCGGGGGTACCCGTGGCGCGGGCGGATGCGACCTGCCCGGTGTGGGACGTGGACGCGGTGGTCGCGGACCCCGGTCGGCGGAACTCCTCCGGCCGGGTCAGCCGCGTGGAGAACCTGCAACCACCGCTGCCGGATCTCGTCGGCCCGTGGCGGCAGCGAGGGGTGGAACTGGCGGTGAAGTGCGCGCCGGGCCTCGATTTCACGCAGGTACAAGCGTGGGCCGGGCAGATCGACGTGGTCTCGGTGGACGGGGCGGTGAAGGAGGCCTGCGTGTACACCCCCGGTCTGTGCGCCCCGGGGCTGGGCGGGACCGCTCCGGCCGGCTCCCCCGTGCGCCGGGCGGTCGTGCTGGGGCAGCGCCCGGTGCTGTTGACGTCCCAAGACGAACAGATCGAACCGGAAGACCGCGGCCCCGGGGAGCACGGCCGCTTCATCGTGGACCCGGACGGCGCCATCGTTCGGGCGGGGCTGGTGCGACACTACGCGGCGCGGCATGGCCTGTGGCAGCTAGATCCCCGCATCGCCTACCTCACCGGGCCGCGGGTGCCGGAGGGGCACCGGGGTTTCGAGGTGCACGAATGGGTGCCGATGAAGAAGCTTAAGGCAGCGCTCAAGGCCCGGCAGGCGGGGGCGGTGGAGATCCTCGTGCGCGGGGTAGATGTGAACCCGGACCAGCTCCGCAAGTCGCTGAAATTGAGGGGAACACAGCCCTGGAGCGTGGTTCTCACCAGGGTGGGGAAGAGCGCCGTGGCCTACCTGTGCCAGCCGGTCACGGGTTGATTGGGCGTTTGTGGCCGGGGTCACCCGACCCGCGTAGGATAGTGGGGAAAAACTTGACCCAACCCCGAAAGGCCAACGTATGTCGAACATCGTTGTTCTGGTAAAGCAGGTGCCGGACACCTGGTCGGAGCGCAAGCTCTCTGAGGACGATTACACCCTCGACCGCGACAGCGCAGATGCAGTGCTGGACGAAATCAACGAAAACGCGGTGGAGGCTGCCCTGCAGCTTAAGGAGGCCGATAGCAGTCGCAACGTGATCGTTCTGTCCGTTGGCCCCTCCCGCGCCACCGAGGCTCTGCGCAAGGCTCTGTCCCTGGGCTGCGACGATGCCATCCTCGTTACCGATGACGATCTGGCCGGCTCCGACGTCCTCGGCACCGCCTGGACCCTCTCCAACGCCCTGAATCAGATCGAGGACATCGAACTGGTTGTCTGCGGCAACTCCTCCACCGACGGCGGCGCGGGCTGCATCCCCGGCCTGCTCGCCGAGTACCGCCAGATCCCCGCCCTAACCCACCTGGAGGAGATCTCGCTGGAGAACGGAACCGTCACCGGCAAGCGCGTCACCGAAGAGGGCGTGTTCGGCCTGGAGGCCCCCACCCCCGCGATCGTGTCCGTGACCGAGAAGTCCAACGAGCCGCGCTTCGCGAAGTTCAAGCTGATCATGGCCGCCAAGAAGAAGGAGATCAAGGAACTCTCCCTCGCAGACATCGGCGTGGATCCCGCCAACGTCGGCCTGGCCAGCGCCACCACCTCCGTGTCCGCCGTGGCACCGAAGCCCCCGAAGTCCGCTGGCGAGATCGTCACCGACGAGGGCAACGGCGGCAAGCAGCTGGTCGAGTTCCTGGTCAAGGAAAAGCTGGTCTAAACCCAGCTCACCACAAAAGAAGCAATCACCTAAGAATCAAGAAAAGGATTTTTCCATGACCGACGTTTTGGTTTTGGTTGAGCACGGTGAGGGTGAGCTGAAGAACACCACCCTCGAGCTCCTGACCGCCGCCCGCGTTTTCGGCACCGTGGGTGCCGTTGTGGTGGGTGCCCCGGGCACCGCCGATAAGCTGCAGTCCAAGCTGGCCGAGGCCGGCGCGGAGACCATCTACGCCGCGGAGAGCGACGAGGCCGAGAGCCTGCTGATCACCCCCTCCGTGGATGCCGTCTCCGGCTTGGCCGCGCACTTGCAGGTACCGGTGATGATCTCCTCCACTGCCACCGGCAACGAGATCGCCGGCCGCGTGTCCGCTCGCGTGGCCTCCGGCGCCATCTACGGCGTGCGCGAGGTCGAAGCTGACCGCAGCGCGAAGGTGTCCATCTTCGGTGGCGCCTTCACCGTAACCAGCTCTGCTGCTGGCGCTTCCCCGGTGTACACCCTGTACCCCGGTTCCGTGGACCCGGAGCCGCAGGCCGCCTCCGGCACCATACAGGAAGTGGAGCTGCCCGGCGCTGGCCCCACCGCCGTGAAGATCACCTCCTTCGCCCCGGCCGAGAAGGCCGATCGTCCGGCCTTGGCTGAGGCAAAGATCGTGGTCTCCGGTGGCCGCGGTGTTGGTTCCGCCGAGGGCTTCGGCGATGTGGTGGAGCCTCTGGCGGATGCCCTGGGTGCCGCCGTGGGTGCATCCCGCGCCGCCGTGGATGCCGAGTACTACCCGGGCAAGTTCCAGGTGGGTCAGACCGGCGTGACCGTCTCCCCGAACCTGTACATCGCCCTGGGCATCTCCGGCGCTATCCAGCACAAGGCCGGTATGCAGACCTCCAAGACGATCGTCGCCGTGAACAAGGACGAAGAGGCCCCCCTCTTCGAGATCACGGACTTCGGCATCGTGGGCGACCTCTTCGAGGTGGCCCCGCAGGCTACCGAGGAGATCAACTCCCGCAAGTAGGGTCCGAGCAGGGTTCTGCCCTGCCCTCCCCGCATGCCGGGTGCGCCCGGTAGTTCCCCCAACCCCCGGAGGTGGCTTCATCCCCTCCGGGGGTTGTCTCTATGCGCGCCTCACTACCCCTCCCGGAGCAAGTATTCCTCCAGGTAGGGCAACGTGAAGGCCACCTTTCCGAACCCGGCGGGGGCGATGAGGTCCCGCGTAATCAGCCGACTGCGCCGGGTGGAGATCCCATTGGGGCTCTTCATCCCCAGCGCCGCGGCGATCTCCCCGGTGGACACTGACTTCTCCCCGCTGGCGGCCATGAGTTCGGCCATGGCGCGCAGGAAGCTGAGCTCCCCATCGGGCACCCGGCTCAGCGCGGGCCGGTGGACCTGCTGGGTCATCCGGTCGATGGCGGGCTGGTTGATGGCCTCCACCTGGGCGGCGTCGATGTGCGGTGCTTCCTCCAGGGCGGCCTGTGCCCAGCTCAGGGATCCGACGAGCTGGATGAGGTAGGGGTAGCCGCGGCAAATGTCAGTGGCAAGGTCCAGAGCCGGGGGAGTGAAGGGCACCCCGGATTCCTTGGCGGTGATGTCCAGCGTCTCGCGAACGTCTTCCGGGGAGACCGCGTGCAGGTCCACCCGGTGCGCCCGGCGCAGGAAGGTGGTCCCTTCGTGTTGAAGCAGCTCATCCACGCCGCGGGGCAGTCCCGCGCAGACGAAGGCGATGTCCCGTTCGTCGCGCATAAGGTCCTGCACGGCGGTGGCGAGTTGGTGGAGCTGATCCAGGTCGGCGGATTGTAGCTCGTCGAGGGTGATGAGGATGCCCACGTCCGTAATGGAGGTGGATAGGTCCCGCAGCCGGGTGATGAGCGTTGGGGTAGGCCGCAGCTCTTCTGCCCGGTCGTGGGTTTCTGTCTTGATGCTGCCCAGCCCGGGGATGGACCCGCCGGAGAGGCGGCGTTGCGGGGGTTGTTCGATGGTGGCGATGGCGTGGGGCACGGTGGTGTTGACGAGGTCCGCGATCATCTCTTGGTTGGGGTAGGCCCGCAGGATGATCCACCCCTGTTTACGGGCGATATCCTCGACCTCGTTGAGCAGCACGGTTTTCCCCACGCCGCGCAGGCCGCTGATGAGGATGGTGCGGTAGGGGGACCCGGGCCCTTCCAGCAGGCTCAGTTGAAAGTGTTGCAGCAGGTCGCTGCGGCCGGCCAGGTAGTAGGGGGAGGTTCCGAAGCTGGGGCGGAAGGGATTGCGCGGGGTGGGCATGGTCTTGATCCTAAGGTGTGGGGTCCTGCTCCAGGGGACAGTGTGAGAGATATGTTAGATCTTCGAAAGGCTGTTAGAGCTGTTAGATTCGCCCGTGCTTGGTAGATCTGTGTGATTTCTTCCGGACGCCAACCCCACCCCGCGCGAGCAGCAGCGCCGAACCCGGTGGCTTGCTTCCCCGCCGCTAGGGTGGAGGGGGTGAGCCAGCTCGAACGCACCCCCACCCGCTGCGACCGCCTCTACCTGGACAATGCCGCCACCCAGCGCCTGCGCCGGGAGGCCTGGGAGGCCATGGAGCAGGTGGCGGGGGCACTCAACCCTGCGGGCCAGTACGCCAGCGGCCGCGCGGCCCGGCGCCACCTGGAGGAGGCCCGCGAGCAGATCGCGGAGCTGCTGGGCGCGGATCCGGTGGAGGTTGTGTTTACCGGGTCTGGGACTGAGGCCAACAACATCGCCATCCAGGGCCTCGCCTTCGGTAGCCGGGCGCGTACTGGAGGGGCCAACGATGGGGCTAGGGGCATCGCCAGCTCCGATATCGAGCACCCCGCAGTACTCGAGTCGGTGCAGTGGTTGACCGGTACTACCAAGCACCCCGGTTTCGGCTTTCGGCGCATTCTGCTGCCCGTGGATGAACAGGGCCGGGTCCGCGCCGAGGAGTGGTTGGCGGGGGCTAGCTCAGAGGGGGCCGATCCGGAAACGTTGTCCCTGATCACCTGCATGTGGGCGAACAACGAGACCGGGGCCATCCAGACCATTGAGCCGTTGGCGGAGTTCGCGCGGGAGCAGGGTATCCCGTTCCACACCGATGCGGTGCAGGCCGTGGGGCACGTCCCGGTGGACTTCCGCAGCTTAGGGGCCGCGACGCTGGCGGCCAGCGCCCACAAGTTCGGGGGGCCCACCTCCGTCGGGCTCCTGCTAGCCCGCAGGGACGCCCCCATCCTCAGCCCCGTCCGCGGCGGCGGGCAGGAGCGCGGCTTGAGGTCGGGGACTGTGAACGTCGTGGGGGCGATGGGGGCGGCGCGGGCGTTGGGGGCGTCCATAAGAGATATGGAACAGGAAGCCGCACGGGCCCGCAGCATTCGGGATCGCATCTGGGAGGCGGCGCGGAACATCCCCGAGGTGCGGCGGTGGACAACGGAACCGGCGCTGCCCGGGCACCTGCACCTGGGGTTCCCGGGTGCGGAGGGCGATAGTCTCATCATGCTGCTGGACGGGCGTGGGGTGGACGCGTCGACGGGGTCCGCGTGTAGCGCTGGTGTGAATCGGGCCAGTCACGTGCTCGCGGCGATGGGCGTGGATGCGCAGGTCGCGCGGGGGGCGCTGCGGCTGACGATCGGTCCGGATGTCACACTGGAGGATGCGCAGCGGGTGGCGGGGGAGCTGCCGGGCGTTGTGGAGCAGGCGCGGGCGGCGGGAATGGCTTTTGGGTAGTGGCGGCTTGTAACGTCTAGCGGGTATTTCGGCCAGGACGAGCGGGAAGGACGGTGCGCGGCGGCGATGCGTGTAGTAGCGGCGATGAGCGGCGGAGTGGACTCGGCGGTGGCGGCTGCCCGCGCGCTAAAGGAGGGGCACGAGGTCATCGGCGTGCACCTGGCCTTGGCCCGGTCGCCGGAGGCAGTGCGCGCCGGGTCGCGGGGGTGCTGCAGCCTGGAGGATTCGGCAGATGCGCGGCGCGTGGCGGACAAGCTGGGCATTCCATTTTATGTTTGGGATTTTTCGGATCGCTTTGCTGCGGATGTGATCGATAATTTCGTGGATTCCTACGCGATTGGGGAGACCCCCAATCCCTGTTTGCGCTGCAACGAGAAGATTAAGTTCGAGGCGTTGCTGGACCGATCCATTGCCCTGGGATTCGATGCGGTGGTCACCGGCCACTACGCCCGGCTGCACGACGGGGTGATGCGGCGGGGAGTGGACGACTCTAAGGACCAGTCCTATGTGCTGGGCGTGTTGACAAAAGAGCAGCTTCGGCACTGCATGTTCCCCGTAGGGGACACGGAAAAGCCGCTGATCAGGCGAGAGGCTAAGGCCCTGGGGTTCGGGGTGGCCAGCAAGCCGGATAGCCACGATATCTGCTTCATCCCGGATGGGCGGACGCAGGCCTTCCTGGGCAACAAGATTGGCTTGCGCCCCGGAATCGTGGCCAATACGAAGGGGGAAAAGGTCGCCGATCACGAGGGCGTGTACGGGTTTACTATTGGGCAGCGAAAGGGTTTGGGGCTGCCGAGGTCCGTGCTGGATGGGAGCCCCCGCTATGTCACGGATATCGATGCTGCTTCCGGGACGGTGACCGTGGGGACGCGGGAGGATCTGCGCACCGGGTTCATCGTGGCCGACCGGTTAAAGCGGTTAGATCCGGCGGTGCACGGCCGGGAGTTCGACTGCGAGGTGCAGGTGCGGGCGCACGGCGGAGTGGTACCCGCGCGGGCGATGCTGGTGGAGGACCCGGAGCCGCAGACACCGGCGGGGCGGGTAAAAGAGGTCGGCGAGTCCCCGTGGCGCCTGGAGTTGGAGCTGCTGGAGCCGCTGGAGGGAGTCGCCCGGGGGCAGGCCGCGGTAGTGTACCAGCCGGACCCGGAGGGTGACATCGTGCTGGGGTCCGGGACGATTCGGTTCACCGCCAAGCGGGCGGAACCGGAGGAGAAGCGGTGAGCGGCGCGACCGAGGGTTCCCCAACACGGCTGGGGTGGTGGGAGAACTCGGTGACGAATCACCGCGATGTGCGGGCGGCCTTCGCCTCCGCGCTGACCCGGACGGTAGACGTTGATGAAGACATTGGGGTGCCACCGAACCTGAGCCTGGTGCGGATGAACGGCAGCCGCATTCGGGAGGAACTAGGCCGCGAGAAACTGGCGACCACCTTGGCTATGGCGCAAGTGCCGGTGCGGGCAAACGCGCGGGCGTGGGAGTTGACCGCACATCCCAGCTTGGAATCGCGGCGCACTGCCGGATGGCTGCGGGAGGTTTCGGACGTTGCCGAGGAGATGCTGCCTGGCCGGGTGGAGCGGCTGATGATTCACGTGGAGGGACCGTGGAGCATCGGTGCCTCCGTCGAGTATCGCGGGCATGCGTTGATCGAGGATCGCCCGGCTTTCCGGGACATGGCGCTGAACCTCGGGGAGGGGGTGGGCGAGTTCGCGCGGCTGGGGGAGCGAATCGCAGCGCAAGTGGTGCTCGCCGTCCATGAACCGCGCGTGGCGGAGGTGCTCCGCGGATTGGAGGGGGCGACCGACTTCGACCCGGTGCGGGCGGTGGATCGGGAGATCGTCGCCGGGGTGTGGCAGCGGTTTTTGGAGCAAGTTGGGATCGGCCAGTCCTCCGACGGATCGGGCCGAGGGGTGAAGCGCATGGCGACTCTGGATTGTGAGGGGGCCGTGCCGGAGGAGGTCGTGGATGTGCTGCCGGGGATGGCCGCTGGTTTTGCCAGGGTGGTGGTGCCCGCCTGGCAATTGGACGGGGTAGGGGGCAAGGACCTGATTGGCGGGATGCTGGGGCAGTTGCTGCCGCAGGGGCGGGGTATCGGATGGGCAGACGGTACTGCCCCTGACCGCAGTGCTGCAACAACCCCTGCTGGCACGGGCCCGACGGCTGTACGGGACCCTGAGACAATCGCGAAAACGGTGATGCGGCAGTGGGATCAGTGGTCCTTTCCCGCCGATCAGTTGCCGGGGGCTGTGGACGTTGTGGTGCCCGAGGGGGCTAGAACGATCGCGGGGGCCAGCATCGCTGCGGCACGGGCGCGGCAGGCAGCCTCCCTGTTGTGGCGCAACTAGGGGAAACCCGGGAGGGGTGGGAGGGGTGAGGGTGGAGGGGTGCCTCGGCGGCCTGTTCGGGGGCTCTCTCTGCGGCCGGACCGGCAACACACTCCAAACACACTCCTAACACACAACTCAACACACAACTGGAGTGTGTTAGGAGTGTGTTGAGTTGTGTGTTGCTCGCTTGGAAGCGTTCTGGGAGGGGAGCGTCACCTCTACAGGTGGGCTCTGGGTGATTTTTCCTAGAAGGGACCTTTCACGGCAATTGCCAAGCGTTGCTTGTTGTGTGGGCTGGGAATATCGGACCATCTGACTTTCTAGTCGCCTTTTCTCCGTCGAACCGGCGGTTTTGGAAGGATCGACTCATGAAGAAGTTTTCGAAACACACGCCTGAGCAGATCGTGGCCAAGCTGGAAAAGGCTGACAAGCTCACTGCGGCCGGCTCGTCCACTCGTCCTCTAAGCGAGTTTCATACCACCTGTAGGGTGTTTGTATCCTCTGAAGGGTTCATCGCCTTACATCACGAAAGAGAGCATTTCCGCAGTTCAGAGGGACCTCTGAAGGGGGTATGAAGGGAATGCTTGGGAGGCATGGAGGATACATGAGGGGAGCATGGGGAGTACACGGGGAAACCGAGAGGTACAGAGCGGAAACCGGGTGTGAACAGTAGGAATACCGGAGGGGATAGCCGGAAGAAGGCAAAAAGAAACCCCCTGGAACACAGGGGGTCATCGGGGATGATCGGGTTCTAATGTAGGTGGGGGGGTGCGGTTAACAAAAGATGAACGATTCATGAAGAAGCCGTTCTCCATAATGCAAAGAAGTATCAATTGCTTTAGGATATATGGCACTGATCCCTTGTGCTTCAGTTAAGACTCTCCCCACACTCCTCGGAAGGGACCTCGTACGAATGGGCATTATGACCAATGCCCCGGTGTTGGCGGGGCAACGGCAGCTGGCCTCGCGGGTGCTGGTGAGGGAACGGTAACCTTGCCGATCGCAGGCACGGTAGCCGGTGGAACTGTAGGAACATTTGGAGGTGATGTTGGTGGGGCACTCAGAGGCGCAGCCGCATCCTGCTGCAACTAAAAAACTGCTTCTCATAGCAGTGGGACTGCTTTTCACAGCTTTTGTGATGGTTGTATTCTACCTGCTGCTAGGGGCCACAAGTCGTCAATATGCTTTTCTCAACCCCGTGTCTGTCATCTCCGTACTCTGCTCAGTAGTCTTCTTCGCCAGGGCAGGGGTTCAGTACCGGAAAGAACACGCACAGTAAACCATACACTGGAGCACACAGGTACCAACCTGTGTGCTTATCTTTCATTGATGATGGTATCTGTTTTGCATATCGCGTTCGGTATCATGCGAGCTCTTCTGCCGGTCCTCTTCACTCGGCTCCGCCAGTGTGCTCGCGAGAGTCACCGCCTGAATTGGCCCTTAGGTCCTGAGACTACCCCAATACAGATTTGTCCCATCCCAGGCTAGCTCTGAGCCATCTTCGAAAATAGTGGTCTCGTGAGGATGTATCGCCATCGCTCGAACGTTTTGCGGCTTCGTCATGCTCTCACCAGTACCGCCTGAGGCCTCCCGTGTTGAGGGAATACTCACAACATTTATTTTCTTCCCGGCTTCATTTATCAAATACGGTTCTTTAGTGGGGCTAGTGCAAAAGACGGTGCTCGAATCTGGAGACTCGTGGGAGCAGCGACCGGGAAACACACTCCTAACACACAACTGGAGTGTGTTAGGAGTGTGTTGAGTTGTGTGTTACGCGGTTATGCGCCGTTTGCGCAGTTCCGGCGGCCCTTCGGGCCGGCTCGCGGGCCGAAGCCAGGCAGCGGCACAACCCCGTCGGTCGGGAGCGATCCCTGCCAGCGAGCAGGGAAGAACCCGCAGTCGGCTCAAAACCGTTCCAGGTCCGTGAACAAGCTGATGGGATGTGCGAGCTGCTTTTCCAGGAAATGGCAAGCGACAAGGGTCCTCCGAAAGTCCGTGTATTTCGGCACCGGGAATGAATCGTCGGCCATGAAGCGACGCGCGAGCGGCGCTTTAAGGGACCAACCAAACCTGGCGGAGAGGATAAACACCGCGAGGGATGCCTCCAAGGAATACGCGGCTGCACTTTTATGGGGATCGAGCTGCTCGCAGCTTCGGCGCAGCGTTTCCTCGCGCCATGTCTGGGGAGATCCCCCGATGTCGACGCGGACGTACTGCAACCATGGAACCCGAAAAACCGACATGAGCAGTGCAATGGAGAACAGCGTGTCGCCGAGATAACATTCGTCCGGGGTACGCCCCATAGGTACTGCAGACATGGGATCACTGGCGAACGCGTAGACGATTGGCGCATCCTTCGAGTCCTCGGGCGGGTAAATTGGCTTAAAGCAGCGGACGGCTAAGCCCTCCGGAGAACTCACTGCCGCCGTGGTCTCTCCGAGTGACAGAAGGGAGTGGTCTTCGTCCACAACGCCCAGGCGGGGAAGCATACGTTCGACCTTCTCGACCGCTCTTCCGGGTTCCAGATCGAAGCGGGACTGCTGCAAGTCGTCCAAGCAGGGTGCCCCGCCTTCCCCATCGCGTGGGCGGGTATGGCGGACGTCGTAGACGATGCCGGCTGGGCCACAACGACACATCACCGCCAGCCGACGAGCCCCGGGCAGGAGCTCGAAACCCAGGCGCCTCCACCCGCCCTGCGGGAGTGCGGCGGTTGCTTCCGGGTCCTGGGCTAGCACCATGGCCGCGTTGTAGAAGCTCTGTGTGTTCATTACGCACAGGTGGGAGACGAAATCACGCACCTGTTGTGCTCCGGACGGAGAATCAAAATCTGGAATGGTATCTCCGAGGCTCACAAAGGAATGGGATGAAACCATGGGCTGACCTTCCGGTGAGGGCTGTCGTTGCGAGCTTCACCCTAGGCAACCGCCGGGACACCGGGGCCCATCCCGAACACACTTTCGCCACCGCTCACCCCACGGGTCCGTCCAACCCGAGCCAGCTACCCCTTATCGCCCGCCCTTGTCGCCCACCTTCGTCGGCAGCAGCGGCGAAAGCTCCCCGGGCGCCGTAATCACCAGCTCGTCGCGCGCACGCGAAGCTGCCACGTACAGCAACGCCCGCTCCCGCTGCAGCGCGTCCTCGCGCTCGGCCTCCGGGTAATGCGCGAGTTTGAAGGTTTGCGGCATGGACTTCTTCGTCACATTTGCCAGGATGACGTGCGAAAACTCCATCCCCTTCGCGTTGTGCATCGTCATCACAGACACGGGATCGTCAAACACACTGGCGCCCACCCGCCGCGTCTGCACCTTGATCCCCTCCTCCGAAAGCCGGTCTGTCAGCTCCTTAACCCGGTACTTATTCCGCGCCAGCACGCCAATGTGCGTCGATGGCGAGTTGCCTTCCAGCCAACCCCGCACCTTCTCCGCAATGAGCGCGATCTCCTCTTCGGAATCATTGACCTGCAGCACCTCGGGGTCGGGCCCCCGGCGCACAGAGCGGTAGCCCTCAAGGGTGTCTTCCTCCCCCGTGGAATCCACCCACTTCTCGCCCTCCAGGATCGCCGAGGCATAGGAAAGCGTCTGTGCCGTCGTCCGGTAATTCAGGCGCAATCGAGTTGTGGCCCGCCCGCGCGTTTCAATCCCATACCGGGACAGCACCAACCGCTTGCCGTAAATCCGCTGGTGGGAATCCTCCGCCAGGCAAATGTCATTGGGGCCAGGTGCCACTGACGCGCGGATGAATCGCCAATGCCCCGCATGGAAGTCCTGCGCCTCGTCTACGAGGATGTGATCGAGGTGCGGCGCCCTCCGCGTCTCCAGCACCTGCGCTGCAAGCACCGCGATAGCGGGGAATGTAAAGCGATTGTCCGTTGCGCACTGGTGGATAAAGGATTGGGTGATGGCCCACACGATCTTGCGTTCGTTGCGGCTCAATGTGGTGCGCCGCCCAGATCGACTCACCCGGAGATAGCCCTGCAACGTGGTGATGGAGTTCGTCAAGATGATTTCGTTGAACTCGTCATTGAGGAACGCCGGTTGCTTCTTCTCATCGGCGAGCCCCTCTCCGCGCAGTTCTGCAGCCTCAGTCCACAATTCGTCCGCATCCCTGTCGAATAGGGGCGTGGGTGGTTGCTGAGCGCTGATACCAAACGCTTTGTTGTAGGCGTCCTCAAGCTCGAAGGGCTGGCATTTGCGCAGGAATTGGGCGACGTGGGCATCGATCCCCAAGATCAGCAATCCGGGGGCACCGGGAACGCTGGCCTCCTGGAATTGCGGATCGAGCACGTTCATCTGGCTTTTTAGCTGATTGGCAAGGTCCCTGGTGAATGTGGTCAAGAGGATGCGGGCTTTGCCGTCGGAGCTGTCCAGTAGGTGTTTTGCTCGGTGCAGCAGGACTACCGTTTTTCCTGTTCCCGCCCCGCCGGTGATGCGCGAGGAGCCCTTGTGGTCCAGCGTCGCGGCCTTGGCCTGGGCGGGGTGCAGGAATGTGCGCCAATCGGCGAAGCTGCCTTTCTCCAGGATGTTCTTCAGGTCCAGCTCGGTGGGTTCCACCCATGTGGTCGATTTTCGGACGCCATTGATCATCGCGTCGGCATCACTATCGTCAACGGGGAACTCCGGCCGCTTAAGGCCGAGATCCTCAATGACCTCTGGGATGGAATAGCCAGCAATAAGGCCCTGGACTGCGTCCGATTCCCACGACGGATTCGGGGCCAAAATCGCGAGGAGCTTGTCGACGTCCTCGGCGCGTTGAATGGCGGCGATGGCGATGGGGGACAGGCCCAACTCGTCGGAAAGGGTTTCCGGCGTAATCCCGGGTCGGTTGAAGATGTCGCGTGGTGGAGGAGAGGGGGCCTTGGTGGTGGGCGTGGGGCTCGGAGTGGTCGCGTCGCCCGGGGTGGGCTGGTGCGCGTTTGCGGGCTGCTCACTGGTCGCGGCCCGCTGGGAAAGCTGCTCTGCGAAGTGCTCCTGCATTTCGGCTTCACGCTGCTGCTGCTCAGCGAGCATTTCGGCGCGGGCTTCCGCCACCGCCCGCTCCAGGCGGCTCTTGATCTCCGCCTCCACAGCCTGGGGGGATAGCCCCTGGCCACCGCCGGACGGCGTGTCCGTGACTTCGATGACGCCGTTAGTCGGGTTCGTTCGGACCTTGAGGTTTTGTGCGCACCGGATGGCCTCGTCGTGGTTGAGCACCTTGAACAGCATGAAGTGCTTCTCGCGGGTGCCGTCCAGCTCCAGCATCACCGCCCGAAATTGATCGTTGACGCGGCCCGTGCGCACACGCCTGTCTTTCATATTGTTCAGCGGCTTGATCTTCAGGGAAGAGTTATCCGGGTTTTCCTTCAGCTTGCGGATGAACTCCAAAGTTTGCTTTTGAACGGCCTCGGGGAACTCAAAATCCTTGTCGAGTGATAAAGATGCGGGCATTGCGTTAGTCCTCCTTCACGAGTGTTTTCTGGCGCTCACGGGTAACTGTTCAGTCCATCAAGCGGGTGAATTCCTCCGGCACCCCGTTGCCCGATTGGCCCAGCACTGCGGATGCCTCCACGAGCACCCAGCCTTGGTCGCGTTCGGCCCCGTCGTGCTCGGTTTCATCGTGCTTGGTTTTGTTATGTTCGGCTCCGCTGAGTGCGAAAAGCTCCTCCACGAGCGCGACCCGGGTGGTTCCGGTGTCCGTCTCGCGAATCCACCGGGCGACGGTCAGATTGCCCAGCATTTCCTCGCCTATATCGGTCGGTGCGGACACGCCGTGCTGCGCCAAGTAGACCAGAGCTTCATAGCCCTCGCCCTCGTCCTCTCCCCACTCCTCGACCGCAGAATGCCAGGCCGGAGACAAGACGGGCTTGTTCGCGTCCGGTGCTTCGGGCACCTGTGCATCGAAAGCAGGTGTCGGTGAACCCGCAGCCGGTGTCGGTCGCGTCGCCGAGCTGGAGGCCGCCTCATCCGCGGCTGTGTTGTCCGTAGCCGCTTGGCCCGCGGCCGCCCCGACCAACTGCGGTTCCGGGATATCCAGGACATCGATATCCGAGTCCAAGTCCGCAAGAAAGACCAGGTTGCCGAGGGTGAGGAAACGGTTCCACTCCGCTTGGTCAGGCTCCCGATCAACGACGATGAGTGAGAGGTGGGAGTGCTGGCCCCTGTTGATGAAGTCGATCCGGGGCGATAGCGTACCGGTGCGGAAACGGGGCTCGCCGCCAGGACGGGGCTGCTGCGTGGCGCGTGCGTTCAAGTCGGTGGAGATCTGGGCGTGAGCCACGGCAGCGGCTCCCAGGTTCTTCCACGGCTTCAGCGGTTCCCGCAGGATTTCCAGCAACTGCGTCATTGGATCCTGGAGCAGCAGGCTATGCACATCATCCTGCAGCGAAAGAACGGTGTTGAGGTGCGCCCGGATCCCCGAGACGAACCACGGCGGCGTGTCGGCGAAGATGCCCTGTGCCGCGTTGTAACGCAGATCCAGATCATGCATGGTCATGGACCACGGCAGGATGCTACGCCGGGCCAACCGTCGGCGCTTGGTCATGTCCTCCGCCACGGAGTAGTGCGTCGCGCTGGCGTGGAACTCCGCGCCGTCGAGGTAGAGCGCAATGTCGTCCACGGCGGCGCCGCTTGTGGAGAAGTAAAAATCCGGCCGGGTAAAACCGAAGTCTTTTTGCTCCTCCATCACCCACTGGATCTTGGACTTAGGGAAAGTGATGGTCCAACGAGCATTGTTGCCCACGGTCTTTTCCACCACCGTGGCCTCCCAATGCTTGAGGTCCGCACGGAGCTGTTCCAAAAAGCGGCTCTCCAGCTTGGAACGGGCGCTGGCCTCCGGCTCCTCCTCGGTGATCTTGTTCGTCCACAAGCCGAGGTCCGCGCTGTCGCCGACATCCACCGCAGCTCCGCCCTCCGGGTGCGGTTCGTCCAGCAGGATCTTGGTCAGCGCACCCAGGGCTGTCTCCCGGGAAGTCTTGTCGGCTTCGCCCTCGTAGGTGTACGGCAGCAGGCAATCGGGGCAGGCCGCCCGCTGGTCGTTCCGGCAGCCGCAGTTCACCAATTGCTCGTAGACCTTCATCAGCAGCACCCGGATGTCTAACGGGGATTGGAATTGCTCCAGATATCCGGTCCCGCCAGGAATCGAATCGTGCAACAGGAGCTTCTGGCTCACCCCCTTCGCGCTGCTATCAAACACGCTGGTGACGTCCAGGTGGTTCGGGTTGCCGCCGAGCGCCAGCTTGAACCCCATTCGCAAAGCCGCGATGAGGCTCGGCATGGCATTGTTGTCCGCCGCCGCGATCTCCGGGGGCAGGTGCATCAACACGCCCTGGGTGCTCATCCTGCGCCCCAGGGCCAGCAGAATCGCGTCCTCCTCCTCGCCGCGCCGCCGCTTCGGGCACCAGGGCTTATGGTCCCGCCAGTCGTTTTTCCCGGCCCGCGAATCCAGGTGACCACATTGCCGACACATGCGGAACTGCGGGGCCTCGATCTCCTCACCGCACAGGGTGTGCCGCCCACCGCCGACGGGCCGGCCCAAATTGAGCCACCGCAGCTCCACTTTCGGCAAATACTGCACGCCAAAGCCGGTGTTCTCCAGGTACCAACCCCGCCCATACCCTCCGGGCGGGACGATCATGGACACCGTGCGCTCGAAGCGTTGGGACGCGCGGTCGTCGGTGGCGTCCGTAATCGCAGAGCGGGCATAATCCACTGACGCATAAACCTTGGACATTTCCACAACATTGAGCACCTGGCTGGTATCGGCAAAACCCGCATCGTTGCACCGCGGGCAACTACGAACCTGGCTATCCACCTGCTCGATCTGGGAGTAGGAGCACCGGGGGCACAAGCGCCACTGCTGAATGTTTGCGTTGTTCGGGCCCAATTCCACGGAATCCACCCGCGCGGCAATTCCCTGCACGTAAAAGGTCGCCCCCGGCGCCATCTCGAATAACCCGGACGCTATGCCGCGGCTGTATTCGCGAGTGGTTGTTTCCACTTCACCGTCCGTGCCAGATCGGGAAACCGACACGTGAAATTCCACCGCATCGTCCAGCAGGGTGAAGTTGGGTAACAGGCCGCAGCGTTCCAGGGCCGAGATCCACGGCTCGTTATCGTATTGCTCGTCCAGTTGCGTGCGGACGAACTTTAGCGCCGATTTCGTGGCCCGTAGCCGCTCCATCGTTTCATCATCACCACTGCCAGTTCGTTCCCGTTGCACCAGCTCTTCCCGGGCCTCCAACAGGGCTTGGCGCCGTTGCCGCAGCAGGGCGCGCCCACCCAGCCATTCCTGCCGCTTCTGCTCCAGTACTGCCGTGAGCTCTGTGTCCGCCCATTCGCGCAATTCCCCAATCACCGGCGCTCCGGCGGGAAGCGCCAGGGAGGAAATAAACTCCGCAAGCTGCCGCTCGATCCCGTTTTTAATGCGGCCGACCAGCGCATCAATCACGCTGGTCTCGCCCGACCCGTCGAACACGCTGGTGGCCTTATGCCCGCGAACACCTGCGGCTTCCAGGTCCATGGTGTCTAACAGATAGGCGATGAACTGCCGCTGCAGAATCTCCCGCGCGGAGAGAAACGCCGCCGGTGGCTGCACCGTTCCGGCAATCGTCTCCAGCGGCCGCTCCAGGCGGGCCAGCGCCTTTCCGCGCCCGCGGATCACGGCAATGACCAGCGAGTTACCGGAAAGCCGCCCAGCCCGGCCCACCCGCTGCACATAGGACGCGACGGAATTTGGCAAGCTCGCCAGCATCACCGTGGACAGGTCGCCGATATCAATACCCATCTCCAGGGTGGGCGTGGCCACCAGAACGTTCGGGCCGTCCGGCGCCTGATCCCCTCCGCTGGCCTTAAATTGCTCCTCCACCCGCAGTCGATCCTTGGTGGGCAGCAAACTGGTGTGCTCCCGGCTGATCACGGTGCGCACATCGCGGGAGCTATACAACTGCCGGTAATAGTTGTCCGCATTCTTCACCGGCTGAAAACTGCCCTCGCACCCAATCGAGTGGCAGGGCGTTCCCGCCAAAATCTCCCGCCCGCCGGCATTCACCCCGAATCTCCGGTGGCACACGGAGCATTCCAGAATGTGGTGGTCCGCCTCCGGCCCGACCAGGATGGTGGCGGGGTCCAAGGAGTACATCGTGGCATTGCTGGCGGTGCTGTGCGCCCGAACAACGCCTTCCTCAGCGAGCTGATCGAACAGGTCGCCGCAGCACCGTGCCGCCTCCGATACGGAAATGCCCAGTTGTTTCGCCGTCCACCTGGCAAACCACCCCCGGGACGACGCAATCGGCAGTGTCGACTCCTCCCGACCTGCCCGGGATAGGGGTTTCCCCTGGCGGGGGAATCGCGGCGCCCCGCCCAGCGGGAAAGTCGGAATACCCCGTTGGCCGGATTCTCGACGGTTTAGTAGGAAGGTATTTCCGTCATGTTCGATGTACCCCTTGAGTAACGGGGTGTACACGCCGCCGGTCAAGCGCATGTATTCCACAATGCCGCGGGCCCATGCGACCAGCCGCTCGGAATCGCCCAGCGGCAGCATGTCGCTTCGGCTCGTCACGCGCCGCAACGTTTCCGTGGGCACGTCCACGCCCACCGACAGCGTCCCGGTGGACACCAGGGAGCGGGCCAGGTCCGCCCGATCGCCGAACTCCAGGGCGACGTCCAGCGCCAGCACGGCGTGCAGCATCTGCTGCGATGCTGCCCTGGCCCGCGGGGTGGCCGTGGGGTCCCAGAAGGGGCGGAATGCGGGGTTTTCGGTCACCCACGGCGGCAGCAGCTCGAAGCGGGCCCGGTCCCTATCGGCGCTGCGATCGGCACTGTCGATCAGCAGTTGCGGCAGCTCGGCCAGGCTTACCGTGCCAGCGCCGCGGTCGGTCACCACCGCGGCCGTGCGGGTACGGAAAGCAAAGGTCCTTGCGCGGGACTGCATGAAGCCTGCCCGGTGGGCGGCGTCCTGAACCGAATCGACGAAGACGAGGGACTTCTTTTCGTCACTGGCCAGGTCATCCATACCAAACAGGTTGGACACGGCCACCGACAGCAGCGTGGCTACGGAGGAACCGAGGTAGCGGATGGCGTCCGGCTCGCCGCAGGAGGGGCAAACGTCCTTCTCCGCGAGGGCTTCTGCGTCCTCACCCGCGTAGGTGAGGACGGGGACGATCCCGCCGGTATCCAGCTCACCTTCGGAGGGCGTGGTGGGGCTCAGCGTGGCGTTGGGCAGGTTCAGCCATTGGAGGGCGGTGCCCTCGTCGTTGCCGCGCGCGTGTTGAGTCTTGGCTTCACTGCTGGCATCGATGAGCGGGCGCCGGCAGGTCGGCCGGTTCACCCCCAGTCGGCGGATCTTGCGCGGGGTGGTCTCCAAAAACTCGTCGGCCGGTTGGGCCGCGGCCATCCACCCGGATCGCCCGCAGTTGCGGCAGAAGCAGGCGGGCAGCCAGGTGCCGCTGGTGGCGCCATCGTCGGACCAGCGGAACATCTCTGGACCGGTCGCATCCAGCTCCACGCGGCGGTCGATGCGGGAGACCTCCCGGACCCACAGGTGCGTTTCCACCCCGGGAAATTTCTTCCCGTGCCACCCGTGGCGTTTGCCGAACTCGGCGCGCAGGTAGGCCAGCTCGGTCAGGGCGTGGGCCAGGAATTCCCCGGCGCCGTCGCCCACCTGCCGTAGATCCTCCGTGGGGAAGACGTTCCGGGTAAGCGCATCCTCTTCCGCTTCGCCGACCACGTCCGGGGTGCTATCACCCGCCCGTTCCATTAGCGCGACCGGTCGGGTGGTGTGCTCCAAGATCCGTCTGAAAAGCTCGCTGTGGGCGGCCGCCAACACCGCCGAATTCAGGTCGTGAGCGCACCTGAAGACGCTCTCGCAGAACTCCCGGTGCACGATCTCGGCAAAGTCCGTCTGCTCACCCACCCGGTCACCCGCCGACTCACCCGCCCATTCACCCACGCGATCACCCGCCAGCCGAGCGATATTCCGGTTGATCTCCTGGATCTCACTCACGCTCGGCACACCCGACCTCGTCGGCGCCGCGCCCGCACCCCCGCCGACGAATTCCGTGATCATCTCTTGCCACCGCGGGTAGCTCAACGTGGTCTCTCGCACCACAGCGTCGGCCGATAGCTCCTCGCCGAAGATGGTGTGCGCGAAGCGAAGCATCTCCGCGGGCTCCCCGGTGTTATCGCCGAGCGTGGCGGAGGTGGCCACGGGGGTGATGCGGCCCAGGGGGCGCGCCGACTCGGCGTCGTTAAGAAAACCCGCCGGCTGCAGGGATTTCAGCTTCATCCCCATCCGCCGCAACAACAGAGCAACATCGGTGCCCTGGGCCCCGTCGTAGGTGTGGAATTCGTCGAGAGCCACGTATTGCAGTGTGGTTGCGGATGCTTCCCACAGCGGCTGGTCTGCGCCGCGCAGCAGCAACTGGTCCAGCATCTTGTAGTTCGTCAGCAGGATTTCCGGTGGGGCTTTGCGGATGGTCTCCCGGTCCGTGATCAATCCGTCCCCGGTGACGGTGCGGCGCGGTGTTTTGGTGGCCTCCCCGGTGTACAGGCCCGCGCGGATGTTCTTTAGACGCGGGTCGGTTGTGATGAGGTCGGCCAGGCGCGCGGCTTGGTCGTTGGCCAGCGCGTTCATGGGGTACAGGATGAGGGCCTTGATGCCGTTGCCGGGGGTGCTGAGGCAGTGGTTGAGGATGGGGTAGAGGAAGGATTCCGTTTTGCCCGATCCGGTTCCGGTGACCACAAGGGTGGGCTGTGGGGTGCGGGGTTGGCCGTTTATTTGGGACGCCAATCGCCGGAACGCTTCTGCCTGGTGCCTATAGGGGATGAAGTTATCCGGCAGCCAGGGCAGGGAGCCTTCCCAGTTGGTGGCAGGTTCGTAGGGCAGGCGCGTGCGCACGTAGGGGCCGTGGAACATGCCCGTGTCCGGGTCCGTGAGGAATGCCTTGAGGCTATTCGCAGTGGATTGTTCAGCCAGGGAGAAGCTGGTCGCGAGGTATTCGCTGAGGCCGTTGAGGACGTGCTGGCTGGCATGGGTGGGGATGAGGTTGGACATCTCAGAGTTCCTTGGCGAACCTCGCGTAGGCTGCGCGCAGGTCGGCTTCGCGGTCCAGTGGCTGGAAGGGGTAGTGGAAGGTGTAGGTGACGCCGGATTGGGGGTGGGTCCAGGTGCGCTGCTGGTCGGAGAGTTCCTCGCCGGGGGCGAGCTTCGTGTGGTCCCGAGCGATTGCCTTGGGCACCTTTCGCCCATTGGCATCGTAAAGGTCTTCTTGGTCGTAGCGGCGCATGACGGGGAATTGGGTGCGGTAGATCATGCACAGCTCGTCGGCGGTCACGCCGAGGGAGAGGGCCACGATCGCGTCTATCTCGTTCTGGGCGTGCCAGCGCTCCCGGGCGTTGCGCAGCGGGGTCTCGGGGGTCCACTGTTCCCCGGTGATCTGCTCCCACAGGGGCGCGTAGGCGCGGGTGAGGCAGTTGAGGCGGAGGTAATTGCGGGCCGCGGTGGGCCAGAGGGCGTTCTCGGTGCCGAGGGGAAGGTTGGTGAACTCTGGCGCACTAATGTGGCCCATTCCCGTAGAGCGAAAGAAAAAATCGGCAAGGCTAGCACTAGCAACCGAAGCAGCCGCTACTGCCGGGAGCGAATTCAGCGGGCCAGCGGACGTCACAGTATGGACATGCTTTGTTCCGGGAGCGATTATCGCCGGGTAGACGGTACGAAATCCGGTTGTGGCCGCCATATTTCGCCACGCAACGCGGAAGTGATTGGCAACCGGGGTTCGCCCCTCCGCTGTCTCCCAGTAGCCGTAGGCGGTGTCGTAATCGTCTTTTCCTCGGTTAGGCAGGTAGGCCGTGGCGGGGATGAAGTCCTCCGGGATGCCTTCGAGATCAATCTCAGACCAGTCCTGGTTGTGCCTCATCGTGGGGTTCGGCTGCTTGATCATCGGCGTGGATACACCCAGGTGGGGCCCCTGCAGAATGACGTCCGACCAGGACTGTGGGTGCTGCCATGAGGTGTCGAAGTACCCCTTTTTCTTATCGCCCGATTCGTGCCATCCATTGGAAAACCGGAGCCCCAGAGTTCTGATCCGTGGTGCCGCAGCGAGTTTCTCCAAGACGGCGGCCGCCTCGGTGTTCACGGTGTACACAGTTCGGGTCTGCAGCAGGGGGGTGTCCGGGCTCTCCAGGATCGACTTCCATACTTCCAGCGTTTCCCGGTCGACCGTGGCAATGCGGTCACGGTGCGGGCGCAGGTCCCAGTTGTAATTGTCGTCCTTGAAGCCTGGAGGGGTTCCAGTCCCGTCATGATGCAGAGAGTCTAAAGCTACTCGTGGGTGGTAAAGAGAAGCTGCGGAGAGGAAAGCAGGTTCTTCCCGTGCTGTCGAGTAGACATGGACGCCGTATGCAACGTGGTGATCTACATCGAACAGAGATAGCTCGTTCACAAACTGCCAATGCCGCCGAAGGCGTCGGTATGTACCCGCGCGAAGAGGCGCTGCTTTTTTCTCCGTGAAGTGCGACTCCGGGTGGATCAGTGAGATCACACCGCTATCGCTCGCGTTCATCCACGTCCGTTCCATGAAGGCCCGGTAGAGGTCCGGCTGCTGGCCGACAAGGTGGGGGTACCTGGTGGCATCGCCCAAAACTTCGGCCGTTACGCCCGTCTCGCCCAGCCCGCGCGAGAGCGTCTCGAGCACAGCGGGGTGTGCAGACAGCGCCGAGCGACGCGCTTTTTTGGCAGCCTGCGTCGGCTTGTGGGCAAGCTTGAACCAAGGATCGTGTTCGGACAGCAGCGCGTCGACGTCCGTTCGCGGCCGCACCCATGGGGGGTTTCCCACCTGAAAGTCGAACCCGCCCTTCGCCATCACTGGGGCGAAGTCCAGGTCCCAGTGGAAGAAAGCCTGCTCCTCGCTCACCCGCTCCGCAATGCGCAGCCACGGGTGGGCCTGGAGGAGCTCGTTGTGCTTCAAGGCACCGGAGGCCTCGAACTCGATGCTTTCGATGTAGTCCAGGTCCTCCCATTCCATGCCGAAGCCAAAGCCCTCCGCCTGCCGCGTGCCGGATGTGAAGGTCTCGTTGGCTTTCCCTAGGGCATGCTCAAGCATTGCGAGCCACTCCTCCTGGCTGGGTAGCGACGCAACCTCGCTCAGCGGCCAGAACCACAGGGCGTTCCAAGCATTCATGACCAACCGAAGGCGCTGGTAAGAGCCGTTGAGGTCCACGAACAGCGCTTCTTCAATGTCCTTGCGAGCAACCGCGCCTTTCTCCCTTGCCGGTGGCTGGCCCCATACTTGCACCCCGCGGCGGATCTGCCGTTCCGCTATCTGCTGGCGCACCAGCGCAAACCGCCATAGCACCTCCACGCGTTGGGAGAGTGCTTCCAGCGCGGTTGCCTGTTTAGGGCCGAACCGTTGCTGGATGGATCTACGCCAGTCCTTCATGGCCTTCACGTCATCCGCGGCCATGTCCTTTAATTCTTTGGAATCGCTGCTTGCACCCCAGCCTGGCGAAGGCACCAGGAAGTGGTGGACCCGGCCCTTCATCTCCGGATCCTGCTGAACAGGCAGAATGTTCTGTGCCACCGTGCGCACGCTGTGGTGGCGTGGGGCCTCCTGCAGATACTTCTTGGTCTGTAGGTCCTTCGAGTGCACCGTTGAGCGCGTGGCACCGATCAGCGAATTGCCGTGGCGCAGGTGCAAGCCGAACCACGGGGCTTTCAGCTCGGCGGTCATGGTGTTGAGCCACAGGGAGATCTCGGCCAGCTCCACTGCCGTTTGGTTTAAGTCCACGCCGTACACCTGGTGCAGGGCGATATATGCCTTCACCCGCTGCAGCTCCTGGGTAAGGTCCTCCGCTGGAACCTGCTGGTCCAGCTCCTGCTGTTTCAGCTCCAGGTACAGCTCCGCGAGCTGGTTCACCGCTTCCACGGCGAAGGCCCCGGAACCCATTGCGGGCTCGCAGATGCTCAACCCCAGGATGTCGTCCGCCTCGCTAATCCGTCCAGAACCCCGAAGCTCCTCCAATGCCTGCCCAACGGTAAATTCCGTAATCACCGGCGGGGAATAGAAGGAGGCAGATCGCTCCCGATCCCTGGAGGATTGCCGGTAGACAAACGAACCCTTGGGATAGCGCCGCTTGCGGGTCATCGTGCCGGAATAACCGTCGCCCACGACCTCCAACACGTAACTATCGTCGGGCAGATCTTCAGCTCGTTCAGGTGGAATAACCCAGGAACCCTTCGAGGGATCCCCGTGGGGCGCGACCTCCACCAATTCCTGGTCGGCAATGTAGCCAGTGAAAGACATCAGGCCCTCATACACCTGGCCCAGTTGCGTCACGCCCAGCGATGCGTAGGACACATAGCCGCGTTCCTTACCCTTGGCCTCCCGGGTGAGCAGCAGATTCTGCAACACCTGGTGGAGCGCCCTGTTCGACAGGCGCACCTCGTCGATATAGGCGGTGGCCCTGTGCTGGAACAGGTCCGCCGAGAGATTGCGGAAGGTCAAGCCCTCTTCGCGGCTGGTGGCGTCCTCATCTACAAAACCATCGACCCCCGGATCATGGCCCTCATTGACCAGACGGAACAACAGATCCAGGCTCTCAAACAAATACGTGCCATTGGCGGCGCGATCCGTCGGGGGCTCAAACAAAATCTGATCCCGTAGATGAGACAGGCCATAGCCATCGTCGTACTCCGGCACCCCCACCGGAAGAATATCCAGTTCCGGGGAAGCCTCCGCGAACAACAGGAAAAGAATGCGGTATAAGTAGCGCAGGGATTGCTTGGCCAGCTCATTGCCATCGATGGAAGCGATATCCTTGCCCGCGCTGCGGTAGCGGTCCAACACATCATTGCCGATGATCTCGATGGACTCCTTAATCGCCTGGCGCAGATCCTCAGAGACCTTCACCGCATGCTCGCGGGACTGCGCAATCGTGTCCGCCCACCACGTGGTGCCATCGGCGGACTGGCTGATGTTCTCCCAGGCCAGGGCCGCCGTGACCTGCTGTAACTCCCCGCGGGCGCGGGTATCGTTGCGCTCGGCGGCCAGGGCCACATCCACCCCCAGGTAGCGGCCCAGCGGCCAGGATTCCCGCTCCGCCAGGATCACCCAGGACCCCGCAATGACGACGATAAAGGCCGGGGCCTCATCTGCCAGGAAAAGCTGAGTGACCAACTTGGTGGCCGGGGCAGCAAAGGGCTTGTCCGCGAGCGTGACCGGATCTAGGGCGGTGGCCTCCGGTAGTTCCTCGATGCCGGTGATCGGGGAGACGCGCAGGACCAGGGCCTGATGCTGAAACCCCGCAGTGAGATCCAGCGGGTGACCGGCGCGGGTGAGCCGCACGGGGGCCGGGGCGGGGTAGCTGAACGCGGTTTCAATGGCCTCCGCGGCGGCCGTCACCGTCTCCGGCGCGTCCACTGGGCTGATCGTGGACAACGTGGTCTGCAACCGCTCCCGATTCGCCGTCAACCGGGCCCAGGGGGAGGTCGCGTGCCCGGACTCCTTATCCTGCGCGCGCCACAGCTTAACCGTCGAATCCGCGCGCTTGCCGAAGGATTCGCCCTTGGTTTCATCGTTGGTCAGGTAGTAGTCGCTGATCCACTCGTCAACGTTGACGATCGAGTCAAAGGAAGCCATGCGGGGGTCTCTCAGGTAGTCGGGTTCTCGGCGTGGCGGGGGATGATCACCGCGAGCGGCCGGATCAGGCTGCGATGTGGTCGGTTGGATGCCAGGATCTCGCGCTGCTTACGCACCACCGCGCGGGAACGGGACAGGGTACTGGTCGCGCGGGTGGCGTTCTGCTCCCACAGGTCGGCGCGGCGGCCGTAGCTTTCCGCCCGCTCGGCGGCGGCCGTCGCGGCTTCCTGGCGGACCCAGTCCATGTGCGCCTCCACGGCCGGGAGGGCGGACCGGATGAGATCGTTGGCCTCGGCGGGAACGTGGAGGTTGCCGGGGGAGATGGCGTTCTGGGTCAGGCCGATCCGCTTGAGCCAGGCAATGGGATCCGCCAGCGGGCTGATGCTCGGGTCCAATTCCTCGGCCAGCGCGGCGAATGCCGTGGGGACGGCGGTGGCGGAGAGGAAGGCCCGGGTGATCACCTGCCCGCGGGAGCTGGTGAGCGTGGCCATGAAAAGAACGGTGAGTTCGTCCACATCCCCCAGGAACGCGGGGATTTCGTCGCGGCTCATGGAGGATAGCGCCCGGTCCGCGGCCCAGTCCGTCACGGGGTGGAGGGGGCCTAGGAAGTGTGCTTTAGGCCAGGACTTCTGGGAATCGCCCTCGCGGGCTGCCTCGAGCTGGGCTTCGCCCCGGATCGTGGAGGTCGCCAGCATCAGCCGCTCCTTGACGTGGCGATAGTCCACGTAGTCCTGCGGCAGCAGGTCGAAGCGACGCTGCAGGTCCGCCGGGGGAGTGAGCTCCGCGATGTTGTTCTCGTGCAACTGGAGGCCCACGCCGCCGCGGGCGGGGGATTCGGCGGGAACATCGTGAAAGGCCTCGGACAGCGCGTCGACGAGGTAGAGCTTTTCTTCCGTGTACAGGCTGGGCGCGGACAGGGCGGGGGAGACTTGGGCAGCGACCTGGGGGGTGGCGCCGGCAGGGGCCGTGGTCGCATCGGTGCCGGGTTCCGCCTCGCCGAGGGCGAGAGCCAGCAGCTCCGCCATATCCAGCCCGGCGACGGCCGAGCCAGTCTCCGCCTGATCGGGCGCGTCGGCATCCTGCTCCGGCACGCCCTGCTCGCCGGCCTGTTTGGCGGCCTGGCGAACCATCTCGCGACCTGCCTCGATGATCTCCTCGGGCGTGCGCACCGTGGAGTCCAGGTCCCGAGCGCCGCGCAGCACCTCGCGGATCTGTTCCTCCTCGCCCGTCACAGAGTGCTTGCCCATGAGGCTGGCCGCATCGCCTAAAAGCTCGTGGGCCGCGTGTTCGCGGTCGACGAGCTTGGTCAGCACGTGCGTTTCGCCGATACCCACCTGCGGATCCAGCAGCAGAGTGGCGATTCTGGGCGGATGTTGCTGGCCGTAGCGGTCGATGCGGCCGTTGCGCTGCTGGATACGGATCAGCGACCACGGAATGTCATAGTGCACCAGATCGTGGCACTGCGCGTGGAGGTTCACCCCCTCCGAGGCCACATCGCCCGTCACGAGTACCCGCAGCGGAGTATCGGTGCGCTTGAACTCGTCGATTAGATTCATCTGCTCCTGATCGGACATCCCGCCGTGCATGACTTTCACCGCATCATCTGGCAGCTCAAGGTGCTTCGGGAGGTTCTCCTCGAGGTAGTCCAGGGTGGGCACGCGTTCGGAGAACACGACCGCCCGGTGCGGCGAGTTCTTTGCGATCCCAACCTCGTCCTTGAGGTAGTTCACGAGCTGGGCGTACTTGTTCGAGTCCTCCACCCCCACGGCGGCGTTGAGGGCCTGCAAACGCCTCAGCGCGGCTTCCTCGTCCGGAATACACCGCTGCGCATCGGTAGTTTCCAGAGTCTTTAGGCGGGTTTCAATCGTCTTTTCCAGGGCACACGGGGAGGATAGAAAGGCCTTGACCAACGTCCAGGGGAAGAGGTGGCTCCCGTTGCTCGGCGCCGCTAGCCATGTCTCGGCCAGTTCGGCGGCCACCGCATCTTCCTCTGTGGACGCCGAGACCAAAATGTTTCTCGGCTCCTCCCGTACCGCCCACTTACTGCCCACCACACTGGCAACCTCCGGCGAGTTCCGGTGGCGCCGAATAATCAACTGTTGGGCGGCCTGCGCATCGATCTGCCCATTGGGGAATACCGACAGCGGATCGAGGAGGCGAAGAACCTCCTTGAAGGAATCCGGGTTGCCGTTGTGTGGGGTGGCCGAAGCCAGAATAAGAGCGTCCGTCCGGGGCGCCAAGGTGCGGATCAGTTGGTTATTCTGGGTTCCCACATTCGTGGCGTTATGGATCTCGTCGACCACAACGATATCCCAGCTCACTTTTTCCAACTGGGCTTGATACTTCGCGGATTTCAGGGTGTCCATGGACACAATGACGCGTGGGAAATAAGTAAACGGGTTCTTGCTCGCCGGGAGTTTCTGGCGAACGCGCTGAATACCCTGGGAATCGAGCCGCACGAGGGGGATGGCAAAACGCGTCCACATCTCCTGCTGAAATTGCTCCAGCACATGCTTCGGCGTGACCACGAGAATCCGATCGCCCCGGCCCCGGCGGATGAGCTCCGCGGCGATCATCCCGATCTCCAACGTTTTGCCCAGGCCCACCGCATCCGCGAGCAGCAGCCGTGGTTGCGCGCGGGAGGGGTCCAGGGCCTTGCGCACCGCCGCGAGCTGATAGTCTAACGGGTCCGCGAGCATGCGGGTGGCCACCTCCGGCTCCTGCTGGTGCAGCGGCACCGGGGTCTGGCGCAAGGTGGACTCCAGCCACAGCTTGGAGTGCCGGAAGCTCGGGGAGTTGTCCGCGACGGCGGTCATGTCCGCCGGGTCGTTCGGCGTGACCTCGTCGAGCGCGGTGAAGAAGGTGGAGGTGGTGTCCCGCACATAATCGGAGACGCCGCGCACCCGCAGCCGAAACCCGTCCGGTGTGCGGGCCATGTTCGTTACCAGCCACAGCTCGTCGCGAACCCTTACCGTCACGCCGGGGGCCAGTTTGCCGAGGTTCTCCTCCTTCGTTGCCGCGATCACTCTTCCCCCTCGTTGGTGGTTTCTCCCGCCGCCCCCTCGTTGGTGCCCCCCGCAGAGTCCCCAACGCTCCCCGTGCGCAACAGCTCCAGGAACTGTGCCTCGTTGAGAATCGGCGTGCCCAACTGCTCCGCCTTGGTCAGCTTGCTCCCCGCCTTCTCCCCGGCCACCAGGTAGTCCGTCTTCTTAGACACACTGGAGGCGGCCTTCCCCCCGCGCTCCTCGATGGCCTCCTTCACGCCCGCGCGATCGAAGTTCTCCAAGCCGCCGGTGACCACGATCGTCAGGCCCGCGAGGACCTCCGGGTCGATGGGGCCGGCGGCGTCTTCCTGCGCTTGGTTGGTGGCGTCCTCAACCATCCGAACACCGGCCTTCTGCCATGCCGCCACAATCTCCCGATGCCAATCGACCTCGAACCAGTCTTTTACCGACTCAGCGATGATGGGGCCCACGCCATCGATGTGGGACATGGTCTCCACATCGGCCTCCGCAATCGCCGGAATGGAGTGGTAATGCTTAGCGAGTGCCTTGGCCGCCGTCGGGCCGACATGCCGGATAGAAAGCGCCACAATAATTCGCCACAGGTCCACTTCCTTGGCACTCTGCAGCTTTTCCAATAGCGTCTCACCCGCCTTATTCAGGCGCAGCAGGGTATCCGGATCCTCTTTGCGCTGAGCCGCTGTTGTATTGGCCGTGTATGCCTTGGTGCGCAGGAGGGCTTGCTCGTCCAGGTCGAAAAGCCCTGCTTCATCCTGTAGGACGCCAGAAGCCATGAGATCATAAGCCGCTTTTTCACCCAGGGCATCAATATCAAACGCGCCACGACCAGCCAGGTACGTCAGGCGAGTATGCAACTGCCCCGGGCAAAAACGCGTATTCGGGCAGCGCCAATCGGCATCGCCGGCCTTAGTGGGCGAAAGGGGAGTACCGCATTCCGGGCACAGGGAGGGGAAAATGAACTCCCACTCCGCGCCAGTGCGGGCATCCTCCACCGGGCCTAAAACCTCGGGGATAACCTCCCCGGCCTTGCGGATCATGATCTGATCGCCCAGGCACACGCCCTTGCGATGGGCCTCCGTGGGATTGTGCAGGGTGGCCATCGTCACCGTGGAGCCGGCCACGAACTTTGGCTCCATCACCGCATACGGCGTGGCCCGGCCCGTGCGCCCGATGCCCACGCGGATGGACTTCAGCCGGGTCATGGCCTCCTCCGGCGGGTACTTGTACGCGATGGCCCAGCGGGGGGCGCGGCTGGTGGTGCCTAGGCGCAGTTGCTGTTCCAGGTCGTCCACCTTGATGACCAGGCCGTCCATCTCATGGGTGGCATCGTGGCGATGATCCGCCCAGTACGTGACCTGCTCGAGGACCTCCGCGGCCGTGTGGAGCTGCTTGGTGTACGGGCTGACCGGCAGGCCCCACGCGGTGAGGGCCTCGTAGGCCTCGTGCTGGGAGGCGGGGCTGAAGCCCTCGCGGGCGCCGATGCCGTGGCAGATCAGGCGCAGGGGGCGCTTGGCCGTGTCCTCGGCGTTCTTCTGGCGCATCGCGCCGGCGGCGGCGTTGCGGGGATTGGCGAACAGCTTGAGGCCCTCCGCCTGGCGCTGGGCGTTCATCGCGGCGAAGTCCTCCACGGAGATGAAGACCTCCCCACGCACCTCCACCAGATCCGGGACGGGGAACTTTTCCGTGGCCGTGAGCGTGGTGGGGATGTCCTTCATGGTGCGGGCGTTGTGGGTGATATCTTCCCCCGTCGTGCCGTCCCCGCGGGTGAGCGCGAGCTCCAGCTCACCATTGCGGTAGAGCAGGTTGATGGACGCGCCGTCGATCTTGAGTTCCGTGAGGTAGGTCTCGGCGGGGGTGCGCTCTAGCCAGGCGGACATGTGCTCGGTACCGAACACGTTGTCCAAGCTCAGCATCGGGCGCAGGTGATCCACATTGCGGAACGGGGAGGATTCCGGCGGGGCCGGGGAAACCTCCTGGGTGGGGCTAGGGCCCGTCACGGCCTCCGGGTGCTGGGCCTCGAACTCCTGCAGTTGGGACAAAAGCTGGTCGAACTCCGCGTCCGAGATCTCCGGCGAGGCGTAGTAATACTGCTGCCGGTGGTGCTGTACCGCATCGGCGAGTTCCCGCCACCGCTGGGCGAGCTGATCCTGGTCCGCGGTCTGTTCCGTAGTCACCCCGTCGAGTGTAATGAGTGCGCGGACGCTGTCCTGCTAATCGTGATGTCTCGGGTCGCTAATAAAGTGTGGGGCATGCAGCCCACACACGGTGAACCCGGCCCGTCCCGCTTCGACCCCGGCCACATGTTGAGCTTCGACCTGGAGACGACTGGCAAGGACCCCCTGCAAGCCAGGATCGTCACCAGCGCGCTGGTGACGATCAAAGGTCGCAGTCGTGACGATTGTGAGTTGCTGGCGGATCCTGGCGTCGAGATCCCAGAAGAAGCAACCAAAGTCCACGGGATCAGCACCGAACACGCCAGGGAACACGGACAACCGCATGACGAAGTGCTGGCCACGACGATCCAGAAGATTCGGGAAGCCTGGGCGCAGGGGGCGACGCTGATCGTGTACAACGCGGCGTACGACCTGACGGTGCTGCGCGCGCTGGAGCCGAGCTTCACCGTTGATGGGCTGGTGGTGGATCCGTATGTGCTGGACCGCCACTACAGCAAGCGGCGGGGGAAGCGGACCCTGGGCAGCGTGTGCGAGCACTACGGGGTGGAACTGGCCAATGCGCACGAGGCGACGGCGGATGCGGTGGCAGCCGCGCGGGTGGCGTGGAAGCTGGCCCGGGAGAACCCGCAGGTGACGCAGATGAGCGCCGACGAACTCATGCTGGCGCAGGCGACGTGGCACTACGAGGAACAGACTGGGCTGCAGGAGTGGTTCAAGCGGCAGGGGCGGGATGTGGACGTGGATGATTACTGGCCGCTGCGGGACAAGTAGGGGGTGGGAGTAAGACGAGGAGGGCCACGAGGGTGACCTGCAGGAGAGGGCATGCGGGGAGGATCCCCTCAGATGAGGGCGGGAATACCGGCGGATTGCACTTACGTCGATTCGGCAGCAAACTTAAGTATCCGATGGTAAATCCTTAATCATCGGCTGAGAAAAGCTCGGTCGCGTCCAGCGGCCTCACGACCCTCTCTGCAACGGAGGCCCCGACCATGGCAAACGCAAGCTACGCGGCATCGCCGAAAATCGCTCCTGCGAAAAAACCCCACAAAGACAACACCCACTTTCTGTATATAGCGGTCATCGTCGCCGTCATAGCGGGCATCATCTTCGGTCTCGTAGCCCCCAACATTGCGCAGGGGTTCAGCGACCTGGGCAAGGCTTACGTGGGCCTCATCACCATGGTCATTGCTCCGGTGATCTTCTGCACCATCGTGCTGGGCATCGGATCTGTGCGCGCCGCATCTTCCGTGGGCAAAGCCGGCGGTATGGCTTTGGCCTATTTCCTCACCATGTCCACCTTCGCGCTGGCCATCGGCTTACTTGTTGGAAACTTCATCGAACCCGGCGATGGACTCAACATCGCCGCCACCGGGGACGCTGCCCGCAAAGCCAGCGAAGCCGCCGACCACGGAACCGGCTTCCTCGGTTTCTTCCACACAGTGGTACCCACTACGTTCTTCGCCGCACTTACCGGCGAACAGGTCTTGCAAACCCTCTTTGTCGCCCTCCTCGTCGGTTTCGCCACCCAATCTCTCGGTCCCGCGGGGGAGCCCATCCTCGGTTTCGTTGCCGCCCTGCAAAAGCTCGTGTTCAAAATCCTCACGTGGATTCTCTGGCTGGCCCCCATCGGCGCCTTTGGCGCCATCGCGGGTGTGGTCGGTGGCTCCGGAATCGAGGCCGTGTGGCAACTTGGCGAGCTCATGTTGGCCTTCTACGCGACCTGTATCATCTTCATCTTTGTGGTCCTTGGCACCATCCTCCGGGTTTTCGGTGGCTTCAACATCTTCAAGCTCGTCAAATATCTCGGATCTGAATTCCTGCTGATCTTCGCCACTTCCTCCTCCGAATCAGCTCTGCCCAACCTCATCCGAAAAATGGAACACTTGGGAGTGGACCGGGCGACCGTCGGCATTGTCGTACCCACCGGCTACTCCTTCAACTTGGACGGCACCGCAATTTACCTGACGATGGGTGCCATCTTCGTCTCGGATGCGATGCAAAAACCCATGTCCATTCCCCAACAGGTGGGCCTGCTGCTGTTCATGATCATCGCCTCAAAGGGTGCCGCCGGTGTCTCTGGGGCGGGCATCGCGACCCTCACCGCCGGGCTACAATCCCACCGGCCAGAACTTGTCAATGGTGTGGATATCATCGCTGGCATCGACCGGTTCATGTCCGAGGCCCGAGCGCTTACGAACTTCGCTGGTAACTCTGTAGCCACCCTCCTTGTCGGCAAATGGACCGGCACAATCGACACCGACCAAGTCCACCGCGTGCTCGATGGCAAGGACCCCTACGCGGCCGCCGACGACGATTCCCGAGTGGACCTCAAGTACCCCTCCGTGGAGAACCCAGCCACCGACAATCTTCAGCCCACCCCCCAGGTCAACCTGGACGAGTACCAAGGCCGGTGGGCCAGCAAGCCGGACTCCCGCTAGGTTCCAGGCGGGTACCGTGCCTCCTATAATGGGCGCCTATGCCCGCCGAAACCCCTGCGACTTCCTCTAGCGCCCCGAACCCCAGCACCGGGGACCACTACCTGCGCAACATCGTCGCATCCCCTATCTACCGGGTGGCCAAGCACACTCCGCTAGAAACCATGCCAGTCCTAGGAACCCGCTTGGGCAACAGCATTCTCGCCAAGCGTGAGGACCTGCAGCCCGTGCACAGCTTCAAGATCCGCGGCGCATTCAACCGCATGGCACAGCTCAACGAAGCCGAACGGGCCGCGGGCGTCATCACAGCCTCAGCCGGCAACCACGCCCAAGGTGTAGCCCTTTCCGGTACCGAACTGGGCATCAGAACCATCATCGTGATGCCCCGTATCACCCCTGCGATCAAGATCGCCGCTGTCGAGGGTTTCGGTGGTGATGTTCTGCTCTACGGGAACAACTTCGATGAGGCCAAGGGACATGCCCAGCAGCTTGCCGAAGAACACGGCATGATTTGGGTGCCTCCCTTCGACGATCCGGCCATCATTGCGGGCCAAGGCACCATCGGGCTTGAGATCATCAAAGACAATCCCAATGTGGACCGCGTGTTCGTGCCCGTAGGAGGCGGGGGCATTGCAGCGGGCACGAGCGTTCTGATCAAACAGATTAACCCAGACATTCAAGTTATCGGCGTAGAACCGGAAGAGTCCGCCTGCCTGACCGCTGCGCTCGAAGCCGGGAAGCCTGTTGACCTTCCGCGTGTCAGTCTTTTCGCCGAGGGCGTAGCCGTAAAGACCATCGGCTCCGAAACGTTCCGCCTCTGCCGGGACAACCTCGACGCCGTCATCACCGTCAGCTCCGACGAAATTTCCGCAGCGATGAAGGACATCTTCGATGACACGCGCGCCATCGCCGAGCCCGCAGGAGCCGTATCCCTCGCCGGACTCAAGCGCTACGCCGCTGAGCATGAGCTGGAAGGGGAAACCCTCGTTCACATCCTCTCCGGTGCGAACGTTAATTTCCACACTCTGCGCTACGTTTCCGAACGTGCCGAGCTCGGCGAGGGCAGTGAGGCGATCTTCGGCGTCACCATCCCCGAGGCCAAGGGCGCGTTCCTCCACTTCAGCAACGTTCTTGGCCGCCGCGCCGTCACCGAATTCAACTACCGAGTTGGCGACCGCGCCGATGGCCACGCCGCCAAGATCTTCGTCGGCGTGCAGCTCAAAGAAGGTCGCTCCGAACGGACGGCCATTCACGCAGACCTCAGTAACGCCGGATACGGTGTGGTGGACCTCTCCGATGACGAGATAGCGAAGGAACACGTCCGTTACATGGTCGGCGGGCAACCCCCCGCCCGCGTCAACGAATCCGTGTTCGCTTTCGAGTTTCCTGAACAACCCGGGGCCCTTCAGAGATTTTTGGAGGTCCTGGGCACCCGCTGGAATGTCACCGCTTTTCACTACCGCAGCTTCGGCATGGACTACGGCCGCATTCTCGCGGCCTTCGAAGGAGTGGCGGGGGACCAGGAATTCCAAAGCCACGTTACCGAGCTGGGCTACCCCGTCACTGAGGTGACCCATAGCCCGGCCTACGAATTCTTCCTTGCTAGTAACTAGCCGCAGTGCCGTCACGGTTAGGACAGGTTCGCGAACAGACGGTTCGATAGCCACCCGAACTGCTCCTCGAACTGTGCCTCCGCCAGGCCCCACTGGTGCGGCAGATCGGTGGTGACGACATCGCAGTCGATCCCTGCCGCCCGAGCCTGGGGGCACAGCACCTCTCCGGGGGCCTGGGAGCGCTGTGCCTGCTCCTGCGTCAGCTCCGCCAACCCCTCCGTGCCGCCCACAGGCTTACCTTCCACAAAACGGCCCGTCACGCCCGCGTAATCCAGGGGGCTGTGGGTGCGCATCGCCGTGGCCGGGTCGTAACGGTCCCGGGCGGCGACATCCCCGGCAAACAATCGCGCTAGCGTCTCCCGCTCGTTGCCCGCGTTGGGCGCTAGATCCCCGGCGATGTCCAGGAAGGTGGAGTACACCTCCGGGTGTGCCGTGGTAAGCGTGATGGCGCAGGTCCCGCCCATGGACCATCCCGCGATACCCCAGCCGGAGGAACCCGGGTAGGTGCCGAAGGTGGCCTGAATATACTGCGGTAAGTCCTGGGTGGCGTACGTCGCGCTGTTGCCCCGGGGGCCATCCACGCACTCCGTGTCCGTCCCCATGGAACCGGAGACATCCGCCAGGACCAGCACCGGCGCGAAACCATCGTGCGCTGCGGCATAGCGATCCGCGACCACATCGGCGTGCCCCGAACGCACCCAATCCGCCGGGGTGTTGAAGGCCCCGCCGATGAGCACGAGCACTGGCAATTGTGGCGGGTGGGGCCCGGCGAACCAGGCCGGGGGAAGATACACCACTTCCGGACGGTGTTTCATTCCAGACGCCACCGACGGCGCGTTTACCCGCACCAAAACGCCGCTACGCGGGGGATCCCTGTGCATGTCCTCCAAAGCAGAGAGAGGAACCTCCCCGGGCAGCGGAGCGTCCACTGCTGTTTCGTAGGCCTGGCGGGCTGTGCTGACGTACCCGGTCCACTGGTTGAGAACGTGCGCCGCGGCCAAAAGTGAGAGCAAAACGCAGGCCACCGCCGAGACCTGCTGCCAATGCCTGCCGTAGGTCCACCCCACGGCGCCGACCACCACTGCCGCGGCACCTAGGCCGCACCAGACCCACAGGATCCACGGCAGAGGAGCGGCGCTCATCCCCTGGGAGATGGAATAGAAGCGCAACCCCAACGCCACTAGACCACCCACACCCGCGGCCAAGGGCAAGCACACCCGCCACCAACGCCGCCCCCTACGCCAGAAGGCTAAAACGGCGGTGAGCAAGACGGCGATTTGGACGGAGGTGGGAAACCAGCCGTCGATGAGCGAAATGTGACTGGGCATCTGCACTAACGTCTCCACCCCAGTGTGCATGATTGCAGATGCTAGCCGCCCAGGGTCGATTACGTTGGCCTAGGCGAAGAAAGCCCCCACTATCGTGCCCATTTGGCGAAGATGTTCCACCTCGCTGAGCAGGAAGTCTGGCCCGCCCGGACGGCCCACCACCAATAGCAAAGAGGTTCCCGCCACCGGGGTTGCGGCTAGGGCAGAATCCAACACTGTCCAGGACGCAGGGATCCACGCATCGTTGTCGGGGTGCAGGGTGCGGGCTTCCGTAGCTAAGGGGAAGTCAAAGGTTTTGCCGTTATCCGCCGGTGCGGCCGAGGATGCCGCTATCCGGTGCGTTACCGGGTCCGAGTCCAACACGATGGCCCAGCCCACCGTCATCGTCTGCGGCAGGGCGGTCATCATCTTGTCCAGTGCCTCCGCGCGGGTCCGGCGCCGCGTTGCCACCTCCGAGAGCATCTGCACCTGACCGCGCCGGTCCACCGTCCCGGAAAAGGGGCGGATCGAATCGACGAACACGCCCTCAATCTCCTGCGCTGCGGTGATGAGGGCGTCCGGCAGATGGCCGGAGGGCAGGGCCACCACCACATCGTCCACGACCGTGCCATCCACGTCGTGGCCCACGATGTCCACTCCCCGGATGTCGCCGTACACCGAGCCCAGCGCCGCGGCCAGCAAGCCGAGGGTGCCGGGGGCATCGGGCATACGCACACGCATCAGGAAGGTCATGCCCCACATAGTAGAGGAGCCACCCCCGCTACAGCTTCCAGCCCCACCCGCGCGGCCCGCGTCCTAGCTGGCTAAAGTAGACCGCATGTCTGAAATCTCCCGCGACGACGTATCTCACCTGGCCAGGCTGGCCCGCCTGCAGCTCAGCGAGGAGGAGCTGAACGAATACGCAGCCCAAATCGACGGGATTGTGGAGCACGTGGCGGCCATTCGGGAGGTGGACACCTCCAGCGTGGAACCCCTGAGCCACCCCACCCAAAACGTGGACGGCGACGTGTCCGTCATGCGAGAGGACGTGGTGATCCCCTCGCTGACCGCCGAGCAGGCACTGGACCAGGCCCCCGAGCGAGCTCAGCAGCGCTTCCAGGTGCCCCAGATTCTCGGCGACTAGTCCACCCCACCAGCACCCAATTCCCCCCGCACAAGGAGTAAGGAACCCCAACTGCCATGAGCACCCCGAACCGCATGACTGTCGGTGAGCGCACGGATTCGAACTTCACCACCTGGAGCGCGGCCGAGCTGGCGGAGAAGATCCACTCCCGCGAGATCAGTTCCGCGGAAGTGACCCGGGCCCACCTGGACCGCATCGCGGAAGCCAACGGTTCCATCAACGCCTTCCTGCACGTCAGCTCCGACGAGGCCATGGCCGCCGCCACCGCCGTGGACGAGGCCCTGGCCAGCGGGGACGAGCCCACCTCCCCGCTCGCCGGGGTGCCCCTGGCGCTCAAAGACGTGTTCACCACCACGGATGCCCCCACCACCTGCGGCTCGAAAATCCTCGCCGGGTACCGCAGCCCCTACGATGCCACCGTCACCCTCAAGCTGCGCGCAGCGGGCATCCCCATTCTGGGCAAAACCAACATGGACGAGTTCGCCATGGGATCCTCCACGGAAAACTCCGCCTACGGGCCCACCCGCAACCCTTGGGACCTGCAACGCACCCCCGGCGGCTCCGGCGGCGGCTCCTCCGCGGCCCTGGCCAGCGGGATGGCCCCCCTGGCCATCGGCACGGATACGGGTGGTTCCATCCGCCAACCGGCCGCGCTGACCGACACCGTGGGGGTCAAGCCCACCTACGGCACCGTCTCCCGCTACGGACTCGTCGCCTGCGCTTCCTCCCTGGACCAGGGGGGACCCACGGCCCGCACGGTACTGGACACGGCTCTGCTGCACGAGGTCATCGCTGGCCACGACGCGAACGACTCGACCTCATCCACCCGCCCGGTAGCTCCCGTCGTGAAAGCTGCCCGCCAGGGCGCCAGCGGGGACCTCAGCGGCGTGAAGGTGGGCATCGTCAAGCAATTCGAGCGCCCGGAGGCCCTCCAGCCCGGTGTACTAGAGCTTCACCGCCGCAACTTGGAACAGCTAGAAAGCCAGGGCGCGGAACTAGTAGAGGTGGACTGCCCCAACTTCGACCACGCGGTGAAGGCCTACTACCTCATCCTGCCCTCCGAAGTGAGCTCCAACCTGGCCCGCTTTGACGGCATGCGCTACGGCCAGCGCAAGGGAGACGACGGCACGCGCAGCGCGGACGAGGTGATGAGCCTCAGCCGCTCCGAGGGCTTCGGCCCGGAGGTTAAGCGCCGCATCATGATGGGCACCTACGCCCTGTCCGTCGGCTATTACGACGCCTACTACCTGCAAGCCCAGCGCGTGCGCAACCTTATCGCGCAGGACTACGCCAAGGCCTTTGAGACCGTGGACGTCATTGCCGCCCCGGTGACCCCCACCACGGCCTTCGGCCTGGGGGAAAAGGTGGGGGACCCCCTGTCGATGTACCTGTTCGACCTGTTCACCCTGCCCCTAAACCTCGCGGGCGTGTGCGGCATGTCCGTGCCGGCCGGCCTGGCGGAGGATACACAGTTGCCCGCCGGCCTCCAGCTCATGGGCCCCGCCCACGGCGACGACCGGCTGTACCGCGTCGGCGCCGCCTTCGAAGCCGGCCGGGGTTAGAGCAGCCCGCACTGCCCTAAAAACTCCACCATGCGGTGGCCGATGAGGGCCCGGTTCTGGCGTTTGACGAACTCGTGGCCCTCGTCCTCGAAGTACAGCAAATCCGTGTACATCCCGCGCTCCGCTAGCCGCTGGCGCATCTGAAACATCTCGCTCGGCGGCACATTCGTGTCGTTGCGCCCGTGGATGAATAGCACCGGTGCCCGCACCGCATCGGCGTGGCTCAAGGGGGAAAATTCGCCGAGCAACTCCCCATCTTGGATGGGGTAGCCGTACTTGGGGTAGGCGGCACTGGCGATCCACGGCTCCGTATCCCGGTAGAAGGTGTGCAGGTCGCTCATGCCGCAGGCGCAGATGCCCCCGGCGAACAGCTCCGGGAATTGGGTCAGGCCCATGAGCGTGAGGAAGCCGCCGTAGCTGCGCCCGGAGATGACAATCCGCTCCGGGTCCGCCACCTCCGCGCCGACGAGGAAGGCCACCGTATCCGCCACATCCGTGATCCCGGCGAACCGGCCGTACCGGTCATCGGCGTGCACGAAGTCCCGCCCATAGCCCGCAGAACCCCGGATGTTGGGGGTGAACACACTCACTCCAGCCCCAATGACCTCGCTGATCACGTCGTGGTGGTCCGGCCGGGATTGCCCCTCCGGCCCGCCGTGGAACAGCAGCAGAACGGGCTGCTTGCGACCGCGCACCCGCCGTCCCCGGGGATCGAGGCCCCGGTACAGCCAGCCGCTGAGTTCGCGGCCGTCTCGGGCGGTGTAGCGCAGCAAATCCGGGGTGTCGTCCCGGGTGCGGCGGGCCGGGTGGGGTTGGTCTTGTTCTCTTCGGGACGCCAACTCGATCTCGTGATGAGTATCCGGCACATTGTCCAACGAGTCGATCTCCCCAGTGCGGGTGGAAATGATGTCCACGCAGGGCGCGAGATTGGGACCTTCCGCAGTCACCGCCAGCAGGGAGCCGTCGTCGGTGATGGACAGCCCGGAGGTCACCATCCCCGGCAGCTTCACTTCCTGGCGGGAGGCCGGGTGCAGATCCGTGCCGAGGACCACGATCTCCAGCGTGGATACCCCATCTGCGGACCACGTGACCGCCGCCGTGGACCCGTCCCGGCTGACCACCGCGTGCTCTACATCGCAGCCCGCGGAGGCCATGAACACGCTCCACTCCGGGGTGCCCTCGCGCACCACGATGTGCAGCAGGCGCCGCCGGTTGGCGCCCCAGTCCCCGGCGACGAGCAGCGTCGGGTGCTCCTGCCCGCGGGTGAAGGGCAGGATGATTCCCTCGTCCACCGTGCTCCCCGGATCCGGGGGGAGCAGCGGGTGCCAGGAACCATCGGGGTGGTTGAGCAACAACTCCCGGTTGCCACGCGGGCCCACGCGCATGAGGGAGTAGCCATTCTCGGCATCCACGAGCATGCCGTCGGCTCGCCGATCCAGCACGCGGTACTCCCCGGTAAAGGGGTTGACCAACCGACCCTCGGTGACCCCGTCCGCGCCGAAAGCCGCGACCGCCAGGTGTTGCCCATCCCACTCCACAAGGGAGACGCGGGCATCCCCGGGGCTGCGCACCAGGGTGGCCCCGCTATCGGAGGGATCCGTTGTGACCAGCCAAATCTCCGAACGCTCCGTACCCAGCGGGGCCACTTCCAGGGCCAACCAGCGCCCGTCGGGGGAGTGCATCAGCCGGGTCACCGGGCCCTCCACGGGGATGCGTACCGGGCGCTCCGCCCCCACCCCGTTCGGCAGCAGGGGGGCCTGCACCGCATAGGGAAACCCCTCATCCCCCCGCACGATGAACGCGATCTCGTCGCCGTTGGGGGACAGTGAGGGGCCGTAGGTATGACGCACGAGCGTCGATTCTACGGGGCGGTGGAGGCCGCGCTGGGGTTGGTGGCGTCCTCAACCACAATCCACGTGTCCTTACCCCCGCCACCGCGAGAAGAATTAACCACCAGAGAACCGGCGGGCGCCACCCGGGTCAGACCCGCCGGAGCGGTCACCGCGGTCAACTCGCCCGGCCCGGAACCGGCCCGCAGGTGGGTGAACAGCCGCAGATCAACGTGCCGGGGCTGCATGCTCACGCCCTCGAACGTCGGCAGGGTGGACAAGCTCACCACCTCCTGGGCAATGAACTGCTCCGGGCGGACCTGCAACTCCTCCCGCCGCAGCGCGAGCTCTTCGTCGGTGGCCTCCGGGCCAATCGTGATGCCGGAGCCGCCATAGCCGTCGATGGGCTTGACCACCAGCTCGTCCAAGCGCTCGATGACCATGTCCCGCTGCTCGCGAATAGAGCACAAATACGTGGGCACGTGATTGATTAACGGCTTTTCCCCGAGGTAATACTCGATCATCTGCGGCACAAAGGCGTAAATTGCCTTATCGTCCCCGATCCCATTGCCCAGCGCATTAGCAATCGTTAAATGCCCCGCCGAAATGGCCGACTGAATGGGATAGCGCAAAGGCTCCCCATCGGCGCCCCGGGACGTGAGGAACATCTCCTCATCCTGGCGCAGGTAGGCCACATCCACCCGGCGCCGGGAACCGCTGGAGACCTCGTAGGCCACGTGATCCTCCACGACCAACTGATCCGGGGTAGCAATCGGGATGCCCGTCGCCTCCGAGATCTGCACCTGCTCGAAGAAACTGGGATCGTGCTGGCCCGGGCTGGCGATGACGATGTGCGGGTCCTCCCCAGCCCCCGGAGGTGCCGCGGCCAACAGCGTGTCGTAGAACATCGAATAGCAACCGGAGATGTCGTTGAGGCCTACCGGGGCCGTGTCAAACAACTCCGGGTAGTTGCGCTGGGACATTGCCCGCGCCTCCAGGGCGAACGTCAACCCGGAGGGCATGCGCACATTGTCCTCCAGAATTTGCCAACCATTGCGCTCCGAATAGATCAGATCCACCCCGCTGACGTGATTGCGCACACTTCCGCGCAGGGCCGTCTGACCCGCGCGGCGATAGCCCGGGGATTTATCCAAAATGTCCAACGGCAGGCGTCCGTCGCGCAAAATGGCCTGCTCCCCGTAAACGTCGTTGAGGAAGGCGTTGATGGCCTTCGCCCGCTGCTCCGCGCCGGTGGACAGGTGGCGCCACGTGGATTGGTCGATGATGCGCGGCATCATGTCCATGGAGAAGGCGCGGGCGTGGCTCTCCCCAGTCACGCGGAAGGTCACGCCCCGCACCGTGAGATCGCGTTCCGCACTGACCTGCTGGGTGCGCAGACCCACCGGACCCAATCGAGTCGCCGCCTCCACCGTCTGCTTGTATAGGTCGCGCGGCAGGCCCGCGGCATCGAAGGCCTCGTCGGTGAAATGATCCATCTCCACGCCTTCGATGGGGACGTAGGCCTTGAACACGTCCTCGTCCGTGCTGAACAGTTGCGTGGAATCCGTGGAACTCGCCGTTTCCGCGACCAGCAGGTCCATCACGTCGTCCGGTCGGCCGCGGCGGCGCAGGGCGCGGCGCTGGCGGAAGGCGCTGGAGCCGGCCATCACCGCGCGGCGAGCCAGCGCATCCACTCGCTCGAAATCCCCGGTGGCGGTCAGTTGCGGGCGCAGCAATTCCACGAGGTCCAGCAGCACCTCCCGCGCGCTCCTCGGCGCGGAGGTCTCCGGATCCAGCAGATCCCCCTCCATGCCGAAGCGCGCCGCCCGCCACGACGCCGCGCGCTGGATAGCCGGGTTCAGCGGCGGGGTGGGGGTGGCCATTTGAGATTCCCGCTCCACCAACGCGCGGAAGAGCGCGGCGATGGTGATGGTGGTATCCACCGAGGGGCAGGCATCCGCGATGCGCAGCTCCAGGCCGTTGCGCTGCTGGGAGGGGCGCAGATCGTAATAGATCATGCTGGGCCCCGAAATCACGCGGGCCTCCACCAGGCCGGAGACCAGCGCGTCGTATTCCGCGCTGGTGCTGGCCGGGGGGTGGGAGCCGGTGGTGGGCCAGCGGGCCCAGGCCAAGTAGCGGGAGCTGGCGTAGCCCGTATCCTGCCCCTCCGAGTTGAACGGGCTGGAGGCGCTGAGCGCCAGCAGCAGCGGCAGGTAGCGGCTGATCCCCGCCGCCACGGCGAGGGCCTCGTCCCGATCCGCGACCTCCACGTGGATCTGCGTGCCGCACACCAACTGCTCGCGGGCCAGCAGGCCATAGTCCGCCGACAATTTCCGGAAGCTTTCGTTGTGGAAGACCTCCACGGTGGATTTGGAGGCCATCGGCACCGTTCCCGCCGCGGCAATGGCCAGGCCCAGCTCGGCGGCGGACTCGTTGAGCGCCGCCCGGCGGTCCAGGAGGTCCTGGGTCAGATCCTCCACGCTGGCGTGCGCGGCGCTGGCGGACTGCACCACGCATTCCTGCATCTCCGGGGTGAAGCCGGTGGTGGGACGAGTTCCGGCGATGTCCCGCGCCCGGGCCGCCATGCACCGCGTTGCGGTGTCGATGAGCTGAAACTCCTCCTCCACTCGGATCGTTCGGTTACGGGTCCGAATAGGTGCATTCATAGCGTGCTTTCGTCGGGGAATGGCGTGGAATAGGTAGTACAAGCCTAGCCGTCACAGCAGCAGCCCCCGGCGATCCGCGCCCCCAGTTCACGCATTCGTGACGCGGCGGAAACACGGCGCGCGCGTAGGGTAGCGGGCATGAACTACACCGGAGATGGCTGGGCCGTCGGCCTGGACGGGTCCCGCCGCTGGGGCACGATGGGCGCGGCCGGCCTGTTCCTCACCACCTGCGACGCGCAGGGCCGCACGCTGGTCCTCATGCAGCACCGGGCGATGTGGACCAACCGCGGGGGCACGTGGGCCCTGCCCGGGGGAGCCTGCGACGTGGGGGAGACCCCGGAGGACACGGCCCTGCGGGAGACCTGGGAGGAGACCGGCGTGCGCGGCCAGGACGTGGAGATCCTGGCCTCCCTGGTCACCTCCACGATGGATCTGGACCACGTCCTGCGCCGCCGCCCGACGGAGCCCGGGGACGAGGAGCTGCTCACCCAAGCCCTGGGCGCCACGGACCCCCGTGCCGAGCTACAGGCACGCCCGATCACCCACCCCGAGCATGGGGGCAGGGCCGTGTTCGGCCTCAACGCCCGGTTCTGGTGGGAGGTGCCGGATCACAGCGCCACGCGCTGGACCTACACCACCGTCATCGCCCGCGCCCAGCATCAACTGGAGCTCAACGCCACCGCCGAAAGCCAAGACCTCAAATGGTGGCCGCTGGAGGATCTAGCCCAGCTAGACCTCATGCCGGAGTTTGCCGCCTCCCTGCCGGAGCTGGAGGAGGTCCTGGCCGCCGTCACGGCCGGGGACCCACGCCAGCTATAAATGTGCGCTATGACCGAAAAATCTCCGGCGGGGTCGGACGTGCGGCCCTGGCGCGCGCTCATCGCGCTGTGCGTCGGCTTCTTCATGATCCTGCTGGACCAAACGATCGTGGCCGTGGCCACCCCCGCCCTCCAGGCGGACCTCGGCGCCACCTACAACGAGGTCATCTGGGTCACTAGCGCCTACCTGTTGTTCTTCGCCGTACCCTTACTGGTCACCGGCCGGTTGGGGGACAAGTACGGGCCGAAGAACGTCTACATCCTGGGCATGGTGCTGTTCACCCTGTCCTCCCTGGCCTGCGGTCTGGCCCCCAGCATCACGTGGCTCATCATCGCGCGTGCCGCCCAGGGGCTCGGCGCTGCGCTGCTCTCCCCGCAGACCATGAGCGTGATAAACCGCATCTTTCCCCGGGACCGCCGCGGTGCCGCCTTGGGGGTCTGGGGTGCCACCGCCGGGCTGTCCACGCTGGTCGGCCCCCTGCTGGGGGGAGTGATCACCTCCCTGCTGAGCTGGCAGTGGGTCTTCCTGGTGAATGTGCCCATTGGCGTGATCTCCGTGGTCGCCGTGGCCAAGTTCGTGCCCACCTTCCCGCTGCTGAAGCGGCCCATCGACGCGTTGTCCATCGCCCTGTCCGTCGTGGCCATGTTCCTGTTCATCTTCTCCATCCAGCAGGGGGAGACCACAGGCTGGCCCTGGTGGATCTTTGCCGGGATGCTCGCCGCGGTGGGCATCGCCGCCCTTTTTATCCGACGCCAAGCCGCCGCCGCCAAAACCGATCGTGAACCCCTCCTTCCCCTCCCGCTGTTCGCCCGCCGCAGCTTCGCCTTCGGCAACATCGGCATCGCGGCCATGGGCTTTGCCGTCGCCGGGATGATGCTGCCCATCATGCTGTACCTCCAGCAGGTGCACCATTTCAGCCCCATGCGCGCCGGGCTCATGGTGGTTCCCATGTCCGTCGTCTCCATGATCTGCGCGCCCCTGGTGGGCCGACTCGTGGACCGCACGGATCCCCGCCCGGTGGCCATCGTGGGCTTCAGCATCATGGTGCTCACCGTGGCCCTGCTCGTCCTCGTCTTGCGCCCCGGCGTAAGCCAGTGGTGGATCCTGCCGGTCACCACCCTCATGGGCTTCGGCCACGCCGGGGTGTGGGCGCCTAACTCCACGCTGACGCTGCGGGACCTCCCGCACAAGTGGGCCGGCGCCGGTTCCGGTATGTACAACTCCACCCGCCAGCTCGGCGCCGTGACGGGAGCCGCCGTCATCGGGGCGGTCATGCAATGGCGCCTCGCGGTCGGGTCCCCGGGGGCCTTCGGCCAATCCCTCATCCCCGCCGCCGTGGTGCTGGCCATCGGCGTGTGGTCCGCATGGCGCGGGGCCGAGGACTAGCTACACTAAGGTCCATGCGTATTGCGACCTTGACCAGTGGTGGTGACTGCCCGGGCCTCAACGCCGTGATCCGGGGGATTGTGCGGACCGCTGCGGACCACGGCTCCACCGTCGTCGGCTTCGAAGACGGCTGGCAAGGGCTTCTGGAGGACCGCCGCCGACAGCTCTACGACGATGCCTTCATCGACCGCATCCTGCGCCGCGGCGGCACCATCCTGGGCACCGGGCGGCTGCACCCGGACAAGTTCAAGGCGGGGCTGGAGCAGATCAAGGCGAATCTCGCAGACGCGGGGATCGACGCGCTAATCCCCATTGGTGGTGAAGGCACCCTCAAGGGTGCCAAGTGGCTCAGTGATAACGGGATTCCGGTTGTGGGCGTCCCCAAGACAATTGACAACGACGTCAACGGCACCGACTACACCTTCGGATTCGACACCGCAGTGGCCGTGGCTACGGACGCCATCGACCGCCTCCACACCACCGCCGAATCTCACGACCGGGTGATGATTGTGGAGGTTATGGGCCGCCACGTCGGATGGATCGCCCTCCACGCGGGCATGGCCGGCGGGGCCCACCACATCCTCATCCCCGAGGTGCCCTTCGACATCGAAGAAGTGTGCAAGAAGATGCGCCGCCGCATGCAGTTGGGGGAGAAGTACGGAATCATCGTCGTCGCGGAAGGGGCCGTGCCCAAGCCCGGGACGATTGAGATGGACGCCGAAGAAGTGGACCAGTTCGGCCACATCAAGATGCAAAACATGGGCGCGCGCATTGCCAAGGAGATCGAGAAGCGCCTGGACGTGGACGTCCGCTCCACCGTGCTTGGGCACATCCAGCGCGGCGGCACCCCCACCGCCTTTGACCGCGTTCTGGCCACCCGCTACGCCGTGAACGCCACCAAGGCCTGCCTGCGCGGCGAATTCGGCAAGGTCACCGCCCTGCGCAGCGGCCACATCGAGATGATCAGCTTCGACGAGGCCGTGGGGCACCTCAAGGAGGTGCCGATGCGCCGCTACCAGACGGCGCAGGCGCTGTTCGGATAGCGGTGGGTATCATGTAGGACCATGACTGCCGCCGTGTACGACTACTCAGACGACGTGATGGATTACGCCGAGGTCCTCGAGCACTACGACCCGGTGATGGGCATGGAAGTGCACGTGGAGTTGTCCACGAAGACCAAGATGTTCTCCACCTCGTCCGCCGAGTTCGGCGACGCCCCGAACTCCAACGTGGACCCCTGCAGCCTGGGTCTGCCCGGGGCCCTGCCCGTCGTCAACAAGCAGGGGGTGGAGTGGGCCATCAAGATCGGCCTGGCGCTGAACTGCGAGATCGCGCCGCACTCCCGGTTTGCGCGGAAGAACTACTTCTACCCGGATCAACCGAAGAACTACCAGATCAGCCAGTACGACGAGCCCATCGCCCACGACGGTTACCTGGACGTAGTGCTGGAGGACGGCACCGAGTGGCGCGTGGAGATCGAGCGGGCCCACATGGAGGAGGACACGGGCAAGCTCACCCACCTCGGGGGCGCCAGCGGCCGCATCCACGGGGCCACTGCATCCCTGGTGGACTGCAACCGGGCGGGGGTGCCGCTCATCGAGATCGTGACTAAGCCCATCGAGGGCGCGGGGGAGCGGGCGCCGGAGGTGGCCCGGGCCTACGTCACCGCCCTGCGGGACCTGGTGAAGGCCCTCGGCGTATCGGATGCCCGCATGGATCAGGGCTCCATGCGCGTGGACTCCAACCTCTCCCTGCGCCCCAAGGGCACCCAGGAGTTTGGTACCCGCACCGAGACGAAAAACATCAACTCCCTGAAGTCCGTGGAGCAGGCCGTGCGGTTTGAGATGCAGCGCCAGGCTGCGTGTCTGAGCAACGGCGTGGACATCATCCAGGAAACGCGGCACTACCAGGAGACGGACGGCACCACCTCCAAGGGGCGGCCGAAGGAAACGATGGCGGATTACCGCTACTTCAACGACCCCGACCTTCCGCCCGTGTTGGCCCCAGCGGAGTGGGTGGAGGAGATCCGCGCCACTCTGCCGGAGATGCCGTGGATCCGGCGCGCCCGGATTAAGCAGGAGTGGGGCCTGAAGGACGAGGAGATGCGGGACCTCGTCAACGCTGGGGCCCTGGACCTCATCGTGGAGACCGTGGAGGCCGGGGCCAAGCCGGCGGAGGCGCGCTCCTGGTGGGTGGCCTATCTGGCGCAGAAGGCGAACGAAGCGGGTGTGGAGCTGGACGGGCTATCCATCACGCCCGCCCAGGTGGCCCGCGTGGCCCAGCTCGTGGCGGAGGGCAAGCTGACCAACAAGCTGGCCCGTCAGGCCGTCGATGGTGTGTTGGCCGGGGAAGGGGATGTTGACGACGTCGTTTCCGCGCGCGGCTTGGAGGTGGTCCGCGATGATGGGGCCATCGAGAAGGCAGTGGACGAGGCCATCGCGGCAAACCCGGACATTGTGGAGAAATACCGGGCGGGCAATAAGAAGGTCACCGGCGCTATCGTTGGTGCCGTGATGAAGGCCACCCGCGGCAAGGCTGATCCGGGGCAGGTCAACAAGCTCATTGCCGAGAAGCTGAAGTAGGTTTTTCTGCCGGACATGCCGCCGCAGATTCGCAGGTCTGCGCGCGGATCCCCCTAGGGTGAGGGGCATGAAGTTCCCGCAGAAGAAGCAGTCCGAAACCACGGCGGCCGACGACACACACAACGAGATCGCCCAAGACGTGGACGAGACCATCGACGTGCCTGACTACGAGGGCGGGAGCGTGGCCGCCAGCAAGAGTGCCGGGGCAGATACCACTCCGAAACGGGACATCTACGCCATGACGGGGCGGGCTCGCCCCCAGAAGATCGACGGGAAGAGCGCCCGGGAGGACGCCGCGACGGAAGTTATTCCCGCGCAGGGCGGCTATGAGGACACCGACTTCGCGGAGCAGCCCACGAAGGTCATTCACACCGAGAGCGCCTCAGCTCCCACCGAGATTTCCGCGGCACCCGCAACTACAACCGCGGACAGCACAGCCGATACCACCACGGACACCACAGCCACCGACACCACAGACACCACCACCCTCCCAGAGGCCAAGCCCGCCGACCCCACCCCCGGCCGCGGCACCACCGACTTCGGCCTGCTCATCCTGCGTGTCGTCACGGGCGCCCTACTGCTCGTCCACGGCCTGCAGACGCTGTTCACCTTCGGCGGGGACCCGGGCATCGACGCCCTGTCCACTCGCTTCGAGGCCTACCGGTTCCCGGACATCCTCGCCCTTGTCGTCCCCATCTCCCAGGTGGCCGCCGGTGGGCTCCTGGTGCTGGGTTTGCTGACCCCCCTGGCTGCCGCCGTGGCCTTCGTCATCACCGGCTTCCTGGCCCTGCACAACCTCAACACCTTCTCCGGGCAGCTCTGGCCTTATGCCCTCAACCCGATGGTGTACCTGTGGGCTCTGTTCGCGCTCATCACGTTCGGCCTCGTGTGGACCGGCCCGGGGCGCCTCTCCCTGGACCGGGCCCGGCAGTGGTCCACCCGGCCGCGGGTGTCCTCCACCCTGTTCGCGCTCCTAGGCCTCGGCGGGCTGATCGCCGGGTGGTTGCTGCTGGGTGGCGGCAACCCGCTGAACTAGCTAGAGGCTGTAGAGGCCTGGTCAAAGGTTGAAGGCTAGGTTGTAGGCCAGCGCCGCCATCATGAGGGCCACGGCGATATTGATCCACCGCCACACCGCCGGCTTGGACAGCGGCTTCGCCAGCGCAGCGGAGCCGTACCCCACCACCGGGAACCACAGGCACGTCGCCGCCAGCGACCCAAGCGCGAAGCACCACTTCTCCGGGCCGTACTGGTTGGCGACGGACCCCAACATCACGAAGCCGTCCAGGTAGGCCCCGGGATTCAGCCAGCACATGGCTAGGGCCAGCAGGATCGGACCCCGGATGCTGCGGGGTGCGCTCTGCTCCGTGCGTAGCGGCTGGCGTTCGCCGCCCGATTGGCAGTGATACACCCACTCAGCCTGGGTTTGGTCCGCACCCGCGCCACCCGTGGGGACAAGGGCGGGTTGTTTGACGGGCGCGGGGCTGGGGGCGTCCACAAGAGAAGAATCGACGAGGGCCTTCGGCCGGATGGCATCGCGAATGCAGCTAGCGCCGAACCACAGCAGATAGACCACCCCTGCCCAGCGCAGACCGAACATGAGCCAGGGGGCGCGCTCGATCACGGCGCCCATACCGAAAACCCCGCCGAGCACGAAAATCACGTCGCTGAGCATGCACACACCCACGATCACGCCGACGGCGCGGCGCTTCAAGCCCTGCTTTATGAGGAGGGCGTTCTGCGGTCCAATGGCCGCGATGAGGGCGATCCACAGGAGAAAACCCTGCCAGGCGGCGGATGGGCCTGGGGCGGTAAGCAGCGAGTTAAGCGACGTCATATCCACAGCTCACAGGGTAAGTATGGCCGCCCTCTGTAGACAATCTAAGTTAACTTCATATGGTTTAGAATATCTTCATGAACTTCGGGCACCTGGATACCCTCATTGCTGTCATCGATGAGGGCAGCTTCGACGGGGCCGCCTCTGCCCTGGGGATCAGCCCATCCGCCGTGAGTCAGCGCATCAAAAACCTCGAGCTCAGCGCGGGCCGGGTCCTGCTGCGGCGCACAAGTCCACCGACCGCGACGGAAGCCGGGGAGATCCTCGTGCAGACAGCGAGGCGGCGGCGGTTACTCGAGGCGGAGGCCACCGCGCAGTTGGAGGGGCAGGCGCTGACCATGCCGCTATCTGTAGTGGTCAACGCCGATTCCCTCGGCACGTGGTTCAGCGCGATCTTTCGGGACGCCAGCGCCGGGCGCCACACCGGCCTGCGCATCTGGATTGAGGACGAGCGGCACTCACTGGCGACGCTCAAGCGCGGGGATTGCCTGGGCGTGGTGACGACGGAGGCGCGGGCCGTGCCCGGGTGCGACAGCGAGTACCTGGGGGTGCAGCGGTATCGGCCGGTGGGGTCGCCGGGGCTCGCGGCGGATTTGCGGGAGGGGCGGTACGGCTGGGCGGATCTGCCCGCGGTGCGATTCGGGTCGAAAGACCTGATGGAGGCGCCGGTGCTGGCTGCGCACCTGGGGGAGCGGGGGCCGGCGGCGGGGCGGGTGGTGAGCCACGTGCCGTCCTTCGAGGGGATCAATCAGGCCGTTGCGGCGGGGCTGGGGTGGGCCATGATTCCGGAGGTCACCGCCGAGGAATGGATCGGGCGGGGTGCGATGGATCTGCTGAGCGATGATGTGCTGGACGTGCCGCTCTATTGGCAGCACTGGCGCGTGGAATCGCAGGTGGTGGAGAGGCTGGGCGACGCCATTCATGCTGCCGCCGCAGTGGGGTTGCGGTAGACAATTCTTCCGGACGCCGATAGCGGCGCGCTCCCCCCGCACCACCGGCCCGGGAGCGGTGCCCACCGCGCCGCCACACCCCACCGGCTGGGCAATCGAAAAACTATCCGATCGAACACCCACACCAACCCACCTGCGACCCCACCCCACCCAGCCGTTTTTACCGCCCCCATGCCCCCCAACCCAACATCACACCGGCAAAAACCCCACCCCACACACCAACCACCACCCCCCAACCCACACCGCACATATCCACACCCCCCGCACACCCAACACCCACACCTCAGGGCCAAGCTGCACGGGGCTTTCGGGTTCTACTTATTGAGGGAGGCGTCGGTAGCGCTACAAGTTGCGGTCGCGAAGGCACCTGTTGCCGTGTTTTCGCTGATCACGTTTCCGTCCTTGAGGATCTTGCACGTCACGGCGCCCGTATCATTCATGCCGTTCGTAGCGGTCGAGGTCGCGCCCAGAGGTCCCGTGATGGTTACCTCCTTGGTCCACCCAGCGGCAACACCCGTGTCCTGAGACGTGTTGGACTGCCCTGCGCTGTAGGTAACGGACGCATCCTTGGCGTCGCCCTCCACGGCGTACGAGATCTTGTGTTCCGCACTCATCTGCTTATCCACCTCGTTGGCCGCAGTACCGATGAAGGCGATACAACTGCCGAGCGCCAAGATGAACAGGGCAAGCAGGATCAGCGGGACCACGATGATCGGACGCTTGTACCAAGGCTTCTTCTGCTGACTCTGCGGATATCCCTGATACGGAACCTGCTGCGCATGCTGCTGACCGGCTTGACCGTATTGGGGCTGTGCCCCTGGTGCGGAACCGTATCCGGGTGCTTGCTGGCCGTACTCGCCCGATGTCGGCTGGCCCGAACCGGGCTGCGGGTATCCACCACCGCCATATGCCTCGCCGCCCTGACGGCTTTGACCATACTGGTTGCCGCTGAAGTGCTCTCGGCCGTACTCGTTGCCGCTCTGTGCGTGACCACCGTACTGGCTCTCACCATGTTGGTTGCCACCATATTGGTCACCGCCGGAATGCGGATTGTCGGCGCCATTGTTGGGCTGGCGGTTCGGGTCATGGGGTTGCGACATAGGTCGACCTCGTTCCTCCTCAGACGGTCAGGCTCCGCACATACGCGAAAACGGCTGACCCACAGAAAGTAGGCAGGATTGCCCACTTGCCGCCATTCAATGATGTTGGCAACAAAAGTGTGCCGTCCAATCGAAATGTCGCTGTCCCCCCGCGCTTATTACCGTCCCCCTCCGCACCCCCGAATGCCGTCCTACACTCGGCACCATGATCGTTGCATTCTCCGTGGCCCCGACTGAAACGCCCAACGCCCACGCGGACATGGCCGAAGCCGTGGCCCGGGCCGTCAAAATCGTCCGGGACTCGGGCCTACCCAACGAAACCAACGCCATGTTCACGCTGGTAGAAGGGGAGTGGGCGGAAGTGATGGATGTGGTCAAGCGCGCCACCGAGGCCGTGGTCGCCGTCTCTCCGCGGGTCAGCCTCGTCTTAAAGGCAGACATTCGACCGGGCATAACCGGTCAAATCACCGACAAGGTCGCTGCCGTGGACCGCATTCTCGCGTCAGGCGGCACGTCCACCCGATCTAACCCCACCTCGCCCGCAGAAACCCACAGAAAAACACCAACCAATGGCTGAGCTCCTCGGCGGAGTAGTGCACGAACTCCCCGCCGATCTGCGGGAAGCAATTACGGCGGAGAACGTGGGGGACCTGTGGAATGGGCTGACCCCACTCGGGCGCAACGAATTCGTCTGCTGCGTGGAAAACGCCAAACGCCGCCCCTGCTGCTGGCCCGGCTGCGATCACCGCGAACGCACGGGCAAGCCCTAGCGCACTTCCCGCACCGCACCCCGATCCGCAGAGGTCGCCATCGCGGCATATGCACGCAGGGCCTTCGTCACGGTCCGTGTGCGGGTCGTGGGTTGCCACGCGCTGTCGCTGGCGTCCATCTCCCTGCGTCGCTCCGACAACTCCTCAGCGGTGAGTTTCACCTGGAGCTTCCGGGCATTGACGTCGATCTCGATAATGTCCCCATCGCGGACCAGACCGATCACCCCACCGGCCGCCGCCTCCGGGGAAATATGCCCAACAGAAATACCCGAGGACCCGCCGGAAAACCGCCCATCGGTGATCAGCGCGCACTTCTTGCCCAACCCAGCACCCTTCAGGAACGCGGTCGGGTGGAGCATCTCCTGCATCCCCGGCCCACCGGCCGGCCCCTCATAACGGACCACAATCACGTCCCCCTCCTGGACCTTCCGCTCCAGAATCACGCGCACCGCGTCCTCCTGGGACTCCACCACCAACGCCGGCCCGGAGAATTGCCACACATCCGGATCGATGCCCGCAGCCTTGATCACAGCCCCGTCCTCGGCCAGGTTGCCGCGCAGAATGACCAGGCCCCCATCGGCCGTGTAGGCATGCTCCACATCGCGAATGCAACCCTCCGCCGAATCGGTATCCAGAGAGGACCAGCGGTTTTCCGTGCTGAACGGCTCGGTGGTGCGCACCCCACCCGGCGCAGCGTGGAACAGCTCAACCGCCTCCGGCGCCGCACCGGGCCCGCGCACATCCCACCGCTCCAACCAGGTCTTCAGGTCCGGCGCATGCACGGCCCGCACGCCCTCGTTCAGCTTCCCCCCGCGCCACAGCTCGCCGAGGATGGCCGGAATCCCCCCAGCTCGATGCACATCCTCCATGTGATAGTCGGAGTTGGGGGAAACCTTGGACAGGCAGGGCACCCGCTTGGACAGGTCGTCGATGTCCTGCAACGTGAACGGCACCTCGCCCTCCTCCGCCGCGGCCAGGATGTGTAGCACCGTATTCGTGGAACCGCCCATGGCCATATCCAAGGCCATCGCATTTTCGAAAGCTTCCCGCGTCGCGATGCTGCGGGGCAGAACCGATTCGTCACCCTCCCCGTAATAGCGGTTGCACAGCTCCACGATCGTCGTGCCCGCCCGGGTAAACAGGTCTCGGCGCGCGGCGTGCGTCGCCAGGGTGGACCCATTGCCCGGCAGGGACAACCCCAGCGCCTCCGTCAGACAGTTCATGGAGTTCGCGGTGAACATCCCGGAACACGAGCCACAGGTGGGGCAGGCCGCCTGCTCCACGCTCAGTAACCCCTGCGCATCCACCCGCTCCGAGGCGGAAGCCGAAATCGCGGTAATAAGGTCCGTCGGTGCCTGCACCACCCCATCCACGGAAACGGTCTTGCCCGCCTCCATCGGCCCGCCGGAAACGAAGACCACCGGGATGTTCAACCGCATCGCGGCATTCAACATCCCCGGCGTGATCTTGTCGCAGTTGGAGATGCACACCAGGGCATCTGCGGCGTGGCCGTTGACCATGTACTCCACCGCATCCGAGATCACCTCCCGGGAGGGCAGGGAATAGAGCATTCCGGCGTGGCCCATTGCAATGCCGTCGTCCACGGCGATGGTGTTGAATTCTCGAGGGACGCCACCAGCGGCGCGCACGGCGTCTGCGACGATGTCCCCCACATCCTTGAGGTGGACGTGGCCGGGAACGAACTGGGTATAGCTATTCGCGATGGCGACGATGGGCTTGGTGAAATCGCTGTCGGTCATGCCGGTGGCGCGCCACAGGGAACGGGCCCCGGCGGCGTTGCGGCCCTGGGTGGTGACGCTGGACCTCAAGGGGATTGCAGTCATGGGTTACTTCTCGTTTGTTGTCGTCTTCGATTCGGTGGTGGGGTGGGTGGCGGAGTATTCCTCGCGGCGCTGCTTTTCGTAAGCCGCGTACTCCTCCCGGTCCATGAGCACGGCGTTGCCGTCCTTATTGACCACCTGCACCATGTTCTCGGCGCGTTCCCTGGCCGGGGTCACCGGATCTGGGATGCGCCCGCGGGTCTTTTCGTTGAGCTCGACCAAACTGTTGAAGGTCACTCCGGGCAGCCACATCGTGGTGTCGTTGGCCCCCGCTGCGTAGGCGCGTCCCCCGCGATTAAACCGGATCGCGGAGAATTCATTCCACGGCATGGTTTTCCGCCCGCGGAAGAGGGTGACGGCCGTGATGCCCCGGTTGTCCACGTGCGTGCGCACCCGCATGATCCACACGATGAACAGAAGGGGCAGCAGCGGCACCCAGAAGAACCACCGGACGTTGTAGCCGGTGAACATCAGGCAGATAAGAAACATCACACCAGCAGCGAGGATGTGTTCCCTGCTGGGCCGGAACACGCTGGGTTGGACTTCGCCCCTGCCCTGCGGTGAATGGTGTTCCGCACGCTCCGAGCGGCTGGTGTTGTGCTGTTCCGGTTGACCCATGTGGGCCATTTAACCAGTTAGCCGGCCTGCCCCCCGCCTGCGGCCTCCGGGCCGGTGCCTGTGTTGGCCCCCGTGGCGCCGTTTCCGGTGTCGGCGCTGCCGCCGTTGTTGGGGTTTGGGTTGAGATTGGCTTGACCAGTGGGGTTGGGGTTGGCCTGACCGGTGGGGTTAGTGCGCGTGGGGTTGGGGTTTGTGGGTTCCTCCGGGGTGGTGGTTTGCGGCTCGGTCGTGTCCTCCGCCGTGTTCGGTTCGGTGGGGGTGGGGGTAGCCGGGGCCGAGGTGGCCGGGGTGCGGTGTTCCTTGTAGCGGTCCGGGGATAGCCAGCCGGTGGATCCTTCGGAGGGGTTGGACGCCGCCAGCGACAGCGCTCCCACCAGGATCAGCGCGAGGATGAGGACGGTGGTGGAGACGCGGGTGCGCCCGTTGAGGCTGAGCCAGCGCTGGATCTTGTTGTCGTATTCGACGTTGCGCCAGACTCCCTTGCCCCTCGTGTCCTTGCCGTCCGTGTCCTCGGTGGCGGCAGTCTGGGCCTGGGCGGGTAGGGGGCGGCCTCCAGTCGGATTGCCGCTGTGGGACTGATCGCCAACGCGGGCGGCTCCGGTGTCCGGGTCCGTGTCGAGATCGCCGGGTGTGTGCGGTGACGCGGCTGGGTAGAGCTCGGTGGGCGCGTCCGGATCCGCCTGGGGCAGTCTGCTGGTCTTGTCCGCGATGGGCGACGGTGGCGTAGAACCGTCGAGCACGCTGGATACGGCACTGGACAGGTCGGAGACGTTGAAGCGATCCCAGAACGTGTTGACGATGGCGGAGCGAATGGCGCGTTCTGCGGCCCACTGGCGGGCTGGCACGACGGTAACGGTAGTGCGGAATGTAATGGCCCAGGGTTGTCCGGCGGCCAGCGGTTGGACGAGCTTCATCGCGGGTAGGACGTCCAAATCGCCGGTGATGTCCCCGGCCACCTGCGGGTCCTGGACGGCCCGGTGCGCGGCGGCGCGGACCTTCTCGGTGAGGTGGTCCATGGATTCGCCGGGTTGCAGGGGAATCTCGATGTCCACAACAGCGCGGGACCATTCCTGGGAGTAGTTGGTGACAACTCCCGCAGAACCGTTGGGGACCATGACCGTCTCCCCGGCTGGGGTGCGGATGCGGGTCGCGCGCAGGGTCAGTGCGACCACAGTCCCTTCCACGGCACTGCTGGGGCCGTCGAAGCTGACGTAGTCGCCCACGCCGAACTGGCGCTCGGAGATGATGAAGAACCCGGCGACGAAGTCCTTGATGACGTTCTGCGCGCCAAAGCCGATCGCGGCGGATACGACGGTGGCCGGGATTGCCGCACTGGTGGCGGGTACCCCCAGGTTGGCGAGGGCCAGCATGACCACCACGAAGAAGGCAATGGCCTCCAATACGTAAACCAGTGCGCCGAGGAGGGCGAGTCTGCCCTTCGTGGCCTCCTCCGCCGAGTCGAAGCGCTGCGAGATGACCCGCACAGCGAGCCGCCCAATGCGGGGGATGAGGATCGCCACGATCAGCAGTGCTGCCAGCGGCAGACCGTGATTGACCAGGAGCGACCACAGCTGGATTAGGTAGTAGATCACCAAATTCATGGCCTTACCCTAGCCAATCGCTCTTCGCTCCCGGCTGGAGTTGGCCTGCGGGTCCCCCGTCAGTGGGCGGACAGTGACGACAGTGGCCGTTCCGCTAGGTGAGACGGCGCGTACTACCTGCCGGGAAATCGCCGGTGAAAACGTTTGACTTGGCGAAGCAATCATAACTAGAGTTGCTCGCATGATGAACACGCGAATTCAGCGAGTAGTACTTCCCCCGGGGCGCCGTTAGCCTCGTCGAAGTAGCTCGATGAACCCGGCGCCCCCGACCGGCCCCCCGCAGTGAAAGCGGAGGCCGACACTTCGGGGGCGCTTTCGTCGGTCTCGGGCCAGTTGTTCACACTTCCCCCTCTCATTCCCCTGCAAGGAGCGACAACGACGTGACCGACACTTCACGCTCGCAACCCTCGCCAGCCACGCTGGCGCAGCACACCAAGAAGCGCCAGCCGGAGCGCATCAACGGCGCGCAGGCCATCGTGCGATCCCTCGAGGAGCTCGGCGCGGACGTAGTCTTCGGCCTCCCCGGCGGGGCAGTGCTGCCGCTGTACGAGGCCCTCTACGATTCCACGAAGCTCAACCACATCCTGGTTCGGCACGAGCAGGGTGCTGGACACGCCGCCACCGGGTATGCCCAGGCGACCGGACGGGTGGGGGTGTGCATCGCCACCTCCGGGCCGGGAGCCACGAACCTGGTCACGCCCATCGCGGATGCCAACATGGACTCCGTTCCGATGGTCGCCATCACCGGGCAGGTGGGCAAGAACCTACTGGGCACGGACGCCTTCCAGGAGGCGGACATCCGGGGTGTGACCATGCCCATCACCAAGCACAACTTCATGGTCACCGCGCCGGAGAACATCCCGGCCGCGATTGCGGAGGCCTTCCATGTTGCCTCCACGGGGCGGCCCGGGGCTGTTCTGGTGGATATCCCGAAGGACGTCCAGAACGCGGAGCTAGACTTCGTGTGGCCCCCGAAGTATCAACTGCCCGGGTACCGGCCGGTGACCACCCCGCATTCCCGCCAGATCGACGAGGCCGTGCGCATCATCAGCGAGGCCAAGAAGCCGGTGTTGTACGTCGGCGGGGGTGTGATCAAGTCCGAGGCCTTCGACCAGCTCAAGCGGTTTGCGGAGGCCACGAACATCCCGGTGGTGACCACACTCATGGCCCTTGGGGCCTTCCCGGAGTCCCACTCGCTGCACATGGGCATGCCCGGAATGCACGGATCCGTTCCCGCCGTGGCTGCCCTGCAGAAGGCGGATGTCATGATCACGATCGGCGCGCGCTTCGACGATCGCGTCACTGGCCAGTTGGAGACCTTCGCCCCGGATGCCACGGTGATCCACGCCGATATCGATCCGGCGGAGATCGGCAAGATTCGGGATGTTCAGGTGCCCATTGTGGGGGATGCCAGCGAGGTTCTGGACGCCCTTTACAGCGCGTATAACGGCGCCGGTTACGCCCAGCCCGATACCAAGGACTGGTTGAACTATCTGAACAAGCTCAACCGGGAGTTCCCCTTGGGCTACGAAGAGCCGGAGGACGGCAAACTCTCCCCGCAGTTCGTCATCCAGACGCTGTCGGACATCGTCGGCCCTGAGGCCGTCTACTGCGCTGGCGTGGGCCAGCACCAGATGTGGGCCGCCCAATTCGTGAAGTACGAAAATCCGCGAACCTGGTTGAACTCCGGGGGCCTGGGCACGATGGGATACGCCATCCCCGCCGCCATGGGCGCGAAGGCCGGTGCCCCGGAGAAGGAAGTGTGGGCCATAGACGGGGATGGCTGCTTCCAGATGACCAACCAGGAGCTTGTGACCTGTGCGGTGGAGAAGTTGCCGATCAAGGTGGCGCTGATCAACAACGGCAACCTCGGCATGGTGCGCCAGTGGCAGACACTGTTCTACGAACAGCGCTACTCCCACACGAACCTCAAGCCGGGGGAGACCTACCTGCCGGACTTTGTCATGCTCGCCGAATCCATGGGCTGCGAGGCCATTCGTGTGGAACGCGAGGAGGACGTGGTTCCAGCGATCGAGCGGGCCCGCAAGATCAACGACCGCCCCGTCGTCATCGACTTCATCGTGGGCGAGGATGCCCAGGTGTGGCCGATGGTCGCCGCCGGTACCTCCAACAACGAGATGCAATACGCGCGCAACCTGCGCCCGCTTTTCGACGATGAATCTTCCGCGGCCGAGACCCCGGACACCATTCACGACGTGACCCAGGAAGGGGAACAGATCTAATGGCCAGCGCGCACGCTTTATCAGTCCTGTGTGAGGACGTCGAGGGGATCATCTCCCGCATCTCGGGCATGTTCACCCGCCGAGCGTTCAACATCGTGTCGATCAGTTCTGGGCGCACGGAGGTAGATGGCGTCAATCGCATCACCATCATCGTCGAGGGCGAAGAGACCGTGGTGGAACAGATCACCAAGCAACTCAACAAGCTCATTCCGGTGATTAAGGTCTCCCGACACGATCCGGACACCCTCGTGGCCCGCGGTCTGCTCATGGTGAAGGTCTCCGCAGATAACTCCAACCGGATGCAGGTAGTGGAGGCCGCCAAGCTGTTTCGCGCTCACGTCGTGGACGTGGGTCCGGACTCGCTGATCATCGAGTCGACGGGTACGCCCTCCAAGCTGCAGGCCCTGCTGGATGTGCTGGAGCCGTTTGGCATCCGCGAGCTGGTGGAATCCTCGGTGACCGCGATGAGTCGGGGGCCGAAGGCGATGTACCCCGCGAAGCTTTAGCTGGGCGGCTCCCGGCCCCAGTTTCACGATATGGGCGCTCGCGTCCCGCTCAGTGAAACGATCCAACTGCTATAAAAGAACAAAGAACCCCATCGAAAGGACACAACTTCCCCATGGCTATCGAGCTGCTCTACGACGCCGACGCTGACCTGTCCATCATCCAGGGCCGCAAGGTCGCGGTCATCGGATACGGGTCCCAAGGCCACGCACACGCCCAGAACCTGCGGGAATCCGGAGTGGAGGTCGTCATCGGCCTGCGTGAAGGCAGCAAGTCCCGCGCCAAGGCGGAGGAGGCGGGCTTCACCGTGAAGAACAACGCCGAGGCCTCCGAGTGGGCAGACGCCATCATGCTGCTGGCTCCCGATACCTCCCAGGCCAGCATCTTCGAAAAGGACATCGCCCCCAACCTCAAGGATGGGGATGCGCTGTTCTTCGGCCACGGCCTCAACATCCACTTCGGCCTGATCAAGCCCGCGGAGAACATCACCATCGGCATGGTCGCCCCCAAGGGGCCGGGCCACCTCGTGCGCCGCCAGTTCGTGGACGGCAAGGGCGTGCCCTGCCTCATCGCCATCGAGCAGGACCCGAAGGGTGAAGGCAAGGAACTGGCTCTGTCCTACGCTGCCGCTATCGGCGGCGCCCGGGCTGGCGTCATTCCCACCACCTTTGAGGCCGAGACCGTCACCGACCTCTTTGGTGAGCAGGCTGTGCTGTGCGGCGGGACGGAAGAACTGGTGAAGACCGGCTTCGAGGTGCTCGTGGAGGCGGGCTACGAGCCGGAGATGGCCTACTTCGAATGCCTGCACGAGCTGAAGCTCATCGTGGACCTCATGTTCGAGGGCGGCATTAAGAACATGAACTACTCCGTGTCCGACACCGCCGAATTCGGTGGGTACCTCTCCGGACCGCGTGTTATCGACGCCGATACCAAGAAGCGGATGAAGGACATCCTCTCCGATATCCAGGACGGCTCCTTCACGAAGCGCCTGGTCGCCAACGTGGAGGGTGGCAACAAGGAGCTGGAGCAGCTTCGGGCTTCCTACAACGACCACCAGATCGAGAAGACCGGTGAGAAGCTGCGGGATTTAATGAGCTGGGTGAAGAACCCCCTCGACGCCACGGCCTAAGCGACCGTCTCTTCGGCTGTCGGGCAGCAGATTTTGGGGTTGGGTTGACCCTCCTGCTGGGGGAGGGACCAGGTTGTTGGTCATGGATGATTCACCAGCCCAGGACCTTACGGTCGGCCAGGCCGCTGCGTTCCTCGGTGTGACGGTCAAGACCCTCCACCATTGGGATCACATCGGCCTACTTACCCCCCAGTGGCGCAGCTGGGCGGACTATCGCCTATACACATCTGCGGAACTACGCCGGGGCCAGAAGATCCTGGTCTACCGCAGTGCAGGTGTGCCGCTGCAGGAAATCGGCTCCATCTTGGACGGGGCTGGCGACGAGTTGTCCATTCTGCAACACCAGCACGAGCTGCTTACCCGAAAACGGGTAGAGGTCAGCGACATGCTGGATTCGATCGACAGTCTGATCCAGGAGGCAATAGCTATGTCCGATCACAACATTGACCCCCGTCGAGCCAAAGAGATCATGGGGGACAAGTTCCACGAAGAGTGGCACGAGGAAGCCCAAGCCCGATGGGGGCACACCCCGGAATGGGGCCAAGCCATGGATCGCATTGCCCAGCTCGAACAGCCGGAATGGGATCGATACCAGGAGCAGTTCTCCAGACTGGGGGAGGAGCTCCGTCAGGCCCACGATGCGGGGGTGCGCCCCGATTCGGCCCGAGCTGCAGAGCTCGTCGCCGAGCATCGTAGCATCGTCGGTTGGTGGTACGAGTGCACGCTGCCGCGGCAGGTTCTGCTGTGCCGCGTCTATACGCAGGATGAGCGCTTCTCCGATTTCCTCGGGCGGGCCAACGACGGGACTCCTCTAGTTTCCTATCTCGCGGAGTTGGTCAACGCCACCGCCCGCGCGAAAGGCCTAAACCCGGAAACCTGCACTTGGGATTAACCGGCCCCTACACCTCGCGGATTTTGCTCGGGTCCCCCAAGCGCTCGCCGAGCCCGACCAACACCGCGAACACCACACCGATTGCCAGGGCCCCGTAGACCCACACCCAGTGGGCGCGGGGCCCAAAGGTTTTCGCAATGACCGCTCCGAGGAGACCGCCGAGGGTATTCATCAGCACGTCATCGATGTCGCTGAAGCCCAGGGAGAAGACGTACTGGGCGGTTTCCATGGCCACGCTCGCTGCCGCGCTGAGCAGCGTCACCGCCAGGACCCAGCGCCAGGGGCGCGGTTGGTCGGAGGAGCGCTGGGCGAGGTGGCGTCGATAGATGAAGACGAACAACAACACCCCAAAGGGCACAAAGAATCCGACGTTGCCCACGTACCCGAACAGCGGGGCGAACCAACTGCTGCCCTCGCGGATCTCGCGCAATACGGCGAGGGACAGGCCCCGCTGATGCTGACGGGCGGGATCCCAGAGATACCCAATGCGGTAGAAGGCCTTGAGCATTGTCAGCGCGACCATAACGGTGGCGTACACAACGAAAGCTAGGGCGCTCACTGGTGTGGATGGGCGAAGTCGGGGCATAACCTGCCACGCTACTTGCTGCGGCGGGGGATACAACCCCAACCCCTCTACTGAAAACAATTGTCGTTAGGGTAGGGTGCGGGCATGACCCCCACCCCAGTAACCGTCCTGTCCGGATTCCTCGGCTCCGGCAAAACCACGCTGCTCAACCAACTCCTCGCCGATCGCGACGGCCGCCGCATCGCCGTCATCGTCAACGATTTCTCCGAAATCAATATCGACGCCGCCCTCATCGCCGGGGAGGGCCACCTGGAACGCGGGGAGGACCGCTTCGTGGAACTCACCAACGGCTGCATCTGCTGCACCTTGCGGGAGGACCTCGTGGACTCCGTCGGTCACCTCGCCCGCTCCCAGCGCTTCGATCACATCGTCATCGAATCGACCGGCATCTCCGAACCCATGCCCGTCGCCGCCACCTTCGAATGGACCTTCCAGGACGGAACCAGGCTTGCGGATATTGCCCCCATCGACACCATGGTCACCCTCGTGGACGCCGCCCAATTCCTGGACCAGGTGGCCACCCACACCCGCCTCCGGGACGCCGGTCGCGGCGCTACCGACGAGGACGAGCGCACAGTCGCGGACCTCCTCGTGGACCAGGTGGAATTCGCGGACAAGATCTACATCACCAAATCGGATCTGGTCGCCCCCGCCCGCTACGAGGCCACCGCTTCTCTGGTCCGTCGGATGAACCCCAGGGCCGGCGTCCACAAGCTCATCGATGGTGTTATTTGGGACGCCGACAACAGCGGAACGGCGACACCGAGAAGCGCTATCACGGACATCCTCGGCGCCAACCTCTACGACGAAGCCACCGCCCGCACCTACGAAGGCTATGTGGAGGAGCTCCGCAACCCCCACACCCCAGAGACGGAGGAATACGGCATCAGCTCCGTGGTGTTTCGCGGCGAGCGCCCCTTCCACCGGCAGCGGCTGCTCGATGCACTGCGGTCCACGAGGGGGCTGGTGCGCAGCAAGGGGCACTGCTGGATCGCCGACCGGATCGAGATGGTGCACATCTGGCACCAGGCCGGCCCGGACCTGCGGATACAACCGGCGGCCTACTGGAAGTCCGCGGACTTGCAGCCGGGGAGCGAAGTGGTGCTTATCGGGGTGAACTTCGATGGGCCCGCGGCCCTGGGGCGGCTGGAGAAAGCCATGCTGACCGACCAGGAGGTTCGCGATATGCTGTAACGCGGCGCACGTCACATTTGCACGGCGTGGTCCCGCATACCCCGGCGCGGTCGTTCCGGGGTGAGGCGGCAGCCCGAATTCTTCAGGAGACTTTCTTCCCGTGAGCACTACATCCCGTCCGGTCGTTCTCATCGCCGACAAACTCGCCCAGTCCACCGTCGATGCCCTCGGCGACTCCGTCGAGGTGCGCTGGGTCGACGGCCCCAACCGCGAAGAGCTGCTCAAGGCCGTCGTGGACGCAGATGCCCTGCTCGTGCGTTCCGCCACCAAGGTGGACTCCGAGGTGCTGCAGGCGGCGCCGAAGCTGCAGATCGTCGGCCGCGCCGGGGTGGGCCTGGACAATGTGGATATCGACGCCGCCACCGCGCGTGGCGTGATGGTCGCGAACGCTCCGACCTCCAACATCCACTCGGCCTGCGAACACGCGCTCAGCCTGCTGTTGTCCACCGCGCGGCAGATCCCCGCGGCGGACAAGACCCTGCGCGACGGCGAGTGGAAGCGCTCCAGCTTTAACGGTGTGGAGATCCTGGGCAAGACGGTGGGCATCGTGGGCTTCGGCCACATCGGGCAGCTCTTCGCGCAGCGCATCGCGGCGTTCGAAACTCACGTGATCGCCTACGACCCCTATGCCAACCCCGCCCGTGCCGCCCAGATGGGCGTGGAACTGGTGGAGTTGGAGGAGCTGATGGAGCGTTCCGATTTCGTGACCATCCACCTGCCCAAGACCCCCGAGACGAAGGGGATGTTTAACGCGGAGCTGCTGCGCAAGTCCAAGAAGGGGCAGATCGTCATTAACGCCGCGCGCGGTGGCTTGATCGACGAAGCCGCACTCGCGGAGGCCATAAAGTCCGGCCACATCCGCGGGGCCGGGGTGGATGTGTACGAGTCTGAGCCGTGCACCGACTCGCCGCTGTTCGCCCTACCAGAGATCGTCGCCACGCCGCACCTGGGTGCGTCCACGGTGGAGGCCCAGGACCGTGCAGGTACGGATGTTGCCGCCTCCGTCCTGCGGGCCCTGTCCGGCGATTTCGTTCCGGACGCCGTGAACGTGGCAGGCGGTAAGGTCAGCGAGGAGGTCGCACTGTGGCTGGGCCTGGCAACCAAGCTGGGCCGGGTGGCAGGGGCCCTGCTGGGCTCTGCCCCCTCCCAGGTAACCGTCACTGCCCGCGGCGAGCTGTCCAGCGAATCCGTCGATTCCCTTGGCTTGGCTGCGCTGCGCGGTGTGTTTTCCGGGGTAGTTGACGAACAGGTGACCTTCGTCAACGCCCCCAAGATCGCCGAGGAACGCGGCGTGCACCTGCAGATCGAGACGGAACCGGAATCCGTGACCCACCGATCCGTGCTGGAAGTGCAGGCGGTGGCGGGCGATGGCGCCTGCACTTCCGTCACCGGCGCGCTCACCGGACTGGAGCACGTGGAGAAGATCGTTCGGATCAACAATCGCGGCCTGGACCTTCGCGCAGAAGGCACCAACCTCTTCCTGGTGTACGGAGACCAACCGGGTGCCCTGGGCAAGGTGGGCACGCTGCTGGGAAGCGAGGGCATCAATATCGACGCGGCGGCCCTTTCGCCCAACACCGGTGATCACACCGCGACGCTGGTCCTACGGGTGGACCGCCACGTGCCGGAAGAGCTGCTGGAAAAGGCTGCTGAGCAGCTCAGCGCTCAAACGGTGTTCCAATTGGATCTGGCGTAGATCGCGGATATGGCTGTAGAAATTCGTCGCGCGGAGGAACGTGATTACGCCGCTGTCGAAGGCCTCTTCTTGAAGTACCTGGAGTTCTACGGGAGAGACGATTCGACAACGCGCTCGCGGGCCCCGCAATTCCTCCGGGACCGGTTCACCCGTGTAGATTCCCGCCGTTACGTCGCCCAGGTGGCGGACGAGGCGGAGCCGACGACCGTTGGTTTTGTTCAGGTCTACTTCGGCTTTTCCTCGGTTCGGCTCGACTACTGGTGGATCCTCAACGATCTATACGTCCAGAAGGAGCACCGCGGTCTAGGTGCCGGTCGTGACCTTGTCCGGCGGGTGTGTGAAGAAGCTGCAGATGATGGGGCAAGCCGCGTTGTCCTGGAAACTGAGGAGGCCAATGTGTCGGCTCGCAAACTCTACGAATCCCTGGGATTCCGGCAAACCGGATCCTCGGGCGAGTATCTCTCCTACGAATTAGACCTGGCGTAAGGGTACTAGAGCCAGCCGTTGCGCTGGGCGGCCTTGGCCGCTTGGTACCGGTTGGCGGTATTGGTCTTTGCAATGGCGCGGGAGATGTGGTTGCGCACCGTTCCTGGCGTCAAGAATAAAGATGCCGCAATCTCCGCAACGGTCGCGCCGGTCGCCGCCAACCGCATGACCTCCCGCTCCCGAGGGCTGAGCGGATTAATGCCAGTAGCCAGCGAATCCGCCGCCAGCGCGGGATCGATCACGCGCAGCCCCCGACGGACACGGCGAATGGCCTCGGCAAGCTGCTCTGCCGGAGCATCCTTCACCACAAAACCCGAGGCTCCCGCGGACATGGCAGTGCGCAGGTAACCTGCGCGGCCAAAGGTCGTGACGATCAGCACCTGCACCTTTCCGCCCCCGGCAGCCACGATTTCGGCGGTGGCGTCCAGGCCATTCATCGTGGGCATTTCCACGTCCATCACGCACACATCCACGTCGCCCTCGGCCGCACGAGCCACGGCCTGCGCCCCATCCGAGCATTCCGCGACCACGTCGATATCGGGCTCGGCGGACAGCAGAACGCTCAAGGCCCCCCGAACCATCGCCTGATCTTCTGCCAGTAACACCCGAATAGGTCCGACCGACGTTTCGCCATCGTGGGTACTCATTGTGCTGAACTCCAAGATGCCGTGACGCTGAAACCTCCCGAATTCGACTGGATGGATAGGTTCCCGCCGGTGCTCTGCACACGCTCGCGCATACCCGGAATCCCAAATCCATCCTGGCGTCCCGAGGACTGTGGGGCACGCCCGCGCCCATCATCGCGGACCTCCAATGATTGAGGACCGAAAGACACCGTGCAGCTCGTGGCCCCGGAGTGTCGGACAACGTTTGTCACCGATTCTCGCAGGACCCAAGCCATTGGCGTTTGCAAGCGGGGATCGATGTGGTGATAATCCCCGCTCACCTTCAGGCGGATCCGGGAATGGGACAGTGTGGCCCGGGCATCAGCGATCTCCTGCGGCAGACTCGCCGTCCGAAGCCCCGCCACCGTGGAACGCATATCCTCCAGAGAACTCCGGGTTAAATCGCGGCACTCGAGGATCTCCCGCTTGGCGGCGGCCGGATCAGTCTTGGTCAAGCGGGCGGCCAGCTGCAGTCGCAGGCTCAAAGCGGTAAGGGATTGACCGAGGGAATCGTGGAGGTCTTGGCCCACCCGTTCTCGGTCCGCCAGGAGTGTTTGCTGCAAGTCCAGGTCGCGCATTTTGCGGTAATAATCCGCTGAAATTCGGTAGATGATCATCATCATCAGCACGACGAGCAGCGGTAGAGCATAGTTTGGGCCCGCCTGCGTGTACATCACGGCAATGCAGGTTAGCGCCACCAACAGTGCCCACGGCCACCGCAATTCGATGAGTGCCCAGATAGCGATGAAGTACAACAATCCCAGGAGCGCGGGACCGAGCAACAGGAATTGCGCCAGTGTCAGCGCGGAGAGAACTGTCAAAATGCCGAGGGAAAACAGCGCCGTCCGATTGCGCGTCGACCGGGAAAAACCGTAGACGTAGACTGCGCTGAAAACCGCGAGAATGGATAACCCGAGGGCCAACGTTGCCCCGGAGGGGGCCAAGTGGACGGTGGCCAAGACTGGGAAGGCCATGAAGGACAGGCCGCCCACCGGTCCAAAGAACTGCCACATCCGCTCCGCAGAAATGTGGGGGAGTTTCCCGCGCCAGGAGCCCATATCAGCTAGAACCTCTTTTCCGCTATTGCCGGGCGAGACCGCGCCGAACTATAAGCCGGGCGATCACCGCGAAGATCACCGTGTACACCACAACGTTCAACACTGGCTGCCACAGGGGCAGGGTGCCGGCCCCGGCGATGACCCGCCCCTCCGTGGCCGCCGGATAACGAACGAGCATCCCCGGCCCGAACAGCGGCGTGAACTTCGCGACTGTGAGCATGGTACCGCTCAAGGGGATGAACAGATTGCCCAGGAAAGAGAAGATCACGGTGATGAAGCCAATGACGCGGTTGATCATCCCGGGATCAAACAGCATTCCCAGAATGAGCCCAATGAGCCCGAACACCACTGCCCCAGTCAGCGAGAGCAGGAAGGCGAGCGGCCAGACGATCCATTCCGCCTTTGCTCCCGTGGCGGCTGCGAGCAGGCAGACCGCGGCGACCGGCACAAGGGAGAGGACGACCGCGACGAGGGCCTTGGACAACAGGTAGCTCCCGGTGGACATCGGGGAAAGGGAGAGGGTGCGCAGCCACCCGGAGTCCCGCTCGGCGGCGATGTTGGCGCACTGGGCCCCCGCCACCGTCACCGTGCCATAAAGAGCCATGGAGGTAGCGATGAGGAACTTCACGGTCCCGTGGCCCACGTTGGAGTTCATGGCCTCCTGGTCGTTGGTGCCCGCGATGACGAAGTACATGAACATGGGCACCAGGACCGCCAGAACGAGGATGCGTTTGTCGGCGAGGGTGCGTTTCAGTTCGAGCCCGGTATAGCGGGCGCATAGCGTGGCTTGGGATGGCATCATTGCTCCTGTCCTGAGGTGAGCTGGAGGAACACGTCCTCCAGGCTTTCGCCGGTGATGTGTAGGTCGTGGGCGCCGGGGGAGTGCAACAGGCGCCGGGCGAGTTCGTCGCTGTCTTCCGGGGCCACGGAGATGGTGGCAGGTTCCGCGGCGGGATCGATGTGGACGCGCAGACCGTCGCAGGCCCGCTGGATTTCGTCTGGGCCGAGGCCGGAAATGGTGACGGAACGGTCGCCCGCTATCGATTGGAGCTGCTGCATGCTGCCGTCGGCGACGATGTGGCCGCGAGCCATGATCATCACGCGTTCGGCGTAGGTCTCCGCCTCCTGGAGGTAGTGGGTGGCGAAGATGATGGTGCGCCCAGCCGCAGCGTCGGCTGAGATGGCCTCCCAGAATTCGCGCCGCGTGGTGACGTCCATGCCAGTGGTCGGTTCATCGAGGATGATGAGATCCGGGTCTGGCAGCAGCGCGAGCGCGAAACGGACGCGCTGTTGTTCCCCGCCGGAGCACTTGGAGACCTTGCGCCTGGATAGTTCGGCGACGTTGGCCCGCTGCATTGGTTCCTCTATTGCGGACGCCCCCAACCCCTGCGCAGCCGCAGCGAGCCGCATCGTCTGGACCACCGTGAGGTCCGGCAGCAGGCCGCCCGACTGCTGGACCACACTGATGCGCCCGGAGTGCATCGACTGTGTGGGGCGCTGGCCGAGGACGGTGATGTCCCCCGAGGTGGGGGAGGTGAAGCCGCAGATCATGTCGATGGTGGTGGATTTCCCGGCGCCGTTGGGGCCAAGGAAGGCCAGGACTTCCCCGGGCCGAACGTCAAAGGAGATGCCGTCCACGGCGGCGACGTGCCCCGTGCCGGAGCCCTTCTTCGCGGGGAACGTTTTGTGGACATCGCGCAGGCTGATGGCGGGAGGGGAGCTGCTTGTGTGAGTCTCTGTTGGGGTCATGCTTCACAGTTCACCGGAGCTGAGCAGATGGCACGTAGGTGCTTTCGCACTTTTTGACGGTGACAAATGTCAGGGGTCTCCCGGTCCTTAATGAAAACAGATGCATACTTTACAAGCTGCGAAAATGTCTTATTGACAACTAGATGAAAACCGCTAAGCTAGGCCCAGTCACGAAGTTCATGATTTGCAACAGAAAGGCGTTGACAATGACGACGCACACCCCGCACGACAACCACGAGCACACCCACGGCCCGGACTGCGGCCACGTCGCTATCCCCCACGGGGATCACGTGGACTACTTCCACGATGGCCACCTGCACCGCGAGCACGAGGGCCACTGGGATGAGTGCGAGACCAGCGAGCACATCACCCACGAGGACCACGACCACGAGCACGGCCCCGGTTGCGGCCACGTCGCTGTCCCTCACGGGGATCACGTGGACTACATCCACGATGGCCACCGCCACGCGGCCCACGAGGGCCACTGGGACGAGCACTAGATAAGGCCCCCAAACAGCACCGCTTCCACCCTGTAGAGGCGGTGTTAAGCTATGGGCACTATTCACAAGGTGAGACTCAGGAGTCCATAGGATGAAACTGGCAGTGATCCCCGGCGACGGCATTGGGGTGGAAGTAACCGCCGAGGCCCTTAAGGTGCTGCGCGCGGTGCGGGACGACGTCCACACCACCGAATACGACCTCGGGGCACGCCGCTACTTGGACAAGGGGGAGCTGCTCACGAACGCTGACCTCGCCAGTCTCAAGGAGCACGACGCCATCCTCCTCGGAGCCATCGGCGACCCCCGCTCCGTCCCCGCCGGAGTCCTCGAGCGGGGCCTGCTGCTGCCCCTGCGGTTCAAGCTCAACCACGGGGTGAACCTCCGCCCGGCCAAGCTGTACCCCGGATCCACCTCCTCCCCGCTGGCGAACCCCGGCGAGATCGACTTCGTCGTCGTCCGGGAAGGCACGGAGGGCCTCTATGCGGGCAATGGCGGCACCTTGCGCGAAGGCACGCCGGACGAGGTGGCCTGCGAGGTCAGTCAGAACACCTGGCTGGGGATCTCCCGCGTGGTGGAGGATGCCTTCCAGCGCGCCATGGATCGCCGTCGCAAGCTCACCTGGGTGCACAAGACGAACGTGCTGATCAACGCCGGTTCCTTGTGGCAACGCGCCGTCGAGACGATCGGCGCGCGCTACCCGGAGGTGACGGTGGATTACAACCACATCGACGCCGCCACCATCTACATGGTCACCAACCCCAGCCGCTATGACGTGATCGTCACCGACAACCTCTTCGGGGACATCCTCACGGACCTCGCGGGGGCCATCACCGGCGGCATTGGCCTCGCCGCCTCCGGGAACATCGACCCCTCCCGGGAATTCCCCTCCATGTTCGAGCCCGTCCACGGCTCCGCGCCGGACATTGCCGGGCAGGGGGTTGCGGATCCCTGTGCCGCCATCAACTCCGTTGCCCTCCTGCTCCGTCATTTGGGGGACGACGCCAACGCCGAGCGCATCGAACACGCCGTCACCGAAGAGGTCACCTCCCGCGGGGACAGGGGAGTGGTCACCGCGGAGGTCGGTGACCGCATCGCCGCTGCCCTGCGCGGCTAACCCACCGTGCTCGCCGGGATCATCGCCCTCATCGGGGGGCTGGTCGTGGGGGTACTCATGGGGGCCCTCGGCGGGGGCGGGGCCATCCTGGCCATCCCCCTGTTCATCTACGGCTTGGGCTTCGCCGCGCACCAGGCCACCGTCGCGGCCCTGCTCATCGTAGGCATTGGGGCCCTCTCCGGGGTGCTCACCCACGTGCGGGCCCGGCACGTGGCAGCCCCCACCGGCCTCGCCTTCGGAGCACTCGGCATCGGTGGGTCCTACCTGGGCACCCGCCTGTCTGCCGCCGTGGACGAAGCAGTTCTGCTCACCGCATTCGCCGCGCTGGTGGCCGTCGTCGCGGGCCTCATGGCCCACACGGCCTGGCGCGGGCGGCGGGAGGGGCAGGCCACCCACGGCCCGGGCCGGTGGGTGGCCATCATTGTCAGTGCGACGACCGTCGGCTTCCTCACCGGGTTCTTCGGAGTCGGCGGGGGCTTTGCGATCGTCCCGGCACTGACCCTCGTGGTCGGCCTGGAGATGCCGTTGGCGGTGGGCACGTCCCTGCTGGTCATCCTCCTCAACACCCTCATCGCCCTACTGCTTCACGGGGGAGTAGGCCAGCTTCCCCACCCCGGCCTTATCGCGGTGTTCGCGGCCGCCACCATCGGGGGAACCTGGCTGGGCTCCGCGCTGGGGTCACGGGCTAGCGAGAAGACGCTGCGCCTGTGCTTCGCTGCACTGCTCGCGGTGGTCAGTGTCTACACCGCAGCGCGGAGTATTCCGATGCTGCGCTAGGTGGGGGTGGCGTCCACAAGAAACTATCTGGGCCAAAATCATCCCAGCGGCCCCCATCTGCGGCTTGGGCTGACAACCGTGACCGTAGAAATTGAGGCGATCCGTGACTTCCTCGCCGACGCAGAACCCTTCCGCCACCTCCCGCCGAACCAGCTCGCGTAACTCAGCCGACAAAACACATCTGCTACGTGCGGCGCGGACAGACCATCGTGGCCGCCAACCGGCCCAACGACTCGGTGTTCGTCATCCGCTCCGGTGCCATCGACGTGCTCGACCCCGACGGGCTGCTGCTGGACCGGCGGGAGGCCGGGCGCTGCTTCGGCTACTCCACCCTCGTCAGCGACCGGGACAGCCTCCACACCATGCTCGCCGTGGAGGACAGCCTGCTGCTCGCGGTGGAGCGGCCGACCTTCGACGCGATGCTGCAGATGGCCGAGCTGGATATCGACCATCTGCCCGGCGTGGATGAGGGGGAGGTCACCGGCATCATCACCGCGGCGGACATCATGCGCCTGCTTCAACACGACCCCATCTACCTCACCGCGGACCTCAGCCGGCGCAAGACCCCGAGCGGATGCGGGAGGTCTACCAATCCGCCCACACCGTCGCCGTGCGCTTCATCGAGCGGGGAGCCGGAGCAGAAGAGGTGCAGGGTGTTCTGTCCGTCGCCGCCGATGCCATGGCTCGCCGCCTGCTGCGCCTGGCCGAGGAACAACTGGGGCCGCCGCCAGTGCTGTACAGCTTCGTCGCCCTCGGATCCCAGGGGCGCCGCGAGATGGGCCTGGCCAGTGACCAGGACAACGCCCTTGTGCTCAGCGAGGACTACCGGCCCGAGCTGCACGGGGAGTACTTCCGCCAGCTCGGCAGCTCCGTGTGCCAGGGGTTGGCCACCGCCGGGCAGGTGCTGTACCCGGGGGAGATGATGGCGATGACCGACACCTGGCGGATGACGGTGGGGCAGTGGCGGGAGACCTTCCACGCCTGGATCACCGCGCCGGAACCAGAGGCCCTGCTCTACGCCCAGACGTTCTTCGACATGCGGTGGGTCCACGGCGAGGAGGAGCTGGCGCACAGCGTCCACGTGCAGGCCGTGGAATCCGCCGCCGGCTCGCCCCGCTTGCACGCCCACCTGGCGGCCCTGGCAACTCGCCGGGAACCGCCCGTCGGTTTCTTCCGCGGGCTCGTTGTGGACCGGCGCGGGAAATACGCCAACACCCTCGACATCAAGAACGGCGGCATCGCGGCGGTCTTGCAAATGGCCCGGTTGTTCGCGATCGTGGCCGGGGCCGAAGCCCTGAGCACAAAGGGGCGCCTAGAGGTCGCCGCCGGCGGGCCCGTCTCGGCCCAGAGCGCCCAGGACCTCTCCGCGGCCTTCGGCTTCCTCAACTCGCTGTCCCTGGAACGCCAGGCCGCGCAGACGCAGCGCGGGGAGAACCCCGACTATCACGTGGACCCCTCCCAACTATCCAAGATGGAGCGGGAAAACCTGCGCGATGCCTTCAACATCATCAAGGGCATGCAGTCCGCGCTGAGCATGAAGTACCCGGTGCGCAGTGTCTAGGCAGCCATGATGTTCGGATTCGGCAAGAAACCCGGCGCCTCCCGCCAGTCCCGGGCCGCGACGGGCGCCCTCGCCGACTTCTACCGCGTCCCTGCTCCCGCCCCCTCGTCTCCCTTGCCCGAGGTCCCATTCCTCGCCGTGGATATCGAAACGACAGGCCTGGATCCCGCCTGCGATTCAGTCTTGTCCATCGGGTGGGTGGCCATCGATTCTTTTCTTATCGACGCCAGCACCTCCGGCTACTGCGTAGTCAACGCCGATGTGCACCGCTGCGCGGGCAGTGGGGAGCAGCGCTCGGTTGGTGGCGTCGAACATTCAGCAACAATCCATGGGTTGACGGACGACGACATCGCCGCCGGAATGCCCCCGGCCGACGCACTGAGAATGCTGCTCGAGGCACTGGCCGGGCGGGTGCTGCTGGCGCACTACAGCCCGATCGAGCGGGACTTTCTCTCCCTGGCCTGCAAGCGGCACTTCGGCGCCGGCCTAGACGTGCCGACAGTGGACACCTTCGCCCTCGAACGCCGGCACATGGAGCGCATGGGGACCTACGCCCGCGGCGAAGACCTGCGGCTGCCCCGGGTGCGGGAACGCTACAACCTGCCGAGCTACAGCTCCCACAACGCCCTGACCGATGCCCTCGCCTGCGCCGAACTCTTCCTGGCCCAAGCCGCGCACGGGAAGGTCACCACGCTCAAGGCGGTGCTCGAGCGTTAGCGGGCCCGGCGGGGAAGGTAAACTAGCCAACCATGCGAATCGCCCGAATAGCTCATCCGGAAGGCATGACTTTCGCCGTACTCGAGGGGGGACAACCGGATGGAACCGGCGCCACCTGCCGCGAGATTGCCGGTCACCCCTTCCAGCAACCGGAATTCACCGGCAAGTCCTGGCCCATCTCGGACGTTCGACTCCTCGCCCCTATCCTGCCCAGCAAAATTGTGGCGGTCGGGCGCAACTACGCCGACCATGTGGAGGAAGTGTTTAAGCAGGGCGCGGAGCACCTGCCGCCGACGATCTTCCTTAAGCCCCCGACAGCCGTGATCGGCCCGGAGGCCCCCATCCGCGTCCCGGAGTGGGCAACCAAGGTGGAGTTCGAAGGGGAGCTGGCAATCGTCATCGGCCGGCCCTGCAAGGACGTGCACCGCAACAACTGGAAAGACGTGGTGCTCGGCTTCACCATCGTCAACGATGTCTCCTCGCGCGACCTGCAATTCGCCGACGGGCAGTGGGCCCGGGCCAAGGGGCTGGACTCCTTCTGCCCGCTGGGACCGTGGATCGAGACCAATATCGACGGGGTGGAGATCGATAACCTCCCCATCAAGGCCCACCTCACCCACGACGGTCGCACGGAGACGAAGCAGGACTCCAACTCCAACCAGATGATCAAGGACATCCCGGAGATCGTCGAGTGGATCTCCAGCGCATTCACGCTGCTGCCGGGGGATGTTATCTGCACCGGTTCCCCCGCCGGAACCGCGGAGATGGTGCCCGGCGATCGGATTGTCGTGGAAATCCCCGGGCTGGGAACCCTGGCCAACCCGGTGCGCCGCTACACCTGACGCATCCGCACGGGGACGTTGAGAGCCCGCAGCGCCGTCTGTAGTTTCGCGGTGGTCTCCTCCACCTCCTCGGCGGGGCTGGAGGTGGCCACGATGCCGCCCCCGGCCCAGGCGCGGGCTGTTGATCCGCCGACGCAGGCGCAGCGGATCGACACCATCCACTCCCCATCCCCGCTGCTATCGCACCAGCCCACCGCGCCCGCGTAGAACTCGCGATCCTCCTCCACCTGGTTGATGATGCCCAGGGCATCGTCCGTGGGGGTTCCCGCAATCGCCGGGGTGGGGTGCAGTATGAGGGCCAGATCGAGCGCCGAGTACTCCTCGTCCGCCAGCGTCCCCTCGATGTGCGTGCCCAGGTGGATCATCTCGTTGGTCTCCATGAGCTCCGGGGTCTCCGGGATGCGCAGATCCGCGCACAGGGGCGTGAGAACCCGCCGGTAATGCTCCACAACAAACCGATGCTCGGCCAGATCCTTGGCGCTGCCCAGCAAACGCGCCGCGGTGGCGTCGTCCACCTGCGCATCACCGGTCCGGGGCCCCGAACCGGCCAAGGGGAAGGCGGTGATGGACCGATCCCGCCGCCGAATGAGCTGCTCCGGGGAGGAGCCCACGAACATCGCCCCGGCATCGTCCTCCCGGCCAGTGGCCCCTAAATCCACCGCAAAGCCGTTGCGCGCCGAGGCCAAGTCGATGAATCGCGCTGCAATGAGCAGTGGGTCCACCTCCTGGCGGAAGGTCACATCCACGCTGCGGGCCAGCACTACTTTTTCCAGCCGTGTCTGCTGCATCGTCGCCACCGCGGCAGCCACTGTGGCCTGATGCTCCTCCAGGCTGCTGGAGGAGTGCACGTCCTCGATCTCCAGGGCCTCTGCGGCCTTCTTGCCGCGGTAGTAGGCGGGGGGCTCCAAGGGCCCCTCGGAGCGCACCACCGACTGCGGCACCATGAGCGCGGCCCGATTGGCGGTATCGAAGGGAATCGCCCCCACCACCAACTCCACCTCGCCATTGCGCAGCGCGGTGGCCGCCTCGAAGGGATCCGGGAATATCGCCGTGCGCCCCTGAGTGCGAATCGAATGATGCGGCCGGGACAGCAGGAAATCCGGCGCACCCGGCGGTCTCCGCTGCTCAGTCATGACTGGAAGTCTACGTCCAGCCCCACCCCGGCTCCTAAACTTGCGCTATCCCCGCCCCAGGTAGGGCATGCCCGTGGCCGTGAGGGTGAGCTGATCCACCGTGACGTCCAGCGGCAGGCCCGCAAGGTGCACCAGCACCGCCGCTGCGTGCTCAGCATCGAACATCGGCTCCGCAGAGGTGAAGGCCCCCAGCAGGTCGGTGCGGGCGTTGCCGATATCCAGCTCCGTGACCGAGATATTGTGCGCCCGCCCGTCCAAGGCCGTGGATACGCTCAGGCTGGCCACCGCGGCTTTGCTCGCGGCATACGCCGCAGCCTGCGGCCGAGGGGCATGCCCCGCAATGGAGCCGTTGTTGATGATGCGCCCACCCCCGTTGGCCGCCATGTGCCGGAAGGCCGCCCGCGTGCACAGCCACGTGCCGGTCACATTCGTTTCTACCGTTGCGCGGAAGTCGGCCGGATCCACGCTGTGGATCTCCCCTACGGGGCCGGGGATCCCGGCGTTGTTGACCAGTAGATGCAGTCCGCCCAGGGCCTCCACTACGTGAGCAAAGGCCCGGTCCACCGCATCCGCATCGGTGATGTCGCACTGCACCGCCAAGGCGGGGGAGCAGTCGGCGATGGTCTCCGCCAAGGTAGCGGGCGTGCGCCCCAGGGCGGCAACGGCCCACCCCTCGGCGGCCAGCGCCCGGGTGAAGACCCGGCCCAGGCCGCCCCCGGCCCCCGTGACCACAGCGACCCGTCCTCTGCCTGCTGATTCCATAGGATTCAGTGTAAATGCCATCAAGGGGTGGCACCTTCGAGGAGGTTTGTTCCCACCATGACACCCGACAGCCCCGCACCCGACAGCCCCACGTGGATCACCGGCCGGAACCGATCGATCGGGGCCCCAGCGGGGGACTGGCGCAGCCACCTGTCCGCCGCACAGGGCCCGGAGACGATCGAATTGTGGTGGCCCTTTCCCACCCCGGTAGCGCCGCCAGCGGAGATTCAGGCCCTGGTGCGAACCGTGCGCCAGCAGCAACTCCGACTCACGGCGATCAACCTGTGGGGCGGGGACATGACCGCCGGGGACCGTGGCATCCTCCACCGCGCCGACCTGCCCCGGACCCACCTCGAATCCATCCTGCGGATCCACGAGGCCACCGGGGCGGACAAGTTCAACCTCCAGCTCGGCCGCGGCGGGAGCGACGTGCTGCCCAGCCAGGTGGACCGCGTGCGTTCCATCGGGGAGTTCCTCGGCAATCGGGTAGGTGGCGTCGTACTCATCGAACCCCTCTCCGCGATGTCCGACTACCCCATCAGGACCATTGACCGAGCCTGGGACCTCATCGGTGCCGCCGGGACCGGAGGGCTGCTCATGGACCTCTACCACCTCCGCGCCAACGGCGAGATCGGCGCCGAACTTACCGCTGAAGATCTGAGGCGGGGACTGCCCACCCACGTCCAAGTCGCCGACCACCCCGGGCGCGGGGAACCCGGCAGCGGTACGGCCCCACTGCAGCACTGGGTCCGCCAGCTCCGCCAGGCTGGCTACGCCGGTGAGGTCATGGGGGAGTGGCTACCCCGCCCGGTAACCTAAGCCCTATGAGTGAAGTACGCGTCCGATTCTGCCCCTCGCCCACCGGAACCCCGCACGTCGGGCTGATCCGTACTGCCCTGTTCAACTGGGCCTACGCGCGTCATACCGGCGGCAAGATGGTCTTCCGCATCGAAGATACAGACGCCAAGCGGGACTCCGAAGAGTCCTACCAGGCCATTATCGACGGCCTGCGCTGGCTCGGGTTGGACTGGGACGAGGGCATCGACGTCGGCGGCCCCCACGAGCCCTACCGGCAGTCCCGGCGAATGGACATCTATGCGGACATCCTGGACAAGCTCAAGCAGTCCGGGGACGTGTACCCCGCCTACTCCACGGCCGACGAGGTAACACAGCGCCACCTGGATGCCGGGCGGGACAAGAACCTGGGCTATGACAACTTCGACCGCGACCTGTCCGCCGAGCAGATCGCCGCGTATGAGGCCGAGGGCCGCGAGCCGGTCTGGCGCCTGCGGATGCCCGACGACCGGCGCTATGAGTGGACCGACCTCGTTCGCGGGGAGATGAGCGTGGACGGCGCCACCGTGCCGGATTTCGTTGTCGCCAGGTCCAACGGCCAGCCCCTATACACCCTTGTCAACCCCGTCGACGACGCCCTCATGGGCATCACCCACGTCCTGCGCGGAGAGGACCTGCTGCCCAGCACCCCCCGGCAGATCGCCCTGCACGAGGCACTGCAGCGCATCGGGGTATCCAGCCAGACCCCCACGTTCGGCCACCTGCCCTTCGTCATGGGGGAGGGCAACAGGAAGTTATCTAAGCGAGACCCGGAATCGGATCTCTTCCTGCACCGCAAGGAGGGGATCATCCCGGAGGGCATGCTGAACTACCTATCCCTGCTGGGCTGGGCGCTCAGCGCGGATCGGGACATCTTCAGCACGGACGAGCTAGTGGCTGCCTTCGACGTGGCCGACGTGAAGCCCAACCCCGCCCGCTTCGACCACAAAAAGCTAGAGGCCATCAACGCCGACCACATCCGCCTGCTGGAGCTCGGGGAGTTCACCCGCCGACTGCGCCGCTACCTAGAAGAGTTCCACGGCTTCCCCGGTGACTACCCCGCGGAGAAGTTCGCCTTCGCCGCCGAGCTGGTGCAGACGCGCATCAAGACCCTGGGGGACGCCGATGGTTTGTTGCGGTTCCTTATTACCGACGACGCCGACCTGGAGCTGGATGACAAAGCCGCTCGGAAGAACCTCAAGGAGGACGCGGTGGAGGTGCTCAGCGCCGCCGTGGAGGAGCTGGAGGCACTGGACGAGGAGGACTTCGTCACGCCCGATATCGAGGGCGCCCTGCAGGGGAGGTTGATCGAGCAGATGGAGCTCAAGCCCCGAAAGGCCTATGGGGCCCTGCGCGTGGCAGTCTCCGGGGCCGCTGTGTCCCCGCCGTTATTCGAATCCATGGAGTTGCTGGGGAAGGAATCCACGCTGGCGCGCCTGCGGGCGGCCCAAAAGGTCACTCCGTATCAGTGATTTGCTGGCTAGCCGCCCGCTTGGCTATAGTCATCTGCGTTGCGCAGCGCCGACCACGGCGGTGGGTAGCGATTGGCCTATGGTGTAATTGGCAACACTACGGTTTCTGGTACCGTCATTCTAGGTTCGAGTCCTGGTAGGCCAGCGAAAGCTGATTTGCAGTTTTCAGTCCTTGCCCCGTTCGTCTAGCGGCCTAGGACGTCGCCCTCTCACGGCGGTAACACGGGTTCAAATCCCGTACGGGGTACAAATTATCGTGCGCAGAGTTCCCGGCTAACTCATGTAGTTCCGGGAGCTCTTCGCTGCGCTCACGGGGCGAGGATGTCCGCATAGGGCAGCTTGGGGCCAGCCGACAGGCGGATAGGCCCCTTCCACTCCTCTGCCGTCACCGCTTCGCCTTTCTGCGTGATAAGGATCTCGCCGGTCGCCCGAAGCTCGCGGGCGACCTGGCGGGCCAGGTCCATGAGGTCCCGCCAATCCTCTGTGCCGCCTACCACCCGAGCTGCGTCGCTGGGGCAGTGGGTCTTCCCGGGGCGGGCCCGTGCCATGGTGCGCATCGTCGCGGCTAGTCGGGAGGCCAAACCTTCCTCGGTGGGGGAGGGCGACCACCATTCCTCCCCGCGTTCCCCCAGGGCCACCTTCGCATCCTGCACGACCGTGCGCACAGGGTCGCCCTCCGTCTTCACCAGTCGGCGACCGGCCATGAGCACCCGCACCAGCTCCGTTTTGAGGTTCTCCGGTATGCCCGGGTCCGTCGCCCGCCAGCGGCGACCCTTGACGACGATGTAGTGCCCATCCTCCGTGGTATCCATCGCCCCGACTCTAGGCGCATCCGCCTGCTCACCCCGTGGATATCGCCCGCGAGCTGCGGATTAGGTGCGAGCAGTGGGGGTCGTATACAGTTTCGAGCGTCGCACAGCGGCCGCTTGCCCCGTTCGTCTAGCGGCCTAGGACGTCGCCCTCTCACGGCGGTAACACGGGTTCAAATCCCGTACGGGGTACAAAATTGCCGAGCATCGTCATGAATCATCAGCTCGGCCTGCTTGGCCTGGCCCGGTAGCCACACGCGTGACATGGTTGTGAAGCCGATACTGTGCAAGCGCTGGATCGCCCGCTCGTTGTTCGAATCCGGGTCCGCGAGCAGCCTGCGGGCCCCCGTTCGGAGGATCACTTCCGGGGCTAAGCCCTCGATGACACGCCGAACTGCCCTCGACCTGGGTGCGGACGTGGAAAACACGTCCCTTGGCCCCAGCATGAGGTGGAACCCAAGGTCATGATTATCTACCGGGTAGAACTGGCCAACCTCATCTGAGCGCGGGTCATAGGTTTGAAAAATCGCGCAGGCCCGACCTTCCCAACTGAGAACGTAAGCATGGTGTGTTTCAGAGGCCGCCAAGGCGTAGTAGATATCTCGGATATCGTTCTGAGTGGCCCAACCCATTCCCCAGAAACGCGCCCGCTCCGCTCGGGTCCACTCGTAAATCATCGAACTATCGTCGTTCGGGTCAACCGGACGGATCATTAGCCCGCCGTCAAGCCTCGTGCTTTCCGGAAAATGCTCATGCATTGACGTAACTCCGTTCATAGTGTCGAACCGGTATGGACTCTCCCCGTTCCCACAGCGGCTCTTGGCCCCGTTCTGGCACAACCCACGAGGAACCATTCGGATTGCCGATATCCCACAGGACTCGGGCTACCGGAACCCTCAGGCATCGATCCGTTACCCCTGGGAGGGAACCGGCCGCCAGGATGGTTTGGGTGTCCCCACCCAGGCCGTGCAGTTGTCCCCAGGTCTCGCCGCCAAAGCGCTGAGCTGCCAGTTCTGCCGCTCGGTGCGTAATCGCACGGACGTCGAACCCGAATAACGCGTGGGATGTGAGGATGGAGGGTAGGGATAGGCCCACCCGGACCCTGGGGTTGAGCCATGGTTCGAAAAGCGGGTCGCAGAGGGTTCGCAAGTTCTTGGAACCGGTCTGAAGGCGTTTAAGGATCGGAAGTTCGCAGAGCAGATCCACCAGAGCGTGTCGCCATGCGGCAACCGCAGCGGCATCGACAGAATCGCTGGCGAAGTAACCGTCCCAATCCGAGAGGTAACGATGGAAAGACCTGGAAGATGGTGTTTGCCGGCTCGTGTTACACAAACGCCCGACCAAACCGTGTAGCTCCTCGTCGTAAGTATCCATGGCGATGCTCGCTGCGGCTTCCGGGGTTATCGGTGCGCTGCCGTGTTTTCTCAGCAATTCGCGAATACGCCGTGCTCGCTGATCCGGGCAGTAGCTGTACCCCAAACGCGCCTCCTCGGGTTTGCGTTCGTTCGCAGCGGCTTCCGGTGCCTCCAGGACGCGGACCGGGAAGCGTTCCCATCCAGCTTGGCGGAACTCGTGTAAGGACAACGGCCCGGCCCGTTTCTCTGAATTCAGCCGGAGGACCCGACCAGCAGTAAACCGAACGCCTCTCCCCGAGCGATCGGCTGCCAATACGTCATTGACGGGGTCCACCCAGTGGGAGTACGCGCCGATGATGTTTCGGGTATCGGCTGCCCCTAAAAGATCCATGCTTGTTTGGAGGCCCCCGTCACCGGTCACTTGTGCGCTCCATCCCAATCCCAGGGGATTACCCCGCCCGTCCCATGCCACGATCGGCAAGTCTGGAGCTGCTGCTTGTCCGGTGAGCCGAACCAGTGGTTGTGAGTCAGCCATAGCATTGGTGATCACCCATGCGCAGGTGGGGGTTTGGCCGAAATGGGGGACCCCGGGAAAACCGGGGAAGGCCAAACCATCAACGTTGATTCCGGGGGCCCGCAATCGCATCTGGTGGTAGGGGCCGGGGGGTTCCAACAACCGGTGGGGGTCCGCGCACAGAATAGGGCGGCCGGTGGAAGACCAGGAAGAAGGGATAAACCACGCATTGCTCCCCGCGGATACCGCAGGTTCGTGTGAGAAGGCCGTGAGGAACTCGGGTCCGAGCGTTGCGCGGACGGTTTCGCGCCAGAGGGTTTCGGGGAATGCGCCGAACAGCAGGTGAGACAGCAACATCATCCCGATAGGGTCCCAGGGCTCCCATCGGCTCGTATCTGGAACGCGCGCCAGGATCCCGTTCACTCCGTCGGCGTAGGCCGCACAAAAGTCCCTGGCTGCGGGGGTTGCTCGTTCGAAACACCGCCTGGCGCTAAGCCGCAGCCCGACGCGGCCGACAAGGCGATCCAGTGGCTCCCCGCTGGCAGCGCACAGGCGGCGATGATCTGCGATGAGTTGCTGGGAGCGATCAGTGGCTGTCGCTGTCCCCTGCCCGTGGGCTAGATCCGTGATGCTGTCGGCGCTGATGGTGGGGATGCCATCGGGGGAGCGGGTGATGGATGTGATGGCTGGCCCTCCCGACACGTTCACGACGTAGCCCCGGCTACGTTGCAAAGGCTATCCTAAGTATAGAATTAGACAAGCAAATGTTGCGTAAATACAAATTCCCAGATCACAGCCTGTTTTCTGGCTCCCCTATGAGTTGAAAGGCCCCATGCTATCTGAACTGGAGCGGATTCTTGTCCGGACCCTTGGGTCGGGGCAAACCACATTGACGGTCCTGTCCAAGGAGTGGCTCAGCGACTCCTTCGTACGGGTCACGGTGGACTGCGGGCAGTTATTCTCCTTTACTCCAGCGTTCCCCACTCTGTGGTTGCGGCTGTGGTTTCCCGCAGGGGACGCCTCCTGGCATCAACGGGCCTTCACCATCGTGGGGGCAGATGAGCAGTGCGGACGGGCCCACATCGAGTTCACCTTGCACGACGGAATCGCCTCCGACTGGGCCCGGGCGGCGGAACCCGGCTGGACCATCCAGGCATCGCTACTTGGTTCCAAAACCCCCTGGGGGCTTCGCGTCGATGAACTCGCCATCAGCAAATCGAAACCAATCGTCCTTGTGGGTGACATGGCTTCGTTGCCTGCCATGAATTCGCTGCTAGGCACCCTGGTCACTACTCCGATCACCGCCGTGGTGGAAAACCGACTGGCCTCGGACGCGCAGGTTCCTGTCTGTGCCAGTTCACGTCACCAGGTCATCCGTTGTCAGCACGACAGCGGGCCATCTGTCACGGACGTCGCGGCCCAATGTGTAGCGCAAAGCAGTGACAGTCCGCGCGTCTGGGTGGCCCTCGAGGCTGGAAAAACCCGTGCCCTCGTAAAGCGCTTGCGGGCGGATCACGGAATCACCAAGACGGATCTGTGCTCGCTCGGTTACTGGAAAGCGGTGGCGTAGAACATGACCGATGCTTCAGGCCAGGCCCAGGTCCCGCTGAAGCTTCTGTGGGCGCTGTACACAACCCAGTTCATCGGCGTGGGATTCCTCACGGTCGGTTTGACAGCTATCTTGCGGGCGGACGGCGTTAGCCTCAGCACACTGGGGCTCTTCCAGCTATTCGGCGTTATTTGGCCACTGAAGATCCTGTGGGCTCCGTTGGTGGATCGGTGGGCCCCAATGCGCCGCCAGGGGCATTACCGCGGGTGGCTCCTTCTGCTGCAGAGCGGCATGGTGGTGTCACTGCTGTGCATGGCATTCATCCCCCACCCTGCTCGTCAGATTGCCGCCCTCGGGGCGATCGTGGCCCTCTTCGTCCTCCTCAGCGCTACTCAGGACATTGCCGCAGACGCTATCTCCGTGCGTGGCTTGAGCGGGCGGCGCCGGGATACCGGAAGTTCCATACAGGTCTCGGCTGGGTACGTCGGCAATCTCGTGGGCGGGGCAGGCGCCGTCTTCGTGGCCGATCGGTGGGGGCTTCCAGCCGCCGGCGTCCTGCTGGCGGCCACAACGTCCTTGGCCCTCGTTTCCGTCCTGCACTACCGCGAACCCCGGGCCGAACAGGACAACCGCGCGGGATCCACGCCCTGGGGGCGGGACACGTTTGACCTGTTCCGGAACCGAGACTGCCGCCGTTGGTGTTTCGTCACCATGCCGCTGCTCTACATGGGGTCGGCGGGGGCCTATTCCCTGGTCACTCCGGCCCTCGGGGACTACGGCTTCTCGCTCACCCAGATCGGCCTCATCACGCTCACTGTGGCCTCTCTTCCCGCGATCCTCGCGGGGCTGCTGGCCGGCCACCTCGATGCCAAGCTGGAAAGGAGGAGTTCCGTCGTACTCGGAACGATCATGCTGGCTTCCGGAATCGCCACCCTCCAGCCGATCTTCGGAGCCACCGGCGCATCCGAGGTGTCACCGAGCTCCGGGTCCTTCATCCAGGCGGCAATCGGCGTGAGCCTGCTCCTTACGGGATACACCATGGTGAATGTGGCCGTCTACACCCAGGCCCTCCGGTTCGCCCGGCCGACGCGTGCCGGATCGGATTTCACCCTGCTCACCTGCATCCCCCTGGGCTTGTCATTCTTGGCGGGATGGGTGGCCCTAGCTCTGGCCGACGGCACCGGGTTCTGGGTTTCCGCCCTGGCTATGACCATTGTCGCCGTTGTCGGCGGGATCAGCGCTTGGCGTCAGTTGGGTCGATTCGGATCAGCGGCCCGGGAGTAAATCCACCGCCCGGTGGGCCCGGCGTACCTGGGGGCCAACGAGCCCCAGGCTGATCACTGCGGGCAGCAGCGCAAAACCCAGTGATGCTGCGGGCGATACCTGGGCCCGGGACACAAGAATCAGGGCCACGGCGGACAGTAGGAAAATGGCTCCCTGTAGGAAAGTCAGTCCCCACACCGCCCGGTTGGCCGTGACGAAGGCCTCATCCGAGCGCATTGTTTTTGGCGTCCGAATGCCCGCACAGTGATTTCGGGACAGACCGCGCCGGGAGGCCAGGGCCAACCACAGGAACATCGCGCCGGCCAGGGTATAGGTGGCGGAGAGAATGCAGAACATCGTTGATCCCAGAACCTTTGCTTCTCGTGCTTTTTTGTTCGGGGGCCTAAGGCACGAATCGGTACCCGACACCCAATTCGGTAAGAAAGTGCTGCGGCGCCGCCGGGTCTCGCTCTAACTTCTGGCGCACCTGACTGATGAATACCCGCAGGTAGTTGGTCTCCCGGCTGTAGTTCGGGCCCCACACCGCCTGCAGTAAGTCGGCCTTGGGGACCAGTTGCCCCTTGCGGCGCGCAAGGTACTCGACGATGCCCCATTCCCGGGGGGTCAGGTGCACCGGCTGGCCGTCCACCCGCGCCTGGGAGAGGGCCAGGTCCACTTCTAGGCGCCCGTCACTGGTGGTGACCACCGGTTGTTCCTGCTGAGTGCTATCCGGCACCCGGCGGAGCGCGGCCCGCAGCCGGGCCAGCAGCTCGCCGACGGCAAAGGGTTTGGTGACGTAGTCGTCCGCCCCCTCGTCGAGGGCGTTGATCTTGCCCGGCTGGTCGTGACGGGCGGAGACCACGATCACCGGAATGGAGCTCCACGAGCGCAGGGAACGCAGGACTTCCAACCCGCTCATGTCCGGCAGACCCAGGTCCAGCAGAACCGCGTCTGGCTGCCATTTGCTGGCCAGTTGCGTCGCAGCGGTTGCAGTTGTGGCCACCTGCACGTCGTACTTGCGGGCCACAAGGCTGATCCGCACGGCATTGGCCAGGGGGATATCGTCCTCCACCAGGAGGATCTTGGTGCGCGCCGCCTCGCTCATGCCTCCGCCCGCTCCCGGTCATTCTCGGCGACGTCCGCCTCAGTGGCGCGGGGCAATTCCAGGACGAGGGTGGCCCCGCCGCCGGGGGTCTGCTCGGCGGCAAGGGTGCCCCCCATCGCCTCCGCGAATCCGCGCGCCACCGCGAGACCCAGGCCCAGGCCGTTGGTGGTGGCTGTCTGATCCCCGAGGCGTTGGAAGGGGGTGAAAACGTCTTGCATCATGTCTTCGGGGATGCCGGGGCCGTGGTCGATCACCCGAATTTCTACTGCGGCCCCGCTGGCCTCGCTCTCGCCGAGGACGCCACCGGGGCGGGCGAGCACCGTGAGCCGGGACTGGGGGGCGTACTTGCGCCCATTGACCACGATGTTGGCGATGATGCGCTGGACCAGGCCGGCATCGCCGAGCACCGCCAGGGTCTCCGGATCCACGTCCACATCCATGTACCCTGCCGCTTCCGGCAACTCGTTTTGTACCGCGTCCAGCACCTCCGTGACCGGAAGTACCCGGCGCTGCACGCTGACGGCGTTGGAGCGCAGCCGGGACATGTCCAGCAGGTTGCCCACGACGGTTTCGAGCCGGTCGGCACTGGACTCGATGGTTTCGATGAGGATTTTGCGACTTTCTTCGTCCAGCTCCACGTCGTCCATGCTGAGGCTGGACACGGCCGCTTTGATGCCCGCCAAGGGGGTGCGTAGGTCGTGGCTCACGGCGGCGAGCAGAGCGGTGCCCACCCGGTTGCCGGCCTCCAGCGCGGCTGTGGCCCGCCGCATCGCCTCCATCTGCTGGCGGTCGATGATGGCGGTGATTCGTGCACCGTGGGCCTCGATCATGGCCAGGTCCGCGGGGGAGAGCTGGCGACCCCCGACGACAATCCGCAGCCCCTGGGAAGCTCGGACGCGCACGGGATCTTTCCCGCCGTCCCAGGGGGCGGAGATGCCGTCCTCCGAGGTGGTTTCGATGGTCACCCACTTCTTCCGCTCGGGGACGTACCTTTGCAGATCGACGCGCTTGAGGGCGAAGGTTTGGCGCAATCGTTGCAGTAGCTGGTTGAGATTGTCTCCCTCATTGATGACGCCCCTAGCCAGATCCGACAACACAACCGCTTGGCCCAGGCGTTGCGTGGCCAGTGCCTGGCGGCGTTCGGCGACGTGGACGATCCAGGAGACGCTGGCGGCGATGATGGCGAAGAGGATGAGCTGAACGATGTTCTCCGGCTTAGTTACCGTGAAGGTGTGCACCGGTTGGGTGAGGAACCAGTTGGCCAGCAGCGTGCCGAGCAGTACGCACACCATGGCCGGCCAAATCCCCGCCGCGAGTCCGGCGAACACGGCGATGGTCAGGTAGCCCAGCAGGATGGCGCCCAGGTAGCGCAGGGCCGGCTCGAAGGGGACGACGGCGGCGGTGAGCAAGATGGGGCCGAGCACCCCGATGAGCCAACCGATCAGCCGCCGGGAGGGGGAGAGCCGCAACTCCCCGGAAAAGCGGGAACGCCACTTGAGGGGGCGCGGGGTGCTCAGCCGCTTCTCCAGCGAGACTTTGGATCTGCGGCGGACGGTGCTGCGCGCGCTCTTGCTGCCAGTGGTGCCCAGAGCAGAGGGCCGGGCCGCGGGTCTGGCGGCGATGGGCTTGCTTTCGCTGGGGGATAGGCCCAGCAGGGCCAGGCCCCCGGTACCCTTCTTTGCGCTGGGGATGGGGCTGGGCTCCGCAGAACCGGGGTTCTCCCGGAAGGGGGCGTTGGTGGAGACGATGTGAACGTCGATCGGGCCGGAGCCGTCGATGATGCGCTTGGAGGTACCCCCGCCGAACATGCTGCGGATCCGCCCAGAGAAACCGATCACGAGCTGGGAGGCGTTGATATTCCGGGCGAACTGCAACAGTGTTTCCGGCACGTCGTCGCCGACGAGTACCCGCCATTCGCCGCCGAGGGATTCCGTCATCGACTGCAGCCGCTTGAGCACACGCGGTACGTCGCTGCGCAGACCGTCGTCGTCCCCGGCGACGTGCACCACAAACATTTCGCGGCCGGCCACTCGGCCGGTGATGCGCGCCCCCCGTCGGATGAGGCGCTCGGCGCTGGCGTTGGCCTGAACGGACACGACCACGCGCTCCCGAGTGGGCCAGGTCTCCTGGATCTCCTGGTCCGCGCGGTAGCGCTCCAAGCCCTCGTCCACTTTGTCCGCCAGCCACAGCAGCGCCAGCTCGCGGAGGGCGGTGAGGTTGCCCACCCGGAAGTACTTCGCCAGCGCGGCCTCGGCCTGCTCCTGGCGGTAGACCTCGCCCCGGGCCAGGCGGATGCGCAGGGCGTCCGGGGACAGGTCCACCAGTTCGATCTCGTCGGCATCGCGGAGCACCTGGTCCGGCACGGTCTCCCGCTGCCGCGTCCCCGTCACCGCCGCGACCACGTCATTGAGGGACTCCAGGTGCTGGATGTTCATTGTGGAGATGACGTCGATACCGGCATCCAGCAGCGTGTACACGTCGTGCCAGCGCTTGGACTCCCCAGAGCGGGTATCGGAGACTTCCCCATAGCCCACCACCGTGTGGGCCAACTCATCGACGAGGATGATCTCCGGATGTGCCTCGAGCGCGGCCTCCACGTCCAATTCGGTGTACGTGCCGCCCCGGTGGGCGTACTCCAAGCGGGGGAGTACCGGCAGGCCCTCCACCAGTTTCCGGGTGCGCTCCCGGCCGTGGTCCTCGACCAGGCCGATGAGCACATCGTGGCCGCGGGCCTGCAGGTCGTGGGCCTCGCTGAGCATCGCGCAGGTTTTCCCCACACCCGGGGCGAACCCCAGATAAACCTTGAGTTTTCCGCGCTGGGCCATGTTGGACTCTTCCGTTAATCGTGCTTATCAGGGTTCAGCCTAACCCCCGGGCCTAGATGCGGGTGAGGGCTTCGTTGAGCTCCACCACGTTCACCGGCTTGCCGTCGGCGGCGCCGTTGAAACTGGTGTGGGTGTGCTCCTCCACGAGGCCCCGAACCCGCTCCACGGGCACGCCGCGCTCCTTGGCCACCCGGTTGACCTGCAGGTCCGCGTAGGCCCGCGAGATCTGGGGATCCAGGCCGGAACCGGAGGAGGTGATGGCATCTACCGGCACCCGCTCCACGCTCACGCCCTCCCGGGTGGCGATCTTTTCGCGCAGTTGCGCTATATCCGCGCGGTACTTCTGGTCTGCGGGGGAGATATTGGAAGCGCCGGAGCTCATGGCGTCGTACCCCGGCTCATCACCGGCCGCCGAGGGACGGGGGAAGAAGAATCCGGGCTTATCCACCGCCTGGCCGATGAGGGAAGAACCCACCACCTGCCCGGCCGAATTATGAACCATGGACCCATCGGCCTTATTCGGCATCAACCGCCCGATCCCGAATACCACGAGCGGGTAAACGATTCCCAGCACAACGGTGAACAGCACAACGGAGCGGATAGCCGTGAGCAAAACCCGCGAAGAGGAATTGGAAGAACGCAGGGACCTGCGGGTCGCGCGATCCGTCTCGGGGATAGCTTCGGTGGTCATAGTCCAAACACTCCAGACACGATGAGGTCAATAATCTTGATGCCGATGAACGGGACAATCACCCCGCCCAGGCCGAAAATGGTGAGGTTGCGCGACAGGAGCTTCGCCGCAGAACCCGCTCGGTAACTCACGCCCTTCAGCGCCAGGGGAATCAGCGCAATGATGATGATGGCGTTGAAAATCACGGCGGACAGAATGGCCGATTCCGGGCTGTGCAGGCGCATCACATTCAGCGCGGACAAACCGGGGAAAGCGACGACAAACATAGCGGGGATAATCGCGAAGTATTTCGCAATATCGTTGGCGATCGAGAATGTCGTCAGGGCACCACGCGTGATGAGCAACTGCTTTCCAATGGCGACGATGTCGATGAGCTTGGTGGGATCCGAATCCAGATCCACCATGTTCCCGGCCTCCTTGGCGGCGGTGGTGCCCGTATTCATGGCCACGCCCACATCCGCCTGCGCCAGGGCGGGGGCATCGTTCGTGCCATCCCCGGTCATGGCCACGAGGCGGCCCGTGGACTGCTCCTTGCGGATCAGCGCCAGCTTGTCCTCCGGGGTGGCCTCGGCGAGCACGTCATCCACGCCCGCCTCCTTCGCGATGGCCTGCGCGGTCAGGCGGTTATCGCCCGTGATCATCACGGTGCGGATGCCCATCGTGCGCAGTTGCTCGAAACGCTCGGTCATGCCCGGCTTCACGATGTCCTTGAGGTGAATGACGCCCAGGACCGCGTTATCGGTTGCTACCACCAGCGCGGTGCCACCGTCGTTGCTGATCCGGGTGACCACGTCGGTGGTCTCCGGGGGAACTATGCCGCCGGCCTCTTCCACCATCTTGCAGACCTCCGAGGCGGCCCCCTTCACGATCTTCTGGGGGGTGCCACCATGCTCATCGCCGGGCAGCTCGATGCCGGACATGCGGGTCTGAGCGGTGAAGGGGATGAACTCCGCGTGGCGGTAGGTGGACTCCGGGATCTCCTCGGTGCCCAACTTCTCCGCCAGGGTCACGATGGAGCGGCCCTCCGGGGTCTCGTCCGCCAGGGAGGACAGCAGGCAGGCGCGGTTCAACTCGTCCTGGCCCACCTCGCCGACGGTAACGAACTCCGTGGCCTGGCGGTCGCCGATGGTGATGGTGCCCGTCTTGTCCAGCAGCAGGGTGGACACGTCCCCAGCGGCCTCCACGGCGCGCCCGGACATGGCCAGGACGTTGTGCTGAACCAGCCGGTCCATGCCGGCGATACCGATCGCGCTGAGCAGGGCACCGATGGTCGTGGGGATCAGGCAGATGAGCAGGGCCACCAGGACGACCGGGGACTGCTCCGCCCCGTTGAACGCCGCCATGGGGGCCAGCGCCATCACCACGATGAGGAAGATGATGGTCAACACGATGAGCAGGGTGCCCAGGGCCAACTCGTTCGGGGTCTTCTTGCGCTGCGCGCCCTCCACCAGGCCGATCATCCGGTCGATGAAGCTCTCCCCGGGGTGGCTGGTGATGTTCACCGCGATGCAGTCCGAGAGAACCCGCGTGCCGCCGGTCACGGCGCTGCGGTCCCCACCGGATTCACGGATTACGGGGGCGGATTCGCCTGTGACGGCGGACTCGTCCACGCTGGCGGCACCGGCGATGACGTCGCCGTCGCCCGGGATGGTCTGGCCGGCGGTGACGATGACCGTGTCCCCGGGGCGGAGCTGGTCGGAGGGGATCTCCTCCGTCTGGGCCTCCTGCGCAGCCATGGCCTTCTCGATGGCGGCAGGGGTGGCTTCCCCCGTCAGCTTGTGGGCCACGGACTGCGTGCGCGTCTTGCGCAGGGACTCGGCCTGGGCCTTGCCCCGGCCCTCGGCCACTGCCTCCGCGAGGGTGGCGAAAAGCACGGTGAGCCACAGCCAGACCGTGATGGACCACGTGAACACCGAGGGGTGCACGATGGCGAGCACGAGCGTGAATGCCGCGCCCACCTCCACCAGGAACATCACCGGCACGCTGATCAGACTGCGCGGGTTCATCTTCTTGACCGCCAGGGGGAGGGCGGCGGCCATCTGCGAGCTAAGCCCGGGTTTCTTCTCCGGCGCTTTAGCGGGGCTATGGGTTGCGGTTGTCATTGCAGCGCCTCCGTCAACGGGCCGAGAACGAGGGTGGGCAGGAAGGTCAGTGCGCCGAGGATGAGGGCAATCCCCACCATCACGCCGACGAACTGCGGTCGGTGGGTGGGCAGGGTACCCGCCGTGGCCTCGGCGGGGCGCTGCTTGGCGAATGCGCCGGCCAGGGCCAAGGCGAAGATAATGGGCAGGAAGCGCCCGAGCATCATCGCCACCGCCAGGGAGATGTTGAACCAAGGGGTATCCGCGCCGAACCCGGCGAAGGCCGAACCGTTGTTGTTCGAGGCACTCGTGTAGGCGTAAACGATGTCCGAGAAGCCGTGGGGGCCGGTGGTGGACATCGAATCCCGGGTATCCGGCAGCATCGTGGAGATGCCCACGCCCGCCAGCACCAAGGCGGGCATGATGAGCAGGTACATGCTCGCCTTCGTGATTTCGCTGATACCGATGCGCTTGCCCAGGTATTCCGGGGTGCGGCCAACCATGAGGCCCGCGACGAAGACGCTGAGGATGGCGATGATGAGCATGCCGTAGAGGCCCGAGCCCACGCCGCCGGGGGAGATTTCGCCCAGCATCATGTCCAGGATGAGCATGCAGCCACCCAGCGGGGAATAGCTGGAGTGGAAGGAGTCCACCGCACCCGTGGACGTCATCGTCGTGGATACAGCGAAGAAGGACGACGGGATCACGCCGAAGCGGTATTCCTTGCCCTCCATCGCGCCACCGCCGGGGATGCCCAGGGAGGACTCGGAGGCCGCGACGACGGCGAAGGAGGCGAAGAACAGCACCGCCATGGTGGCCAGCAGGGCCCAGCCCTGGCGCACATCGCGGACAAGCTTGCCGAAGGTGCGGGTCAGGCTCACCGGGATAACCAGGATGAGGAAGATCTCCAGCACGTTGGACCACATGGTGGGGTTTTCGTAGGGGTGGGCCGAGTTGGCGTTGAAGTAACCGCCACCGTTCGTGCCCAGCTCCTTGATCACTTCTTGACTGGCCACCGCGCCGCCGGGGATGCTCTGCTCCCCACCGGCGATGGTGGGGAAGCTCTGCGGAGCGTTGAAGTTCTGGATGGCACCCTGGGTGATCAGCAGCACCGCGCCGACCAGGGCGATCGGCAGCAGAATGCGTATGAGCGTGCGGGTGAGGTCGACCCAAAAGTTACCGATGACACCGTCGCCCTCGCGGTTGGCCAGGCCCCGCACGAGGGCAATGGCCACGGAGATACCCACTGCGGCGGAGACGAAGTTCTGCACGGCGAGCCCGGCCATCTGCGTGAGCTGGGTCATTGCCTCCTCACCGGAGTAGGACTGCCAGTTCGTGTTGGTCACGAAGGACACGGCCGTGTTCCACGCCTGGTCCGGGTGCACAGCACCCATGCCGTGGGCCAGCGGCAAGTGCCCTTGAACCCGCTGCAGCAAGTAGAGAACGACGATGGAGACCACGGAGAAAGCCAGCACGGAGGAGGCGTACTTCGTCCAGTGCTGCTTGCCCTTGGGGTTGACCCCGGTGATCTTGTACAGGGCCCGTTCCACGGCGGTATCGTGCTCGCTGCTGAAGACCCGGGCTATGTAGTTGCCCAGGGGTACGTAAACGAGGGCCAGCGCCAGCAGAATGATGGCTACAGGGATCCACCCTGTCCACGTGCCGCTCACGAGAATCGCTCCGGATTCACGAGGGCTACCAACAGGTAGCAGATGGCCAGCAGTCCCAGGACTGCCCCGACAATCAACTCCCAGCTCACAGCTTATGCACCGCCTTCACGGCAAACTGCATGAGCGCGAAAGCCACACAGGTGGCGGCGATCAGCAAAACGTCGTAGATCATGCGGGCAACATAAACCCTCCCCGAGGTGCGTAAGGAAGTTCTTGACGCTTTCCTAACAAGAGCCTGCAACACCCCCCCTTGCTGAGATTTCCGCATCATTGTGCTGCAATAAAGCGATGACCCAATCGGATTCCGCGCCCAATGCCGCGCAGCATCACCAACCAGATCCCCCGGCGGACCAGTCGGGGGAGCGCACCTTCTTCGGCCATCCCTGGGGGCTGGCGAACCTCTCCGGGGTGGAGATGTGGGAGCGGTTCAGCTTCTACGGCCTCCAGGCGCTGCTGGCCTACTACCTCTACTACTCGGCCGCCCAGGGTGGCCTCGGCATGAATGAGGCCAGCGCCCTGTCCATCGTCGGGGCCTACGGCGGCCTCGTTTACCTCACCAGCGTGGCCGGGGCGTGGGTAGCCGACCGGATTCTTTCCGCCGAGCGGACCCTGTTCTATGCCGCGATCCTGGTGATGATCGGGCACATCAGCCTGGCGCTGCTGCCGGGGTTCACCGGAGTGGTAGTGGGCCTCGTGTGCATCGCCGTGGGCTCCGGTGCGCTCAAGACCACCACCTCTGTGGTCCTCGGCGCGCTGTACCACCGGGATGACCCCCGGCGCGACGGCGGTTTCTCCATCTACTACATGGGCGTGAATATCGGCGCCCTGGTGGGCCCGTTCATCACCAATGCCCTGTGGGGCTGGCGGGGATTCCACTGGGGCTTCGGGGCCGCGGCGGTCATGATGGCCGTGGGCCTCATCCAGTACGCGGCGATGCGGAAGCAGACGATTAAGGACGCAGGCCACCAGGTCGCCAACCCACTTCCGCGTCGCCAGTACCTGCCGATCTTCCTGGGCGCAGCGGCGGTCATCGCAGTTGTCGTAGTCCTGTTCATTACGGGCGTTTTGCACGTCAGCCAGTTGGCCAACATGGCCGCGCTGGCCACCTTGGTCATCGCCGTCATCCTGTGGTTGCAGATGTACCGCTCCGATCTGGTGACCGCCGAAGAGCGATCCCGCCTCGTGGGTTTCATCCCCATGTTCATCGCGGGGGTGGCCTTCTTCTCGCTGTTCCAACAGCAGTTCACCGTGTTGGCCGTCTACTCGGATCAGCGGCTCAACCGCAGCATCTTCGGCTGGGAGATGCCCCCGGGCATGGTGCAGTCCATCAACCCCGCCTTCATCATCATCTTTGCGGCAGTGTTCGCGGCGGTGTGGACCCGGCTGGGGGACCGGCAGCCCTCCTATGTGACGAAGTTCGCTTCGTCGCTGGTCATCATCGGGGTGGCGCTGCTTTTGTTCCTCCCCTTTGCCGGCGGAGGGGCCAATTCCACCCCCATGTGGGCGTTCGTCGCCATTATCTTCCTGTTCACCATGGCAGAGCTGCTACTCAGCCCGGTGGGCAATTCAATGGCCACCAGGCTGGCGCCGCAGGCGTTCCCCACGCGGATGTACGCGCTGTGGATGCTGTCCATCGGCTTGGGAACGGCGCTTTCCGGGTCCCTGGCGCGGTTCTACGACCCCTCCAGCGCGGCGGCGGAGCGCTCCTACTTCCTGGTGACGTTCATCGTGACCGTGGCCCTGGGCCTGGCCATTCTCGCATCGCGCCGGTGGGTCCTGCGCAAGTTCGTGGACGTCCGCTAGGCGGAGGAGGGCACCCGGACCAGGTCGTGCGTGGTCCGGTTCAGCGGCTGCGCGCCATCGCTTGTGAGGACCACGATGTCCTCGATCCGGGCGCCCCACTGGCCGGGAAAGTACACGCCCGGCTCGATGGAGAAGGCCATGCCCTCCTTTAGCTCGAGGTCGTTACCAGCCATAATGGACGGCTCCTCATGGCAGGATAGGCCAATGCCGTGTCCGGTGCGGTGGATGAAAGCCTCCCCGTATCCGGCGTTCTCAATGACCTCCCGAACCACCCGGTCCACCTGGGCAGCCGTGACCCCCGGGCGTGCGAAGGCCACCCCGGCCTCCTGGGCTTGGCGCAGCACGTCGTAAATGCGCTGCTGCTCAGCGGTGGGCCCGCCGACGACGTACATGCGGGTGCAGTCGGAGTGATAACCGCTGGGCAGGGTGCCGCCGATGTCCACCACCACAACGTCACCCGGTTGCAACTGCCTGTCGGAGTAGTCGTGGTGGGGGTCCGCGCCGTGCGGCCCGGAGCCGACAATGACGAAGTCCGTGGTGCCGTGGTTGGCGATGATCCGCTGATCCAGCTCCTCGGCCACCTCTTTTTCGGTGACGCCAGGGCGCAGAAGCGCTGGCACCGCACGATGCACATCGTCGATAGCCTCCGCGGCGTGGCGGAGTTGCGCTATCTCATTGGCGTCCTTAATCACAAAAATCCCGGAGAGAACACCGGTGGCATCCACGGCCGAGACACCGCCGCCTTGCAACCGCAGCAGGTGATCGGCAGTCATCGCGGGGCTCACGGCGAAACGTCCGGCGGGGATGTGGCCGTAGGGGTCCTCGCCATCCTGCCAACCGACGATATCGATGCCGAGCTGGCCGGCCGGTGAGTGCTTCAGGGAGGCGGCGTCCACGGCCGGGACGATGAGGCGGCGCGCGGTGGGGGTGAGCAGTAGGCCGGCGAAACGCTCGTGAGTGGCCAGGCGGGCGGCGATCAGGAACTCGAGGTCCGGGCCGGGGGTTGCGATGATGCCATCCAGGCCGGCGTCCGCGGCGAGGCGGGCGGCCTGGTCGAGGCGGCGGGCATAAGTGCTCAGGGGGAAGGAATCACTCATGCTGTTCTACGCTACGCCAGGGCGTTCGCCGCTCCCTCAGCGATCGCCCGGGACCCCAGCACGGTGGGGTGCACCACGAAATGATACTTGGGGCTGGTCGTATCGATGATGCCGGCGACGTAGCGCTGGTCATCGGGCGCGCAGGTGTTGTGGCCGCGGGTTTGTTCATGAACGTCCACGAAGGTCGCGCCGACTGCCGCCGCGGCGTCCCGCTGATTGGTTCGAACCCGCTGCTCGAAATCGCTGACGCCGAAGGGAACGGCGCCCGGGGCCCCTGGGACGACGTTGATCACACAGATGTTGGGCCCGGCGGATATTTCGGGCAGGCCCACCATAATGATCTTGGCGTTGGGTGCGGCGCCGTGAATATCGGACGCCACGAGCCGCATATTGGTCGTCAGGGCATCGTGAACAGCTTGAGGGTTGTTCACGTCAATGCCCTGCTGGGCCGCAAAGGGGCCGGAATCGTTACCGCCGATGCCGATGACCACACTGGTGGTGGCGGGGCCCAGGTATTTCTTCGCGATGGCGGTGCGGGTGCGCTCCACGAGAGCAACGGAGGTCTGGCCGGGGCAGGACCAGTCATCCACCCGACGCTGGGTGAGGGCGGCTAGCTGGCGGGCGGCGTTGTCGTCCGTCTGTAGGCAACCGTCCTGGCGGGGCAGGGAGGTGGGGACGATGCCGGGCCAGACGTATTTGCCGAGGTCGTAGATGAGGTCCGGGTTGGCCATGAAGGAATCGCCGAGGACGACGACATTGGGGCCGGTGGGCGGGAAGTCCATGGGATTGTTGGGATCCTTGGGCACTTCCGGGGCGGCGGCGTTGGAGGATCCGACGGGGGCGGCTATGGCGGGTGTTGCGCCGAGGTCGGCGGTGGCCGCGGCGGCGAGGAGGAGGGCGGCGGTGCGGCGGGGGATTGGCATGAGCGGGGGACCCATCTCTCAGGAACCGTTGCGATTAAAATGCAGATTAACACTGAGGTATTTTCCGGGGCGCGACGAAAGCGCGGCTGCGGGGGTATCCCCGGGGGTAGTAGCTAGCCGATATGTTCCGAAATTCGAGCCGCAGTTTCCCGCAGGGCCTCGCCGTACTGGGCGGCGGGGTGTAGCCCCATCCGGTCCACCGGCCCCGACACGGACAGGGCCGCAATCATGGCTCCATGAGAATCGAAAAGAGGAACGCTCGCGGAGGCGAGGCTGGGATCCCGCTCTGCTCGCGACTCCGCGATACCTTCCTTCGCCACCCGCTTGAGGTCCTCCTGGGTATAGGCCGCCTGCTGCAGCACGGCCTGTTGAAAGGGGGTGGGCGCATAGGCCACCAGAACCTTGGCTGCGGAACCCGCCCGCAGGCTCATGCGGTGCCCCACGGGGACGGTATCCCGCAAGCCTGTTGTCGGCTCCGCGTTGGCGATGCAGATCCGCTCGTCCCCGATTATCCGGTAGATCTGCACCGATTCACCGACGGCGGCCATGAGGCCTGGTAAATAGGTCTCCGCAGCCAGCTCGAGCCGGGAGCGAGAGCTGGGGGTGAGATCCGCTAGCGCCGGCCCACTGGTCCAACTGCCGTCCGGCTGGCGAGCGATGAGCCGGTGTTTTTCCAGGGCCACCGCGATTCGATGGGCGGTGGCCCGGGGGAGCTGGGTGGCCTCGCACAGTTGGGTGAGCGTGCGGGGTTGGTCGGCGATGGCGGTGAGGATATGCACCGCCCGGTCCAAAACCTGGATGCCGCTCGTCCTCGGCGCTTCCGCGTTATTTCCCATACTTTGGTACTATACATTCCACACTGTGGAACGGAGGGTAGGTAAGCGCGGCCAACCGTCGCCCTGACCTCCGCCAAATTGCTTCGAGGACCAGGAGGACTGCACAGGTGACACAGGAACAACCCGGAGCTGCGCCGCTCACCCTCGCCGAAAAGGTCTGGCGCGATCACGTGGTCGCTCCCGGCTCCAACGGCGGACCGGACCTGCTCTACATCGACCTCCACCTGGTCCACGAAGTGACCTCCCCTCAGGCCTTCGATGGATTGCGCCAAGTCGGCCGGCAGGTTCGGCGTCCGGACTTGACCATCGCCACAGAGGATCACAACGTCCCCACCACCGGGGTGGCCGGCGGCAATCTGTTGGATATCGAGGATCAAACCTCCCGCCTGCAGGTCTCCACGTTGCGCAAGAACACCGAAGAGTTCGGCATCCGCCTGCACCCCATGGGGGACATCGACCAGGGCATCGTGCACACCGTCGGGCCCCAACTGGGCCTCACCCAGCCGGGCATGACCGTGGTCTGCGGGGACTCCCACACCTCCACCCACGGCGCCTTCGGATCCATCGCGATGGGCATTGGCACCTCCGAGGTGGAACACGTGCTGGCCACGCAGACGCTGCCGCTGAAGCCCTTCAAGACCATGGCCATAGAGGTGTCCGGCCAGTTGCAGCCCGGGGTGACCTCCAAGGACCTCATCCTGGCCATCATCGCCAAGATCGGCACTGGCGGCGGCCAGGGCTACATCCTGGAATACCGGGGCGAGGCCATCCGGAAGCTGTCCATGGAAGCCCGCATGACAATGTGCAACATGTCCATCGAGGCCGGAGCCCGGGCCGGCATGATCGCCCCGGACGAGACCACGTTCGACTACCTCAAGGCCCGGCCCCACGCCCCCAAGGGAGAGGACTGGGAGGCCGCGGTGGCCTACTGGAAGACACTCCCCACCGACGAGGGAGCCCAGTTCGACGAGGTGGTGCACATCGACGGCTCCGCGCTAACGCCCTTCGTGACCTGGGGCACGAACCCGGGACAGGGCCTCCCCCTGGACGCGGCGGTGCCCGCCCCGGAGGATTTCCACAACGACAACGACCGCGCCGCCGCCGAACGCGCCCTGGAGTACATGGACCTCACCCCCGGAACCCCGCTGCGGGAGATCGAGGTGGATACCGTCTTCCTTGGCTCCTGCACCAACTCCCGCATCGAGGACCTGCGGATCGCGGCCGACGTCCTGCGCGGCCGGAAGGTGGCGGACGGTGTGGACATGCTTGTGGTGCCTTCCTCCACGCGCGTCAAGATGCAGGCGGAGGCCGAAGGTCTGGATCGGATTTTCATGGACGCCGGGGCCCAATGGCGCACCGCAGGCTGCTCCATGTGCCTGGGAATGAATCCGGATCAGATGGAGCCGGGACAGCGCAGCGCATCGACCTCCAACCGAAACTTCGAGGGGCGGCAGGGTAAGGGCTCTCGCACCCACCTGGTCTCCCCGGCCGTCGCCGCAGCTACCGCCGTGACAGGGCACCTGTCTAGCCCGGCGGATCTCGCAGCCGCCCAGTAAGAACAACGAGGCGCTACAGCAACGAGGCATTACAGCAACGAGGAATGTGAAGGAACATGCAGAAATTCACCACCCACAGCGGCGTGGCCGCCCCCCTCATGCGGTCCAACGTGGACACCGACCAGATCATCCCTGCGGTGTACCTCAAGCGGGTCACCCGTACCGGCTTTGAGGACGGCCTCTTCGCCGCCTGGCGCAAGAAGGACCCCCAGTTCGTCCTCAACCAGGAGCCCTACCAGCAGGCCTCCGTCCTCGTCGCAGGCCCGGACTTCGGCACCGGCTCCTCCCGCGAACACGCGGTCTGGGCACTCATGGACTACGGCTTTAAGGTGGTCTTATCCTCCCGCTTCGCCGACATCTTCCGCGGTAACGCCGGCAAGTCCGGCCTGCTGGCAGCGGTGCTGGAGCAATCCGATATCGAGCTGATCTGGAAGCTGCTGGAGCAGGAACCGGGTGCCCAGATGCGGGTCAACCTGGAAGAGCGCACTGCCGAGTTGGGGACGCACACCTTCCAGTTCGAGGTGGATGACTACACCCGCTGGCGGCTTATGGAGGGCCTCGACGACGTGGGCCTGACCCTCCGCCAGGAGGATGCCATCAGCGAGTTCGAGGCCCACCGGCCGTCGTTCAAGCCGAAGACCTTGCCGGCCGCCCAGTAGCCTCCTACTTCACGGGCAGGGGGCTGGCCAGATAGTCCAGCCCCAGCAGCTCTTCACCGGCAAAGTGCAGCACCCAGATGCTGGACTTCTTGCACCGCAGATCCTCGATCTCCACGCCGTTTTGACCCGCCAGCCGGGCCAGCACCCCCGGGATCACAGCTCCCTGCGCGATCACGGCGCTGACCGGGGTATCCGCCGTGGCTCGGGCAAAAGCGGACAATGCCACATCGGGGGATACGGACCAGCCCGCGTCCCCCAACTCCGGTTCCACCTCCACGGTCAACCCGAGGTCCTGGGCGACAGGCGTGGCGGTGTGAACGCAGCGATCGGGCTTGGCGGAGAACACTGCCTCCGGCCGGTACCCCTCTACCGCGCTCGAGAGCATCTCCGACTGGCGGCGCCCCTTCTTGTTGAGGGGCCGCAGGTCGTCATCCCCGCCCCATCCCTTGCGCTCGTGGGCTTTGCCGTGCCGGATGTACAACACCCGCCGGTCGCACCCCAGGGCCAGCATGGCCCGCCCGGCCTCCACCACATCGCGGTCGATGTCGTAGGACAGCATCTTGGCCGCCTTGTTGGGGGCGACCCACTTCAGATCGTCGCTCTCCTCGTTGGCCTCGAACTTTCCGCCGATCGCCTCCGCCGTCCAGTAGTAGACCACCTTCGTGCGGGAACCCACCGGGTAGTGCACGTAGCCCAGCAGCCAGCCCAATCGCGCCTCGAAGCCGGTCTCCTCCCGAATTTCCCGCACCGCGGTGCCCGGGAGGTTCTCGCCTGGGTCCACCTTCCCCTTGGGCAGGGTCCAGTCGTCGTAGCGGGGCCGGTGGATGAGCGCGATCTCGATGTCCGTGCCCTCCGCGCGTCCCGTCGCGGACTTGCTGTGCCGCCACAGCAGGGCCCCGGCGGCGAAGGTGGGGCGGGCGAACTCTTCGGCGGGGCTGGAGCCAATCCTGCCCACGTGGCCGGTGCCGTGGTGGGCCATCGCTAGGGAGGTGGAGAGGTCACCAGTGCCGGTATGGGAAATCACGCGAAAGAGTACCTTCCGAAAAGGTTGTTGATAGGTGCGCTGCAACTGCGCGCGCCCCGTTATCGTATAACGAAGTAGTCGGTCGATGAGAGGAGCGCAGTGCAGATAGCGGTGATGGGGGCCGGTTCCTGGGGCACCACGGTGGCGAAGGTCTTTGCGGATGCCGGCAATGGGGTCTCCCTGTGGGCCCGGCGGGAGGAGGTGGCCGCCGATGTGCGGGAGCGCCACCGCAACGAGGCCTATCTGCCGGGGCTGACCCTCCCGGAAGCCATCACCGCCACCACCGATCCCGAAGCGGCCCTGGAAGGCGCGGAGATCGTGGTGCTCGGCGTGCCCTCCCAGACGCTGCGCGACAACCTGGGGACGTGGCGGCCCCACCTGCCCCCGGATGCCACTCTGGTCAGCCTGGCCAAGGGCATCGAGCACCGCACCGGCATGCGGATGAGCCAGGTCATCGCGGAGGTCGCCGGGGCCGAGGCCCACCGGGTCGCTGTTCTCACGGGCCCCAACCTGGCCAAGGAGGTCGCCGGGGAGCAACCCGCCGCGACCGTGGTGGCCTGCGAGAACATGGACCGCGCCCAGTTGGTGCAGGCCGCCGTCGCCGCGCCCTACTTCCGCCCCTACACCAACACGGATGTGGTGGGCTGCGAGATCGCGGGCACGTCCAAGAACGTCATCGCCCTAGCCGCGGGCATCGCCGCCGGGATGGGCTTCGGCTACAACACGGCCGCCACCGTCATCACCCGCGGTCTGGCGGAAACCACCCGCCTGGCCCTGCAGTTGGGGGCCGATGCCCGCACGATGGCGGGGCTTGCGGGGATGGGGGACCTCGTGGCCACCTGCACCTCCCCGCTGTCGCGCAACCGCACCTTCGGGGAGCGCCTGGGCCAGGGGGAGAGCACGCAGCAGGCCACCGAGGCCAACCGGGGACAGGTCGCCGAAGGGGTGGTCAGCTCCGAGTCCGTGTTGAACCTGGCCACGCAGCAGGGGGTGGAGATGCCCATCACCCAGGCGGTCGTGGATATCTGCCATCACGGTGCCTCCCCGACGGACACGATCCGCGCCCTCCTCGGACGCAGCCGCAAAGCCGAATAGACTCATCCACCGTGGACCAAACAGCGAAGATCACCGTAGCCGTCCTGTACGGCGGCCAATCCTCCGAGCACTCCGTCAGTTGCATCTCCGCCGGTGCGATTATCGGCAACCTGGACCCGGAACGCTACGAGATCGCCCCGGTCGGGATCACGCCACAGGGTGCCTGGGTGCCGGGCACGACGGACACCCAGGCGCTGTCGGCCCACGGCCGCGAGCTACCGGAGGTCCCCGACGGCCCGGAGCACCTGCAACTCATGTTCGGCGGGCCCAACCCCGGGGAGCTGCGCTTTTCCACGGGGCCGCGCGCCGGCGAGGTGTATGCGGTGGCGGATGTGGTCTTCCCCGTGCTGCACGGTAAGAACGGGGAGGATGGGACCATGCAGGGCCTGCTGGACCTGGCGGGGGTGCCTTACGTGGGCAACGGGGTCCTAGCTTCCGCCGCGGCGATGGACAAGGTCTTCACGAAGCGCCTGGCCCGGGAGGCGGGGATCCCGGTGGGGGCGGAGGTCGTGCTCACCGAGCGCCGTGACCTCACCCAGGAGGAACGGGATGCGCTGGGCCTGCCGGTGTTCGTCAAGCCGGCGCGGGGCGGGTCCTCCATCGGCATCTCCAAGGTCACCGAGTGGTCCGATTTCCCGGCGGCCCTGGAGCTGGCATTCTCCCATGATTCCAAGGCGGTGGTGGAGGCCATGCTGCATGGCCGGGAGGTGGAGTGCGGTGTGCTGCAGCATCCGGACGGCCGGGTGGTTGCCTCCGTGCCTGCCATGCTCCTGGGCACCGAGGATGGGGAGGAGGGATTCTATGGTTTCGACGCCAAGTACCTCGCGAACACCGTATCCGCCCAGATCCCCGCGCAAATGGACGAGCAGACCACAGCGGATGTGCAGCACTGGGCCGTGAAGACCTTCGAGGCCCTGGGGTGCGAGGGCCTGGCGCGGGTGGACTTCTTCGTCACCGAGCGGGGCCCGGTCCTCAACGAGCCGAACACGCTGCCGGGCTTCACGCCCATCAGCATGTACCCCCAGATGTTCCTGGCCTCCGGGATGGAGTACCCGGAGCTGCTGGACACGCTTATTGCCCGCGCGCTGGCAAGGTCTGCTCGATAGCCGCGCTGGCCTCGTTGACGGCGTCCCCGGCAAATTGGGGTGGGGCGGACACGGCGACGACCCGTTCGCGGCCGAGGGCATACCAGATATCCTGTCCGTCAGCCGTGTCCTTGAACCAAGGCACGGAGTTGACCTGCGTGAGCGTGGCCCCGGGGGCGTAGCTCGGGGGCACGGCCACCCCGCATCGGATCACGATGGGCCCGGTGCCGAGGGCGTCCCCGTGGGGGAGGTAGGTGTGTGACAGGGAGGGCGGGTGCGTGCCGGGGAGATTGCCGAGGTCGTGGTTTGCGATGCTGCGGGGCAGCTTGGCCGTGAAGCGGTTGCAGGCGGGCCCTGCGGTGGAGTGGGCGGGGTCTAGGGCCACGGTGGACAGCGGATAGGGCTTAGGGGTCGGCGCCGGGGCCGAGCCGTGGTGCTGTTTGACGGTCTCACCGATGGGAGTGAGGGCCTCTATGACCGACTGGCGATCTGCGGTGCTCGTCACCGCGACGACCGGGGAGCTGGAGACCGCGTACCACGTGCGCAGGCCGGTGGCGTCCACCGCATCCTTGAGCTCCAGCCACTTGGTCCCACCACTTTCCTGGGGCTGGCTCAAGACGGTGTACTGGTTCGGCGGGTACACCCCGCAGCGCACAGTCAGCTCCGTGCCCTGGGCGCTTCGGTAGGCACCCACGCCCGGGGGCTCTGGCTGCTGCACCGGAACTTTCGTGAAGCGCCCTGCTCGTGGCGTCAGGGCCCCCACCACATCAGAGCACGTGGGCGAAGAGGCCTCCGGGGCATCCACGGGGGACACGGAGACGGGGGAGTACACCTGCTTTGTCACGAGCATCCGGGCTCCCAGGATGACTCCGCCCACGAACAACACCGCGATGACGAGGGCGGCGATGATGGCCGTGCGCAGGGTGCGCTGACTCCCGGCGGGTACCTGGGGGTGTGCACTATGGTTGTTGCTGCTGCCACCGGCACCCGAAAAAGTCATGGTGCCTAATCTTATTAGGAGGGTGCTGATGCGCAATCCCGCAGGTAGCCGCCGTGATCGGCGGTCGGCGGTGACGGTCGGCCAAGCCGGGGAGGCCGGGACCATCGCGGCCATCCGCTCCGCGGCACCCAGTGCGCTCAATGGGGACGACGCCGCAGTCCTGGACGTCTACGCGCCCAACTCCCGCCACGTGTGCACCACGGACATCCTGGTGCAGGATCGCCACTTCTCCTTCCGCTACTCCTCGCCCTACGAGGTGGGCATCAAGGCCATCACCCAGAACTTCGCGGACATCCAGGCGATGGGTGCCCGCCCCACCGCGGTGCTCATGGCCATCGCCACCCCCACCGAGCTGCCTTTGGCCCACATCCACGAGTTGGCCCGCGGGATCAACGACGCGGCGAGTCCCTGGTCCGCCGAACTGGTCGGGGGAGACGTGGTCCGCTCCAAGGACCTGGTCATCTCCATCACCGCACTCGGCGAGCTCGTCGGACCCGCCCCCGCCCTCACCCTGGATGGCGCCGCCGTGGGGGATCGCGTGATCGCCTCTGGTGTTATCGGGCACAGCGCTGCGGGCCTGGCGATCCTGGAACACTTCGGCTCTCGGCGCGCGGTGCCCGCGGACGATGCGGTCCTCAGCGAGCTCGTGGATTGGCACTGCGCGCCCCGGTTGACGCCCGGCCGGGGCAGCGGTGCGCGCGCGGCGAAGGTCAACAGCCTGACGGATAACTCCGACGGGCTCATCCGGGACGCGGCAATGATCGCGGAACGCTCCGGCGTGTGCATCGACTTCGCGGCGGCAGCCATCGCCCCCGACGAGAAGTTGCTGCATGCCGCGGAGCGCACGGGGCAGGACCCGTGGCGCTGGGTCCTCACCGGCGGGGAGGATCACACCCTCGTCGGCACGACCTCGCAAACGCACCTGCCCGCCGGATACCGGGTCATCGGCTCCGTCGTGGCGGTGAGCGAGGACGCGGAGGTGGTGGATCCTCCGGCGGTGACGGTGGATGGCCGGTCGCCCCGCTACCGGGATGGGTGGGAATCACTGTGATCTACGTGCACCCTGACTGGCACTTGGAGGGCCTCCAGGATGTGCTGGACCGGGCTCTGGCCGACGGGGAGACGCACCGCGTGCTGCCGCCGAAGGACTGCATCCTGCGGGCCTTCGAGGTGCCCCCGAGCAGCGTGAAGGTGCTCATCGTGGGTCAGGATCCCTATCCCACCCCGGGCCACGCAGTGGGGTTGGCCTTCTCCTCCGACGGAGCGGAAATCCCCCGCTCCCTGCAGAACATCTACACCGAGTATTGCGCGGACACGGGCCATCCCCGCCCTCGCTCGGCGGACCTCAGCCCGTGGAGTGAACAGGGGGTCCTGCTGCTCAACCGGGTGCTCACGGTGCGGGCGGGGCAGCCCAACTCGCACCAGTCCCTGGGGTGGGAGGCCATCACGGAGGCCGCCGTGCGGCAGGTCGCGGGTAACAAACACTTTGCGGCGATCCTGTGGGGCCGCCCCGCCCAGAAGCTGCAGCCCATCATCGGTGCTGAGCGCTGCGTGTGCTCCCCGCACCCGTCCCCCCTGTCCGCCCGGCGCGGTTTCTTCGGCTCCCGGCCCTTCAGCCGCGCCAACGAGATTCTGCGCCAGCAGGGTGCTGCTCCGGTGGATTGGAACCTGGGCGGATAGGCTGGCTGCTATGTCAGACAACCTCGACGGCCCGCTCATCGTGCGGTGGGCCCGCGAAGCGGCCGCGGGGTTGCGCACCCACCAGGCGGAGATTAACCGGCTCAACGTCTTCCCCATCCCGGATTCCGATACCGGCTCGAACATGGCCGCCACTATGGCCAGTGCCTATCGGGCCTGCGCCGAGGTGGACGAGCAGGACAGCGCGGCTGTCACCGCGGCCCTGGCCACGGGCGCGGTTCGGGGGGCTCGGGGGAACTCCGGGATGGTGCTCAGCCAGGTCATGCGCTCGCTGGCCCAGACGGCGGCCCACGGTCCGGTGGATGGGGCCGCCGTGGCCCGCATGCTCGCCCAGGCCGCGGAATTCGTGCGCGCCTCCATCGCGGCTCCCGTAGAGGGCACAGTCCTCAGCGTGCTCCAGGCCGCAGCGGAGGGGGCGACCCGGGACCAGGCGCTGTCCCAGGTGGTGGAGGGGGCCCTGCATGCCGCGGAGGAGGCCCTGCGGCGGACCCCGGAGCAGTTGCCGGTGTTGGCGCGGGCGGGGGTTGTGGATGCCGGGGGCCGGGGGCTGGTGGTGATCCTCCAGGCCCTGCGAGCGGTGCTGGGGGGCGCCCCGGTCCCGGAGGGTGGCGTCCCCAATGATGAGACGCAGGCAACCGCCGAACCGGAGGGCGGGGCAGGTGGCCGGGAGATCGAGGTCATGTTCTTGTTCCGCTCCACCGCCGCGCACCGCGAGGAGCTCCGGGGCTACCTGGCCGAGCACGGCAATTCGGTGATGCTCAGCCCCGTCGACGAATCTTGCGCGAAGGCGCACGTCCACACGGATCAGGCGGGACCAGTGATCGAGCGGGCGTTCGCGCTGGGGGAGGTCAGCGATCTGCGCTTGGAGGCGCTCCCCGGGGTGCCCGAGGAACCGGGGCACTGCGTAGTGGCGCTCGTGCATTCCGGGCGAAGCCAGTTGGCGGAGCTCTTTCACGCGGTGGGCGCCATTGCGTTGGAGATGGGGGAGCAGATCTGCGGCACCCCTCGGCCCACCGGTGTGATCCTGGTGACCAACGGCCTGCAGGCGGATCCCGCGCAGGTCACTGGGGCGCTGGGGATTTCCGAGGAGGTGCCGATGTTCGTCGTCGCGGCCGGCTCCTACGTCTCCGGGCTGGCGGCCCTGGCGGTGTACGACGCCGATGACCCCGGTGCCACCCGTACCGTCGCGGACATGGAGGAAGCCGCCGCCGCCCAACGTTGGGGGACCCTGGACCCCGGGGAGTGCACCCCGGCCCGGGCCCGCGAGCTCGTGGCCCAACTCCTGGCGGACGGCAGCGGGGAGATGCTCACCGCGCTGTGGGCACCGCCGCTGACCGAGGCCGACCTCGACGAGCTGGGTTCGTGGGTGCGGGCGACGTGGCCGGACATCGAATGGCACGCCTACCCGGCCGAGGGGATGGCCGAGGCGCTACAGGTGGGGGTGGAATAGCGTGCTCGGATGGGAGGACCCCCGCCCCCTATCGCAGGTCATCGCTTCCCCCAAGCGGGCGGCGGCGCTGGCCGACAAGCCGGGGCTGAAGACGGTCACGGACGCCGTGCTGAACTTCCCCGCCACCTACATCCGCACCGGCTCCACCCGCTCCCTGGCGATCCTCGCCGAGGGCGAGAAGTACACCTGCGTGGCTAAGATCCTCCACGCCGAGGAGTGGACAAATCCCTCCCCCCGCGGGCCCCGCAAACTGCTGCGGTTCAGCTTCACGGACGGGGCCCTGCACATGACCAGCGCGATCTTCGGTAACGTCAAGGCGCACAAGCAGGTGCTCACCCCCGGGTCCATCGTCATGCTCTACGGCAAGGTGGCCCTGTACCGGGATCAGTGGCAGTTGAAGAATCCCAGTTACGTCACCGTGGAGATGGGCCCGGACGGGGAGTTCGGTGCTTTCGGGCCGCTGCGCACGATCGTGGACATCGCCGGGTCCTACAGCGGCGCGCAAAAGCTGCTCTCCCGGCCTTTCCTGCCCGGATATCCGCGCCGCGCCGGGACCTCCACGGCGGAACTCATCGGCGTGATGGACCGGGTGCTGCGGGCCATGCGGGAACCCAAAGAGGTCCTGCCGCGCCCCACCGAGGGGCGAGCAGCCCCCGCGTGGCCGGTGGGGCCGACGGGAGAACCCCTGATCGATTTCGCCCGGGCCCTGCGGGAAATCCACCAACCCCCGGATGAGGGCCCCGAGGCTGCGACGGCTCGGTTGAAGTTCAACGAGGCCCTGGAGCTGCAGTTGGTCATGGCGCTGCGGCGGGTGGATGCGGCGAAGCGGACGGCGGTGCCCATCCCCGTCGGCGGCGGGACCCACACCCGCACGCTGCGCGAGGGCCTGCCCTACGCGCTCACGCCGGGCCAGCGCGATGCCCTCGAGCACATCGAGACCGCCCTGGATTCCACGGACCCCGCCAGCCTCATGCTGCAGGGAGAGGTGGGCTCCGGGAAGACCATCGTGGCCCTGTTGGCAATGACGTCCGCAGTGGACGCCGGTTTCCAATGCGCCTTCATCGCCCCCACGGAGGTGCTGGCCGTCCAGCACGCCCGGACCCTCACCTCCCTGTTGGAGGGCACGGGGGTGAAAGTGACCCTGCTGACCGGCTCCCAGCGCGCGGGGGAGCGCAAAGCGGCGCTGTTAGATCTGGTCAGCGGGGAATCGGACATCGTCGTGGGCACTCATGCGCTCATCCAGGAGCACGTGGTCTTCTACCGGTTGGGCCTGGTGGTCGTGGACGAGCAGCACCGCTTCGGGGTACACCAGCGCGACAAGCTGCGGCAGGATGCCCCGGAGGATCGCACCCCCCACATCCTGGTGATGACGGCCACCCCCATCCCACGAACCGTCGCGATGACGATGTTCGGGGACCTCACCCACATTCGACTCACCGGGGTGCCCCAGGGGCGCGGCCAGATCGGGACGGCTGTGGTTCACGGGGATCGCCCCCGCTGGGTGGAGCGGATGTGGCAGCGGGTGGTGGAGGAGGTGCGCGCCGGGCACCAGGCCTATGTCGTGGTGCCGCGCATCGAGGGCCACCACGGGGTCCTGGCGTGGGCCGAGCAGTTGGCCGAGGGGCCCCTGGCGGGCTGTCGCATCGGGGTGATGCACGGGCGGCTGCCGACCGAGGAGAAGGAGGAGGTGATGCGCGCCTTCGTGGCCGGGGAGATTTCGGTGCTGGTGGCCACGACGGTGATCGAGGTGGGGGTGGATGTGCCCAATGCCTCCATGATGGTCATTATCGACGCCGATAGCCTGGGCGTTTCCCAACTTCACCAGCTCAGGGGTCGAGTGGGTCGCGGGTCGGCGGACTCCTGGTGCCTGCTGTACACCAACGCGGAACCCGAGTCCAAGGGCCTGCAGCGCTTGGCGGCGGTGGCGGGGACCCAGGACGGTTTCGAGCTGGCGGAGCTAGATCTGCGCCAGCGCACGGAGGGGGATGTGCTGGGCCAGGACCAATCCGGGGCCCGGTACCGGCGGGCTCGCCTGCTGGACCTGGCGGAGGATGAGGACATCGTGCGGGAGGCCCGGCGTTACGCCGAGGAGCTGGTGGAGTACGACGAGTCCCTGGCCCGGGCGCTGGTGGTGAACATCGAGCTGGCGGAGCAGGATTACATCGAGCGCAGCTGATGGGTGAGGGGCCGTTATGATGTGACGGGTGAGCCGCATTATTTCTGGTCAGGCCCGGGGCCGCAAGATCAAAGTTCCGCCGCAGGGCACCCGTCCCACCTCGGATCGGGCCAAGGAGGGACTGTTTTCCTCCCTGCAGGTGCGCTTCGGCTTCGACGGGGAAGTGGTGTTGGATCTCTTCGCGGGTTCCGGGGCTCTGGGTTTGGAGGCGGCCTCCCGGGGGGCGGAGGAGGTCACCCTCGTGGACAACAACCACGCTGCGGTGGAGGTGATCAAGGCCAACGCGGCGGTGGTTGAGCACCCCAGGGTGCACGTCGTGGAAGCGAAGGCCTCGAGCTTCCTGGCCACGGCGCCGCGGCGGCACTACAGCATGGTGCTGGCGGACCCACCGTACGAGTTGGCGGATGAGGCGGTGGGGGAGATGGTGCGGGCCCTCATCCCCGCTCTGCGCCCGGACGCGGTCGTGGTGGTGGAACGGCACCGGGATAGCGCGGAGACGGACTGGCCCAGCGGCTTCGAGCCGACAGGGCAGAAGCTGAAGAAGCGGACCCACGGCATCGCCCGCTTCGACATGGCCATTTGGCGGGGTTGACTACTGGCGGGGCTCATCACTGCGGCAGTTGCGCGCGCAGTAACCGGGCGGCCTCGGCGGGGTCGGGGGGATCCGCAATGGCGCGCACGACGACTATGCGCTCGGCACCGACGCTCTTGACCTGCGCGAGGTTGGTGGCGTCCACACCCCCAATGGCGAACCACGGTTTGGTGCCGGTGCCCGCGTGCTGGGCGACCGAGCGGACCGTGTCCAACCCCACTGCGGGACGGCCAGGCTTCGTGGGGGTGGGCCAGACGGGCCCGATGACCGCGTAGTCCAGGCCCGGATCCGCATAGGATGCAGAAAATTGTTCTAACGAATTGTTGGAGCGCCCGATGATCATATCGTCGCCGAGGATTTGCCGGGCCTGGGCCGTCGTAAGATCCCCCTGGCCCACGTGAAAGACATCGGCACCGACGAGGGCCGCCACGTCCGCCCGATCATTTGCTGCGAACAGCTTCCCGTGGCGCCGGGCGGCATCCCCAAGGACCTCCAGGGCCTCGATTTCTGCCCGGGCCTCCAGAGACTTATCCCGAAGCTGGATGATGTCCACGCCACCGGCGTAGGCGGCGTCCACAAACTCGGCCAGATCCCCCTGGGCGGAGCGGGCATCGATGCAGAGGTACAGGCGGGCACGCTGCAGCGCGGCGCGGCGCCGGGCGGCAAGGTCGGACTTCGGCGAGGGGGACATGGGCCCCATACTAAGGTGGATCGCATGCATATCGGGATTGTCGGTGCCGGTCTCATCGGAGTCGCTACCGCGCGGGAGCTGTCCCGCCGGGGTCACCGCGTCACTCTCGTGGACCCGGAGCCCCTTTCCGGGGCCACCCACGCCGCAGCGGGCATGCTGGCCCCCGTCGCGGAAGTCACCTACGACCAAGATGACCTCTACCCGCTCATGGCCACCTCCGCGCGGATGTACCCAGAATTCCTGGCTGGGATCGAGGCGGATGCCGCGTATCGCACCACGGAGACCCTCGTCATCGCCGCCGATGCCGCCGACCGGGAGTTCCTGGCCACCCTCGCCGAGTTCCAACGCCGGATGGACATGGAGTGTGAGGTCATCACCACCCGCGCTGCCCGCGCCCTCGAGCCGAACCTGGGCACCGCCATCGCCGGGGCCGTGCGCATCCCCGGGGACCACCAGGTGGACCCCCGTCGGCTCGGCTCGGCTCTGCTGGCGCAGGTTCTGCAGGCCGGCGGGCAGGTTCGCCGCACCCGCGTTAAGGCCATCGAGGCAGAAAACGGGCCCATCCTTCGCCTCGCCGAGGGTGAGGACCTGCGCGTCGATCACGTCCTCGTGGCCAATGGGCTTAACGCCCCGGAGCTGGTGGACCTACCGATCCGCGCCGTCCACGGAGACGTCATCCGCATGATGATGCCCGCCCATCGGGATCACCTCATCACGTCCACCGTCCGGGCTATGGTCCAGGGGCGCCCGGTGTACCTCGTTCCCCGCGCCGATGGCTCCCTCGTACTGGGCGCCACCTCCAGGGAGGATGACCTCACCGGAGTATCCGCCGAGGGCGTGTTCCAACTACTCCACGATGCCCACCGCATCCTGCCGAGCGTGTGGGAGTGCGAGATCACCGAACTCACAGCCCGCGCACGCCCCGCGTCCGGGGACGACGTGCCCATCATCGACCGTGTCGCCGATCACATCAGCGTGGCCGCGGGATTTTCCCGGCACGGAATCCTGTTGGCACCCATAGGAGCTCGACTGGCCGCGGACGTGGTGCTAGGGGAGGGCGGTAACGGCCCGCTGGCGCAGTCCGTTCGGCTGAGACGCTTCACCCATTCTCCGCTCGAACACTCAACCAGGAAGTGAGCAACCACAGCATGTGCACCCTCAACGGTGAGGACTACACCCCGGCGGCCGGGGAGACCATCGCGGACCTCGTGGACAAGCTCGGCCACAGCGGGGGCCCCGGCATTGCTGTTAGCCAGGACCGCAGCGTGGTCCCCCGCAGCAAGTGGGGCGAAACGCCCGTGGCCGGCGAGATCGACATCGTCACCGCCGTCCAAGGAGGTTGAATTCGTGACGCCCACAACCGAAGCGCCATCCCAAACCGACGCCCTGCGCATCGGGGATCGCAGCTACTCTTCCCGGCTCATCATGGGCACCGGGGGTGCGACTACCTTCGGCACCCTCGAAAAGGCCCTCGTGGCCTCCGGCACCCAGCTGACCACCGTGGCTATGCGCCGATACTCCCCCTCCCAGAGCGGCAACCTCTTCGAGCTCCTGCAGCGCCTGGGCATCGAGGCACTGCCCAACACCGCCGGCTGCTATACCGCCGCAGATGCAGTCCTCACCGCCGAGCTAGCCCGGGAAGCCCTGGACACGAACATGGTGAAGTTGGAGGTGATCGCCGACGAGGAAACCCTGCTGCCCAACCCCGTGGAGCTGCTGGACGCCGCCGAAATCCTCGTGGCCAAGGGCTTCCAGGTCCTCGCCTACACCAACGACGATCCGGCCGTGGCCCTCCGGTTGGAGGAGGTCGGCTGTGTCGCTGTCATGCCCGCGGGTTCCCCGATCGGCACCGGGCTGGGCATCCTCAACCCCCACAACATTGAGCTCATTAACTCCCGAGCCCACGTCCCCGTCATCCTCGATGCGGGCATCGGGACTGCCTCGGACGCCGCCCTGGCCATGGAGCTGGGCTGCGACGGGGCCCTCCTGGCCACGGCCGTGACCCGCGCCCAGGACCCGGAGGCGATGGCCACCGCCATGCGCCACGCGGTCGCGGCCGGGTCCCTGGCCCGCCGCGCCGGCCGCATCCCCCGGCGCACCCTCGCCCAGGCCAGCTCCCCCAACGCGGGGCTCATCACGGGGGCCCGGGAGGAAGACAGCCTGTGATCCCCGAGCTGATCCCCGAGCTCACCGCCGCCGACCGCGCCCGCTATGCCCGCCACCTCAGCCTGATCGGTTTCGGCGAATCCGCCCAGCGTCGCCTCAAGGGGGCCCGGGTGCTGGTCATCGGGGCCGGCGGGCTCGGCTCGCCCGTCCTGCTGTACCTCGCGGCGGCGGGGGTGGGCACCATTACCGTGCTGGACGCCGACCTCGTTGAGGCCTCCAACCTGCAGCGCCAGGTCATCCACGCCGAATCCGCGGAGGGGATGAACAAGGCTAGTTCGGCGGCCCAGGCAGCACTCCGGCTCAACTCCCTCATCGACGTCACGGCCCTCCCGGAGCTGCTAACCCCGGACAACGCCGTGCGCCTGTTCAGCCAACACGACCTCGTTGTGGACGGCTCTGACAACTTCGCCACCCGCTACCTATCCAGCGATGCCAGCGAAATCACCCACACCCCCCTCGTGTGGGCGACGATCAGCCAGTTCCAGGGGCAGATGTCCGTGTTCCACCCGCCGGAGGGGCCCAGCCTGCGCGACCTGTTCCCGGAAATCCCCGACCCGGATTCCGTGCCCTCCTGCGCCGTCGGGGGAGTGCTGGGGGCCCTACCCGGAATGATCGGCGCCGCCATGGCCATCGAGGCCATCAAGGTTCTCACCGGCGTGGGGGACCCGACGATCGGCCGACTGGTCCTCTTCGATGTGTTGGACATGCGCACCCGGGAGGTGGCCTTTTCCCGCGATCCGGGGCGCGCTCCGGTCCGTGAGCTGGGCTCGGATACCCTCGCGGCCTGTGCCAGCAGCTTGCCCGTTCCGCAGGTGTCCGCCCAACAATTGCGGACCGAGCTGCAGGCGGGGGAGCCGTCCCGCCGACCGCTGCTCATCGATGTGCGCGAAGCCCACGAACGCGAGGCGGAGGGCTCCATCCCGGGGGCCCGGCACATTCCCCTGGATCGTCTGCTCAGCGCGGGGTGGGGTGGCGTCCCCAAGCATAAAGAGGACGGGGACGTGGTGGTCTACTGCCATGCGGGCGGGCGATCCGCCACTGCCGTGCGCGCCCTGGCACCGCAGGCCCCCGAAGGCACCCGCCTGCGCAGCCTGGCCGGTGGGATGCTCGCCTGGAACCTGCAGCAGCACAGCTAGGATGGGCCGCATGCGTGTTGTCTGCCCCGGGTCCTTCGACCCCGTCACCAACGGCCACCTGGACATCTTCACCCGCGCCGCCCACGACTGGGAGCACGTCACCGTCCTGGTGACCTACAACCCCAACAAGAACGGCTTGTTCAGCGCCGAGGAGAGGGTGGAGCTCATCGAGCGGGCCCTCGGGGGCCTACCGGAAGACCGGCGACCCACGAACATCACCGTGGATACCTGGGATCGGCTGCTGGTGGATTACTTCCGCGAGCACCAGATCGGCGCGATCGTCAAGGGCTTGCGCACCTCCCTGGACTACGAGTACGAGCTGCCCATGGCCCAGATGAATCAGCACCTGTCCGGGGTGGATACTTACTTCCTGCTCACCGACCCGAAGTACGGCTACGTCTCCTCCACGTTGTGCAAGGAGGTCGCGAAGTACGGCGGGGATGTCACCGGCCTGTTGCCCGATGCGGTTGTGGAAGCGGTAGCGGCGAAGTTCGGTTGATGTCCTACTTGTGGACGCAAATAACCCTTTTGTTCACGAACTCCTCCATGCCCAGTTCACCGAGCTCCCGGCCATAGCCGCTGGACTTGACCCCGCCGAAGGGGGTCTCCTCGGTCATGGGCACCTCCCCGTTGATACCCACCATCCCGGCCTGCAGGTGCTCCCCAAATGCTTCGGCACGGCCGGGTTGATCAGCGAAGACGCTGGCGCCCAGGCCGTAGGGGGTGTTGTTGGCCAGCCGCAGGGCCTCGGCGTCGTCCGCCGCGCGGAAGATCGTGACCACCGGGCCGAAGAACTCCTCGTAGTAGACCTCTGAGCCCACTGGCACATCCGTGAGGACGGCGGGGGAGACGTAGAACCCGGAGGCCCAGGGCCCGTCCAGCCGCTGCCCGCCGGTGTGCACGGTGGCCCCGGCGGCGACCGCGGCCTCGATCTGCGCCACGATCTTCTCCGCCGCCCCCGCAGAACTCATCGGCCCGAAGAAGCGCTGGCCCACACCATCGGTGATCTCCGCCGGGGGTCGGGGCTGCAGTTGGGAAACCACGCGCACGGCCTCGGCGACGAAGTCCTCGTAGATATCCGCGTGGACGATGATGCGCTTGTTCGAATTGCAGGCCTGCCCGGTGTTTTCCAGCCGGGTCTGTACCGCAGCTGCCACGGCGGCGGGAATGTCCTGGGCGGAGAGCACCACATAGGGATCGGAACCGCCCAGCTCCAGCACAACGTTCTTCAGCGCCGCCCCGGCCTGCGCGGCCACCGCGGCGACGGCGCGTTCTGAACCGGTGAGGGAGATCCCCCGGACCCGCGGATCCTCGATGAGCAGGTGGGAGACCTGATCGTGGGTGGCGCGGAGGTTGGTGTACACCCCCGTCGGAACGCCCGCGGCAGCCATAATGTCCGCGATGGCGGCGGCGGATTCTGGCACGGATACCTGCACGGACTGCCGCGTCAATCGGATTCCTTCCAGGGGGTGGTGGCTCCCACCGGCGGGGCAGACGTGCGAGAGGCGGCCAGCGGGCGGGACCCACAGCCCCTGACTGTGGAGATCCACGCGGCGGCGCCAGAGCTGGTCGCGGCGGAGCGGCCCGTTATCCTGGCCGGTGGGGGCGTGGTCCGCTCGGGTGCGCAGGAGGAGCTGCGCCGCGTGGCGGAACAGCTCGACGCGCCGGTGGTGACGACCATCGGAGGCAAGGCCGCGCTGCCATGGGATCACGAACTCTCCGCCCGCTGCTGGATCGAAGACATTGCCACCACGGAGTTCCTGGAAAGTGCGGACGTTCTGCTCATCGTGGGAAGTGGCGTGGGGGAACTGTCCAGCAACTATCACACCTTCCGGCCCGCGGGCCGAGTGCTGCAGATCGAGGCGGACCTCGGCAAAATCGGCGCGAACCACCCGTGCCGGGGCATCCACGGGGATGCGCGCCTGGCCTTGGCCGGGATCGCGGATGAGTTGGCGGCACTGGGCGCCCATTCCACCCCAGAGCGCCGCGAGAGTGCCCGCAGCGCCATCCGGGAGTTGCTGGCCACATTGGAACAGCGACTAGACGGCCAGGATCTCGCGACGGAGCGGGCGCTACTGGCAGGATTGCGTGCCGCGGTGCCCCCGGAGACCCCGGTCTTCTGGGACATGACGTTGCTGGCCTACTGGGCTTGGTCGGCGTGGGACGCCAGCGCGAGCGACTTTCACTCCGGCCAGGGTGCCGGCGGGCTCGGTTATGGCCTGCCCGCCGCCATCGGCGCGGCTTTCGCCGGGGCCGGCCCGACCTTGGCGGTCAGCGGGGATGGCGGTGCCCTCTACGGCATCGCGGAATTGGCCACCCTCGCCCAGGAGTCTCTGCCGGTGACGTGGTTCATTGTCGATGACGGGGGCTACGGGATTCTGCGCGAGTACATGGAGGGGGAGTTCGGTGCAGCCACGGCCACGGAGTTGGCGCGGCCCGATTTCGTGGCACTCGCGGAGGCCTTCGGGGTGGCTGCGGAGAAGACGACCGTCGCCGACGCCCCCGAGGCCGTGCGCCGAGCCCTGGAATCCGGCCAGCCCCGCGTGGTGGTGCTGCCTGCGGTGCTGCGCATGTTCGAGCCGACGCACTTGCACCGACGCTGACGAGAACGCAGCCCTGAACTAGGACCGAAACACACAACCGAAGGGAACCCGCCCACCATGGACAACCTGGATTACCGCCTACCGCAGCGCCGACGCCTGACCACCGGGCCCACCCAGCCGGGTCCGAAGGGCAAAGAGCTGCAGGCCCGGTTAGAAGCGAGTGTCCCCCGCTCCGTCACTCCACTGTGGCCGCGGTACATCGCTGAGGCGGACGGCGGTGTGTTGGTGGATGTGGACGGCAACTCGCTCATCGATCTCGGTTCTGGCATCGCGGTGACCACCGTGGGCGCCGCCAATCCCGCGGTGGTGGACGCGGTGGGGCAGGCGGTGGCGAAGTTCACCCACACTTGCTTCATGGTGTCCCCCTACGAGTCCTACATCGAGGTGGCCGAGAGGTTGGGGGAGTTGACTCCCGGGGACTTCGAAAAGCGCACGGCCCTGTTCAATTCCGGGGCTGAGGCCGTGGAGAACGCGGTAAAGATCGCCCGCAGCTACACGGGCCGCAATGGCGTGGCGGTGCTGGATTGCGCCTATCACGGGCGGACCAATCTCACCATGGCCATGACGGCAAAGAACATGCCGTATAAATCCGGTTTCGGTCCGTTTGCTTCCGAGGTGTACCGCGTTCCTACCTCCTATCCGCTGCGCGACGGCTTGAGTGGACCTGCGGCGGCCAAGCGCACCATCTCGGTGTTGGAGCAGCAGATCGGAGCGGGCAATCTGGCCTGCCTGGTGGTGGAACCGGTCCAGGGCGAGGGTGGATTCGTCGTCCCCGCCCCCGGATACTTACGGGAGTTGGCGCGGTGGTGCCGGGAGCGCGGAGTTGTCTTCGTTGCCGATGAGATTCAATCGGGGCTGTGTCGGACGGGTGCCTGGTTTGCCTGCGAGCAGGAGGGGGTTGAGCCGGACCTCGTCACCATCGCCAAGGGCGTGGCCGGGGGCCTGCCGCTGTCTGCGGTGACGGGCCGGGCGGAGATCATGGATGCACCTCATCCGGGCGGCCTCGGCGGCACCTATGGCGGTAATCCTGTGGCCTGCGCGGCTGCGCTGGCAGCGTTGACGGAGATGGAGCGCCTACACCTCAGCTCTCGGGCCCGGGAGATCGAGGCGATTGTGCGCGAGGTTCTGGGCCCGCTGGTATCCGTCGCAGGTGCTGGGGAAAGAGGGCAGGAAGGAAGAAGGGAGGGGCGCGGTGGCGTGGCCGAGTTGCGCGGTCGGGGTGGGATGATGGCTCTTGAATTTGCGGACGCCAACTCCGCCCCCAGCGCAGAGCTGACCTCCGCCGTGGCTCGACGGTGCCGGGACGCCGGGGTGCTGGTGCTCACCTGCGGCATGGACGGCAACGTCGTGCGACTACTGCCGCCGTTGGTGATCGGGGAGGAACTCCTCCGCGAGGGGCTCGGCGTGCTGGCGGACGCGATCCGCGCAGAGGTGAGCGCCGGTTAGCGTTGAGCCTCGGTTAGCAGCGGGGGTGCCTCACCCCCCCCAGTTGGGGGTGGAGAAACCAGTGCTCGACGGTGAATGTTCGAACAGGTGTTCGGTTATTGGCGTCCAGAAATGGGTATTTCGGATGTGGGGAAGGGGGGATGTCCCGGGCGTGGTTTATACGTGGATGTGTGCCTGAATTGATCGGGTCACGCAGCAAAGACTTGGGGAACAAGAAGGGGGAGAGGGGCCCACTATGACTGCCCAGCCACCACAGGAACCACGGGAACCACAGCAGGGACCACCACGGGAACCACAGCAAGAACCGCCGCCGGAATCGGCCGAACAGTCGGCCTGCTGGCGCGTATGCGATACCGACGATGATCTGAGCGGCCACGCCGTCGCGATCAACCGCCATCACCTCCGCATCGCAGAGGCCTGCGCACCCCAAGGCGAGGAGGTCATCACTGACGTGACCACCCGTATTGCGGCGCGCCTGGGGATTTCCCACAGCGCCGCTCTGATGTACTGCGACATCGGGACGATGCTGGCGGCCTACCCCAAGACCGGAGCGATGTTGGAGAGCGGGGCTTTCAGCTTGGCTCACCTGAACACCATCGCCGGGGACCTCGTTGCCGTGTCCCCCGGGCTTCGAGCAGAGGTGGACCCCGCCGTGGTCCGGGCGCTGCGCCCGACCATTGCAGACCAGGCGGTGCCGGGGCCCCGCACCATCCACCGCCGCCTGCAGCGCCTGCTGGCCCAGTACGACCCGCCCGCGCGGCCGACGGACAGCGACGAACTCCCCCCAGAGCCGCCCAAGACGCAGCTCGAGATCGACTCGCGCAACGCGGATTACACGACTTTTCACCTCACGCTCGGCAAGATGGATGCCCTCGAGCTCACCCGGGCTATCGACTCGGCTGCCGCAACCCAGGAGTGCTCGCGGGCGCAGGCCCTCCTAGCGCTCGTGCGCGGGGAGGCGAGCGCGGATGTCACGCTGAACCTCTACGCCAACGCCGCCGATCTGAGCAGCATCACCGGCGCTGGAACGCGGCTGGAACCCGCCGCCGCTGTACGTTGGCTCTCCCGGGTCACCCACCTGCGCTTCCCCGGTGCGGACAGCACCAAGGGTTACACCCCCACCCCCGGCATCCGCGCAGCCGTGATGGGGCGGGATGGCACCTGCCGTTTCCCCGGATGCGGCGTGGAAGCCGAGGATTGCCAGTTGGACCACATCGCCCGCTACAACCACGAGAATTCCCGCGAAGGGGGGGCCACCAACACCGCCAACCTGCACTGCCTGTGCAGCACCCACCACCGGGTCAAGACGGCCGGGCAGTGGGACGTCAGCATGGGCGCGGACGGGTGCCAGCGCTGGACCAGCGTGGGGGACGGCCACAGCGTGACCACCGAACCCAACGGCGTCCTGCGGCGCCTCACCTTCGCCCAGCGAGCCTCCCGGCGGACGAAGGTGATCAACGAGCGCAACACCCTTCTGGATGCCTACCGCCAGCACCTCCGCAGCGCATCCGCCGCGCCCAACCGCCAAGACACGGGAGAGGAGCCGCCCTTCTGACCTCCGACCGGCGCCGACGCGCGTGTCACAGCGACCCCGGAAACCGCAGCAATGGAATAGTGGGCCACATGTACAAAACTTTCCAGGGTATGGACGACCTCCAGAACATGGTGGAGCAGGCCTACGGCGTGCCCATGACCTCCAACTGCATGGTTCCCCGCCGGGAAGTGCTCGACATTCTCGACGAGATGCGCAACGCCATCCCCATCGAGATGGACGACGCCCAAGATGTGCTGGACCACCGATCCAGCATCATCTCCGATGCCCAGGAACGCGCCGACTCTCTTATTGCGGACGCCGAAGCCGAGCGCGACCAAATACTCGCCAGCGCCAAGGCCCAGGCCGACTCCATGGTCCAGGACGCCGAGGACCGCGCTGCCTCCACCGTCGCCCAGGCCGAAAACGAGGCCGATCGACTGATCAACGATGCCCGCGACGAGTACGACCACGTCACCTCCCGCGCGGCCGCCGAGGCAGACCGCCTGGTCACTAGCGGTAACGAGTCCTACCAACGATCGGTGGACGAAGGCATCGCCGAACAGCAGCGCCTGGTCTCCAACTCCGAGGTGGTCCGCAACGCAGAGGCCGAGGCGCAGCGCATCGTGCAGTCCGCCCACGCCGACTCCGACCGGCTGCGCACCGAGTGCGATCGCTACGTGGACTCGACGCTCGCCGAGTTCGAGGAATCCCTCACCAACACCCTGCGCACCGTCGGCCGGGACCGCGCCGCCCTGCGCAAGGGTGCCGGGGTATCCGGTTACCGCTCCCACGGGGAGCCGGGTAGAAATTAGGGGTATGTCTAACCCCTTCATCCTCGACGTTCGCCCAGTGCTGCGCGGAACCACCGGCAGCCCGGAGGCGGTCACCCTCACCGGGCCCGCACCCCACGACCTCGGCGGGGAACTGTTGGCGATACACAAGGACGCACCCGTCCGCGTGGAGGCCACCCTCACCAACCTGGGGGGAGCCATCATGGTCGACGCCGACATCCACGGCACCGCGACCGGAAGCTGCGCCCGCTGCCTCAACCCGCTGAACCCCGACCTGGACTTCAGCATCCAGGAAGTGTTCGCCCTTAACGAGGACACGGTCCAAGGGGACGAGGCGCACAGTGAAGAGGAAGTCGTCGCCACCGTCGACGAGGAGGACCGCGTCGACATCACCCAAGCCGTGCTGGACGAGGCCGGGTTGGGCATCCCCTTCAGCCCCACCTGCGCCGACTACGGCGAAGAGTGCACCTCCGAAACCCCCGACCCGGATGGCGTGATCGACGCCGCGGCCAGTGACGCGGGCGCTGGGGAGGGTGGCGTCGACCCCCGATGGGCCGGGCTCGCCAAAATCGCTGAAGACCTGGGCGCCGAGGCACAGGAGGATCGGAATGGGGCGTAAACGACGCCTGACCGGGGAGGCCGCGCTCCACGCCGCCTACAACAAGACAGACCACACCCCCCTCCTGGAGGCCTGGGGCGTGCACCTCGACGACGACATCCTCCGCCTCGCCCTCACCCACCGCTCCTTCGCCAACGAAAACGGCCACCTCCCCAACAACGAACGCCTGGAGTTCCTCGGCGACGCGGTGCTTGGGCTCTCCGTGGCCGAACAGCTCTACCGCCAGTTTCCGGACCGCAGCGAATCGGACATCTCCAAGATGCGAGCTGCCGTCGTGAATATGTACGCCCTCGCGGAGGTGGCCCGCACCCTCAACCTCGGGCCTAACATCCTGCTGGGGCGCGGGGAGAAGCTCACCGGTGGCGACGATAAACACTCCATCCTCGCCGACACCATGGAAGCCCTGCTCGGAGCCATCTACCTCGTCCACGGTTTCGACGTCGCGCGCGAAACCGTCCTGCGCATCTTCGCCGACCGCATCAGCCAAGCGCCCACCGTGGGCCTCACCATGGACTGGAAAACGGTCCTGCTGGAGAAACTCTCCGCCCGCTCGCTGGGCTCCCCCGAATACTCCACCTCCGTGGAAGGGCCGGCCCACGAGCAGATCTTCACCTCCGTCGTCAGCATCGATGGCGTGGCCCGCGGCACCGGCACCGGTGCGAACAAGAAGGAAGCCGAGCACGCCGCCGCGCAAGCCGCTGTCCACGGCCTCTCCGAACGCTCATAGGCCAGCACACCACAGAAAGTCTCACACCGAACCCGTGCCAGAACTTCCTGAGGTGGAGACCGTCCGCCGCGGCCTCCACGACCACCTCATCGGTGCCCGCTTCGAGGCGGTCAACGTCCGCCACCCCCGGGCAGCCCGCTCGCACACCACCCCCGAAGACCTCGGGGAACTGCTCGTGGGACGCCGCATCATCGGCGCCCAGCGGCGGGGGAAATACCTCTGGCTGCCACTAGACGGGGACCGGCCCCAAGCGCTGTTTGTGCACCTGGGCATGAGCGGGCAAATGCTGATCCAAGCGCCCCCGGGCCACCCCCACCTGCGGATTCGCGCGGACCTCGCGCTGCCCAACGGCGACCGGCGCGAGCTCAGCTTCGTGGACCAGCGCACGTTCGGCCAGTGGAACGTGGTGGACCTGTGCCCGGACCCCCACGGCCTGCAAGCCAGCGTGCCCACCATCGCAACCCACATCGCCCCGGACCCCCTCGAGGAGGGTTTCGACGCGCGCGCGGTTGCTGGCGTCATAAAGAACAAACGAACCGAGATCAAACGCGTCCTGCTGGACCAGACCGTTATCTCCGGAATTGGCAACATCTACGCCGACGAGGCCCTCTTCGCCGCCGGGGTACGGCCGAGGCGCATGGCCCGCTGGCTCACCCTGAGGACCATCACCGCAACCATCGAATCCGCTGCCGCCGTGATGACGAAGGCCCTGGAGGTCGGGGGAACCAGCTTCGATTCTCTCTACGTCAACGTCAACGGATCCAGCGGGTACTTCTCGCGCTCCCTCAACGTCTACGGGCGCGGCGGCCAGCCCTGCAACGTCTGCGGGCAACCCATTGTGCGCCAACAGTGGATGAATCGCAGCTCCCACTACTGCCCCCAATGCCAGCACTAACCAGTGCCAGCACTAACTCCAAAAGAAGCGAATGGGGCGTCGTGTAGCTTGAAAAAGCATGGAGACTGCTCAGGAATTTCAGCGAAGACATCAATGGGGTGCTGTGGAAAATCATCCCATTCCTGCTCTTAGGGGCCGGATTGTACTTCGGGATCCGCACGCTGCTCGTGCAAATCCGTTACGTCCCGGACATGTTTCGCTCCATCACGGAGCGGCCGCCCAAAGATAGCCACAAGGACGAGATCTCCCCATTCAAAGCCTTCTCCATCTCCGCGGCCTCCCGCGTGGGGACGGGCAACGTCGCCGGCGTGGCCATCGCCATCTCCCTCGGCGGACCCGGCGCGGTCTTCTGGATGTGGGTCGTTGCCGTCGTGGGCGGGGCCACCGCCTTCGTGGAGGCAACCCTGGCGCAGGTGTACAAGACCCGCGACGGCAAAGGATTCCGCGGCGGGCCGGCCTACTACATGACCCGCGGCCTGCGGGCCCGCCCCCTGGCCATCGTCTTCGCCGTGGCCATCTCCATCACCTACGGCTTCGTCTACAACGCCGTGCAGACCAACTCCATCGTGGAATCCATGGGCACCTCCCTGCAGGTGGCCCGGGGACAAGACTCGGCCATCTCCACCGGCACCGCCGCCGGCATCGGGTTGGTCATCGCCCTTCTCAGCGCGCTCGTCATCTTCGGCGGTGTGCAGCGGATCGCCAATGTCACCCAGTGGATCGTGCCCTTCATGGCCGGGGCCTACATTCTCCTCGGCGTGTTCGTGCTCGGCAAGAACGTCTCCGAAATCCCGAACATGTTCGCCACCATCGTCGGCCACGCCCTCGGGTTCAAGGAGGTGGCGGGGGCCGCCGTGGGCTACGCCTTCAGCCAGGGCATGCGGCGAGGCCTGTTCTCTAACGAGGCCGGACAGGGCTCCGCCCCGAACGCCGCGGCCACCGCCAGCGTCTCCCACCCCGTCAAGCAGGGGCTGGTGCAGACCCTCGGCGTGTACTTCGACACCCTCGTGGTCTGCTCCATCACCGCGTTCATCATCCTGCTGTCCAACCCCACCTATGGCGGCGAGGTGGAGGGTGTCTCCCTCACCCAGTCCGCGCTGGCCGCAGAGGTGGGGCCCTGGGGCACGCACCTCATCACCTTCGTCCTGTTCTTCCTGGCGTTCTCCTCCATCCTCGGCAACTACTACCTGGCCCAGGCCAACATCCAGTACTTCAGCAACTCCCCGACGGTGATGCGTATCTTCCGCGTGCTGGTGATCCTGTGCGTCTTCGGCGGGGCGATCGGGACGGTGCCGCTGGTGTGGGCCCTGGCGGACACCTTCGCCGCGACGATGGTGACGATCAACCTCATCGCGATCATCCCGCTCGGCGGGGTGGCCTTCAAGCTTCTGGGCAACTACGCCGCCCAGCGCCACGAGGGCAAGGAACCCATCTTCCACCGCAGCGATCTGCCGGAGCTGCGCAACGTGGAATGCTGGGATGGGGAAGAGGCCATGACCCGACGCGAATTCTGGGAGGAACAACGTGCCTAATTCCGCCGACCAACCCGTTCGACTCATCGCCTGGGTCCACGGCCATGTTCAGGGCGTGGGCTTCCGGTGGTGGGTGCGGACCCAAGCCCTCCAACTCAACCTCGCCGGCTCCGCGACGAATTACCCGGACGGGCGGGTATTGGTGGTCGCCGAAGGGCCCCGCCGGGCCGCCGAGCAGCTACTCGAGCGCCTGGGGGAACAGCCCAGCGGGCGGGACCGCCCGGGGGATGTCAGCACCGTCGTGGAGCAATGGGCAGAGCCCAAGGGAGAACAGGGCTTCGACCGCCGGTAAGCCAAAACGCCGGTGAGTTAACATGTGCGAATGCATTTGAAGTCGCTGACGCTCAAGGGGTTTAAGTCCTTCGCGTCCTCGACCGTGCTCAAGCTAGAACCTGGGATCTGCGCGGTGGTGGGGCCCAATGGATCGGGGAAGTCCAACGTCGTGGATGCCCTGGCCTGGGTGATGGGGGAGCACAGCGCCAAGACGCTGCGCGGCGGAAAGATGGAGGATGTCATCTTCGCCGGGGCTGGTGACCGCAAGCCGCTGGGGCGGGCGGAGGTCACGCTGACCATCGACAACTCCGACGGCGCCCTGCCCATCGAATACTCCGAGGTCTCCGTGACCCGCCGCATGTTTCGCGACGGGGCCAGCGAGTACGAGATCAACGGGGCCAAGGCCCGGCTCATGGACATCCAGGAGCTGCTCAGCGATACCGGCATCGGCCGGGAGATGCACGTCATCGTCGGCCAGGGGCGGCTGTCCCAAATCCTCGAATCCAAGCCGGAGGAGCGCCGCGCCTTCATTGAGGAGGCCGCGGGTGTGCTCAAGCACCGCAGGCGCAAGGAGAAGGCGCAGCGCAAGCTTGTGTCCATGCAGGCCAACGTCGATCGCCTGCAGGACCTCACGGAGGAGCTCCGCCGGCAACTCGGCCCCCTGGCGCGGCAGGCGGAGGCCGCGCAGAAGGCCTCCATGGTGCAGGCGCGGATCCGCTCGGCCCGGGTGATGCTCACCGCCCACGCCGCCCATACCCTCTCCGCCGAGTTAGACCGCACAACCCGGCGCTCCGCGGAGCTCGCCGAGCAGGTCGCGGAACTCCAGCAACAGCACGAGCAGAGCAGTGCCGAGCTGAATCGGACGGAAGAGGAGCTGCGCACCGCCCTGGAGGCCGCGGAATCCGCCCGGACCCTGTGGTATCGCCTTTCGGCCGTCGCGGAGAAGAACGCCGCCACCATCCGCATCGCCCGGGACCGCGCGGAGAACGTGGAGGAAGCTGCCTGGACCGGCCCGGATCCCGCAGGCCTCTTGGCAAGGGCCGAGCGGGCGGAGGAGGAGCAGATCGAGCTGGACGAGGCCGTGGAAGAGGCCTTCGAGCGGCTGGAGACGCTTCGGGAGGAGGTTCAGGAGCGGGAGGAGGCCGCCCGGGAAGCGGACCGGGAGCACATGGCACAGGTCCGGGCCATTGCAGACCGCCGGGAGGGGGCGGTGCGTTTGCTGACCCAGCACGAGGCCGCCCAGGCCCGGCTGGATGCTGCCAAACAGGAGGCGGCGCGCAGCTCGGTGGCCGTGGAGCACGCGCAGGAGGCGTTGGAGGCGGCCGAGGGCGAATCCCAGGTGGCCGCGCAGCAGGGGGACGAGGCCCGCGGCGCCGGGGAGGGGCTGGAGGAGGCCATGTCCCGGGCGCAGCGGGAAGCTGCGAGTGCGGAAGCGCACGCGGAGAGCATTCGTGACCGCGAGCGCGCCCTGGAGCGCGAGATCGCCTCCCTGCAGGCGCACATCGGGGCCTGGGAGGATCAGTTGCGCCCGGCGGAGGGGGCGGCGGTAGCGGTGCGGGCAGCTCGGCAGTTGGAGGCCAGCGCCCGCAGTGTCGCGGAGGCCGTCACGGCGGAGGGGGGTTGGGCGAAGGCCCTGTCCAGCGCGCTGGGGCCGGCGGCGGTCCACGGCGTGATCACGCCTGGGGATATGTCCATTGTGGACGCCATGGTCAGCGCGCTCGCCGAGGCGGAGCAGGGGCGCGCGGTTCTGCTGGCGGAGGGGGATGGGGAGCCCTGGCGGCTGTCCACCACCCCGCCGGTGGGGACGTGGTTGCTGGATCACGTGCGGGCACCCAAGGAGCTGGCGGGGGCGCTCACGGCGCTGCTCGTGGATGTCGTGGCTGTGGGGGATGCTCAGCAGGCCCGGGAGGTGGTGGAGAAGGATCCGCGGCTGCGGGCAGTGACCCGGCAGGGGGTCCTCTTCGGGGCGGGGTGGGTCGCTGCCGGGGAGGGGGGATCCACCCCGGTGGACTTGGCCGAGAAGGTGCGCCGGGCCGCCGAGGAAGCAGAGGCCAAGCAGCGCGAGCTGGCGGACATCCGGGCCAGCCTGGAGGGGGCCCTGGAGGCTGCGGCCCATCTGCGCTCCACGGCCGCCGGCGCGCGGGCCGGGCTCCACGAACACCGGGCGGCGCTGCGCGGTGCTGAGCAGCGCGAGAAAGCGGCGGCCAAGGCTGTGGAGGCCGCGCGCCGTCAACTGGACCGGGCCACGGCGGAGCGCAACCGAGCGGAGGCCGCCGTGGATGAAGCCGATGCCCACGTTCTCCAGCTCGCGGACCGGGTCTCGCGGATCGAGGACACCGAGGAGCAGGCCCAGCCCTCCACGGCGGCGAGGGATGCGGCCGCGGCGAGCCTGGGCCAGGTCAAGGCGATGGAGACTGAGGCGCGCCTGCAATTGCGCACGGCGGAGGAGCGAGCCGGGGCGGTCCGCGGCCGAGCCGAGGGCCTGCGCCGGCAGGCCCGCCAGGAGGAAGCGGCTCGCAAGCAGCACGAGGTGGCCCGGGCCCGCCGCGCCGCGGCCCGTCAGTTGGCGCAGACCGTGCTGGAGCAGGCCCGCCGCGTGGGTGCGCGCATCGACGATGCTCTGGCCCGCGCCGAGCAGGACCGCACCCTCACCGAACACACCCACAAACAGTGGCAAGCCACGATGGGTACCCAGCGCGATCGGGTCTCCGCGCTGGTCGCGCAACTCAGCCGCAGCACGGACAGCGCCCACGAAGCGGACCTCGCGCGCAGCCAGGCCCAGTTGAAGCTGGAGCAGGCGCTGACCCAGGCGATGGAACAGCTCGGCATGAACGCCCAGTCCCTGCTGGCCGAAGAGCTGCCGGAGGACTTTGACCGCGTCGAGACGGCAGCTGAGCTCAAGAAGGCCGAGCGGGACCTGGGAAAGCTGGGCAAGGTGAACCCCCTGGCCCTCGAGGAGTACAAGGCCCTGGAGGAGCGCTACTCCTTCCTGTCTAACCAGCTCGACGATGTAGAGCGGGCCCGCTCCGATCTGCGGGAAGTCATCGAGGACGTGGACGACACGATCCTTACCCTGTTCACGGAGGCCTGGCGGGATGTGGAGGCCGAGTTCCCGAAGGTCTTCGCCACGCTCTTCCCCGGGGGCGCGGGCCGTCTGGTGCTCACCGACCCGGAGGACATGTTGACCACCGGCATCGAGGTGGAGGCCCGGCCCCCGGGCAAGAAGGTCAAGCGGCTGTCCTTGCTGTCCGGTGGGGAGAAATCGCTAACCGCGCTGGCAATGCTCGTGGCTATCTTCCGCGCCCGGCCGAGCCCCTTCTACGTCATGGACGAGGTGGAGGCCGCGCTGGACGACGTCAACCTGCGCCGCCTCATCGCCCTGTTCGAGGAGCTGCGCAAGGACAGCCAGCTCATCGTCATCACCCACCAAAAACCCACCATGGACGTAGCGAATGTGCTTTACGGCGTGACCATGCGGGGAGACGGCGTGACCAGGGTGATCTCGCAGCGGATGAACTCGTCTAGACTCGTCACCCGTGACCGCTAGCCCCATCGCAGACCTCGCAGATACCCTCCTTACCTGGGCTTCCAGCACGGAAGCGGACCTCGCCGCCCGCTTCGCCGAGCTGGACCTGTTCGTGGACTTGGATACCGGGGGCGATGACCTCGAGCGGATGACCCGGTTCTACGGCACCTTCCTGCGCCGCCAACTGGCGGCCGGCGCGGATCTAGCGGGACTCCTGGCGGCTTGCCCCGCCCTGACTGCCGCCACGCTCCTCACCCGCGCAGCCCGGCTCAACGAGGTCCGCGAGCTACCCCGGGAGTATTGGGCCGGCCTGGAGCTGGAACCCACCGCAGACCGGCTCGCCCTCATCGAGGGGCGCTACCGTGACCTGCTCTCCGCCGCCGGCCTAGACCCAGTGGACTCCGCCTCCACCGGGCCCGACGGGGAGCTCGGCCGACTCTTCGCCCACGTCGGGTTAGCTACCGACTGGATCCCCGAGATCATCGAGCTCATCGACGAGCGCTTAAACGCCGGGAACGAGCAGCCCGCCGCCGAAGAAGCCGCCGCCATCGTCGCCGCCCTCGCTAAGCAGGACATCCAGGCCGGCCCCCTCTGCGCCACCCAGCCGGAGCGCGCCGCCCGCCTCATCGAGCCCATCGTGCGGATCGTCCACCACGCCCACGAACACCCCCATAGCTGGCAGTACACCCTGCCCTCCCCGCAGGAGCTGGGTCTGCCCGCGCTCGTGCGGGAGGACGTTATCGAGGAACTCCGGGAACGCCCGGCGGGGTTGGTGGACCGGCGTCACCGTGTTGGCGTCGCCCATAGAGAAAACCAACCGCGCATCCGCCTGGACGCGCCCCGCAACCGCGTCGTCCTGCGCCTGCCCGCCCAGCACCTGGAGAACACCCCCGGCGCCGAAGTGCGCTGGCGCCTCGACTTCGACGGCCACCCCGCCGCATTCCGCACCGGCCGTGCCGACCGCCCGGGCCAGGACCTGCAGCCGGAGCAGCAGCTCAGCGAGATCGTGGACATCCCCATCCGCCGCCCGCTGCGGGAGATCTCGGTGCGCAACACCACCGACGGCCAGCACTGGAGCCTGCCCCTCGTGGACACCGAGGATCCCGTGCTCATCTTCAGCGCGCGGGGGATGGACCTCACCGACCGGGCCTGTCTGCACCACTCCAGCGTGTGGGTGGTCTGCCCCGCGGATGCGAGGGCCGTCGACCTCGTCCGGGACCGGGACATTACCGTGGAGCAGGAGCACAACGTCAAGGCCTGGGAGGGCTGGGTCATTCGCCTGCTGGATCTGACGGAGGCGCTAAGCCTGCACGTCGGCCAGCCGGGCCAGCGCCAACCCGCGATGGCGGGGGTGCGCGCCGTGGACCCCCGACAGCGGGTGCGCTTCAGCGATGGGGGAGAGGCCGTGTGGGCCGTGCAGACGGCCACCGGCAAGCAGGTCTACTCCGACGGCCTCCAGGTCGAGTTCCCCCCGACGATCTCCGGCGCGACGGAAACGTGGTACCTCTCCGTATCCGCGTATGCCGGGCCCGGGGAGGTGGGGGAGGATGTCTCCGAGGAGGAACCGCTGGAGGTCCCGGCGGAGGGCGGGGTGTTCGAGGTCTTCGACCCGGATGCCTACGACAGCCCCTGGGTGGGGGAGTACCTCGTCCGGCTGCGCGGGCCCCGCAACGAGTCTTTCCGGCACGAGCACGCCATCATCGAGGGGCTGCGGGTCGCCGCGGACAGCCAAGGCCCTGCGGCGAGCACGCGCCTGCCGCTGTCCGGGGGCCTGTCGGCGGTCACCGTGCGCCTGCTGCCGGGCGATAAGCCCTTCGAGACCCTTCCGCCGATCGCCATCGGCCCGCAGGAACGCTACGGCACCGCCGTCGTGGAAACGGATGCGGGGGATGCCCTGCCCATCGTCATCCTGCCCCCGCGCCTGCGCTACCAGCTCCCCCTCATCGGGGAGGATCCCATGTGGCGCACGGAGGCCATCACCACCGCCGCGGCCTGGATCAACACGGCGGCGAAGTTCCGGGTGCGCCCGGGCAGTGGCGTCCACAGTTCCCATTCCGAGGACCCCGCCATCGACAATCCCCGGATCGTTATCCGCAACCGCCACGGGTCCCCGCAGCGGACCATGCCCCTGCACACCGTAGACAACATCACCTGGGTCGCCGAGCTGGGAGCGGGTGCGGCCTCCCTGGCCAGCCTGGCGGAGGGGAGCGTGGAGCTGGAGTTCACCGACGTGGGCACGGGCAAACGGATCAGCGTGCGCATCGCCAACATCCGAGCGCAGGAGCAGTGGAGCGCCGTCTACGAGCAGACCGCCGACGCGCAGGCTCAGTTGCGTTTCGACCAGGCCCCGGATTGGTCCCAGGCCTGGGTGTGGCCGCTGACGGCGCCGTGGGAGCCCGCCCGCACCGTCCACGTCGGCGGCGATCACGTGGCCCACCTCCCCGCGGAACTGGTGGGGGCCGGGCCGCTGGCCGTGCAGTTGCATGCCCCCGATCGCTTCTCCGACCTGCGGGCGCCCGTGGGGCCCGGGCAGCGCAGCGTCACCGTTTCCGCCCCCGGCTCTTTCGGTCTTGGGGACGCCACCAACTTCGCCCAGCTCTCGGCATTCCTCGCCGCAGATGAGCACGACCTGCCGGAAATCCCCACCGCCCCGGAGGTTCTGCCTACCCTGTGGGATGTGCAGGCCGGATGGCTGCAGGGCCGCACCGACATCACCCAGCCGGTGCTGAACAAAATCCGGACCGCGCTGACCCGGCATCCCCGCGAATCCGTGCACGCGATGGCCCAGTCTCTCGTGCCCGCGCAGGATCGCCCCGCCCAGTTCATCGCCTCCGGGCTCGTGCACTCCAGCTTCGCCGCGCCGGAAGGGCCGGGGGAGCGGACCGGGGCCGTGTGGATCTCCGCCCTGGAGATCATGGGGGAGTGGGCCTGCCTCAACGAGGACGCCGAACCCGACCGTAGCCGCGCGAAAGCCCTGCTCCAGCAGTTGGCGGAGATCGCGGGGAGCAACTTGGCCACCACCGTCCACACCGGGCGGGACACCTCCTTGGAGACCGCCTGCATCGACCACACCACCGTGCAGATCGCTCACATGGACCCAGCCCAGCAAGCCGCCGTATTGGACATGTTCTTCGGCGGGGCCGGAGTGGTTCCCGGGGCCCTCTCCGACGACAACAGCCGGCTCATCGCCGTGTTCGACACGTTCACCCACCGACAGGAGCTCTCCGACCTGTTGGCGGATCCCCAGTTGATGACCACCGCAGTGAGCGTGCTGCGCCGGATCAAGTCCACCAACCGGCAGCTCTACGTTTCCGCCCGCGTCCGGCTCGACCGGCTGGAGGGAGTGGATACCGAGGATGCCCGCAACCGTTGGGCCCTGGCCCCGGTGATCAGCATGATCTTCGCCCTGGCGACCCGCATGCACGCCCACGGTCACCTGCAGAACCTGGGGAAGTTGCCCCAGGCCTACCCCGGCTGGGCGGAGATGGCGCGCCTCGTCCCGGACCTGGTCACCGGGGATCTCGCGGCGGCGGATGCCATGGTTTTAGGGGTGTTCGGCCCGGAGGCTTGATCGGCGTGCAATTGTGACTGATTATGTCCCGCATGGCAGTCAAAGCATCCGGCGGATATACCGCGTTTCCCCGTTTGTTCGGTGCGTTCATGTGCGCCTACGCGGTATTCGGGATGTTCCTCTCGCTCGCCGGGTTCCTGCAGCGCTCCTTCCACGGCGTGCAGCGCCTGCTCGGCTTCCTCTTCCCCATGCCCGTGGGCTCCTTCGCCTGGTGCGTGGTGCTCTTCCTGCTGGGCGGGGCCCTCATGGCCCGCAAGCGGGTGGGGTGGGTGATCATGACGGTGTTCGTGGTCCTGCTCAACGTCTCCAACGCGAACATCCTGCTGTTCTGGTCCGAGCAAGACCTGCCGCGCCACGATCACGGCTTCTACATCGCCGGGGCCGTGCTGCAGGCCGTGCTGCTGGTGCTGCTCATCCTGACCCGGCGGCAGTTCAACGCCCGCACGACAAAGGGATCCGTGTGGCGGGCGCTGGCGATGTGGGTCGGCGGATCCGCGGTGGTCTCCGTGTTGGGGTTCCTGCTGGTGCGGGAGGTCCCCGGGCGCCTGCCCGTCGATGAGCACTGGCCGTGGGTCCTGAACCACGTCTTCGCCCTCGCCGTGGCGGAGAACGAGTACTTCACCGGCCATCCGCCCCGGTGGGTGGCTCTTGTAGTCTCCTCTGCCGCCGCCCTGGTCATTATCTGCTCGGCGTGGTTGCTGTTGCGTTCCATTCGCGAGGATTCCAGCATGTCCGCCAAGGACGAGGCGGCCGTGCGCGCGATGATCGCCAGGTTCAACGGCGAGGACTCCCTGGCGTACTTCGCCACCCGGCGCGACAAGTCCGTGGTGTACGCGCCGGACGGGCGGGCGGCCGTGACCTACCGGGAGCACATCGGGGTCTGCCTGGCTTCCGCGGACCCCATCGGGGATCCGAGTAGTTGGGATGCGGCCATCCAGGCATGGCTCGAGCACGCCCGCACGTACGGCTGGGTCCCCGCGGTGATGGGCGCCTCCGAGCGCGGGGCCCGGGCCTACCGGCGACACGGCCTCAGCGTGACTCAACTGGGCAACGAGGCCGTGGTGCACACCGATCAATTCCGACTCAACGACCCCGAGTTCAGGTCGGTGCGCCACTCCGTTGCCCACGCCCAGCGCAAGGGGCTCAGCGTGCGCATCCGGCGCCACAGCCAGTTATCCGAGAAGGAGATGCAGGACGTTATCCGGCGCGCCGATGCCTGGCGGGATACCACGGAGGAGCGGGGATTTTCCATGGCCCTGTCCCGGCTGGGGGATCCCGCCGACGGGGACTGCGTGCTGGTGGAGGCCCTGCAGGGCGACAGCGGGGAGGTAGTGGGCCAGCTTTCATTCGTGCCGTGGGGCAAGGATGGGCTGAGCCTGGACCTCATGCGCCGCGCCCGCAGCGCCCCCAACGGCACCGTGGAGACCATGGTGGCCCACCTGTGTGCGACCGATCAGATTCGCGTGCGGCGGATCTCGCTGAACTTCAGCGTGTTCCAGCAGGTCTTTGTTACGGAGAACAAACTCGGCATCGGGCCGTTGACTCGGCTCAGCCGCAAGGTCCTGGTGTTCCTCTCCCGCTGGTGGCAGATGGAAACGCTCTACCGCTCCAACGAGAAGTACCGGCCCCAGTGGGTGCCCAGGTACATCTGCTTCGGGGATTCCCTGTTGATGCCGCGCATTGGATTGGCGTCCGGAATCGCCGAAGGCTTCGTACCCTCCCTTACACCGAGCCGCTCCACGCGGACCACCACCACCTGGGTCCGCCACGACCCCGGCGCCCAGGCCGCCTACGCCAACACAGAGACGTTCCGGCAGGAACTGTCCGCGCCCTCCATCAGCCGACGCGTTCCGGAGCAGGTGGGGGTGCGCATGGCCGCCGCCGAACGCATGCAACAGCGCGGCGTGGACCCCTGGCCCGGAGCGGTCGTCCCCACCGCCCGCTGCGCCGAGATCGCGGATCTGCCGGATAACTCCCCGGCCAGCATCGCCGGGCGCGTGACCGCCCGCCGCTGCTTCGGTGGGGTGACCTTCCTCGTGGTGGAGGACTTCCACGGACAGGCCCAGATGATCATCGAACGTCGGGGCGGGCAGGACCTCGCCGACGCAACTGCCGACGTGGACCTCGCCGACCTCGTGCGGGCCACCGGCACCGTGGGTTTTTCCCGCACTGGGCACAAGTCCCTGCTGGTGGAGAAGCTGGCCATCGAGGCGAAGTCACTGCACCCCCTACCCGACAAATTCCACGGGCTCACCGACCCGGAGCGGCGCATCCGCGACCGCCACTTAGAGCTCACCGTGAACCCGGAGGCCCGCAGCGCCGTGCTGGCCCGCGCCCAAGTCCTGCGAGCTTTGCGGGACGTGCTGCACGAGGACGCCTTCATGGAGGTGGAGACCCCCGTGCTGCAGCGCATTCACGGCGGCGCCAACGCGCGGCCCTTCATCACCCGCATCAACGCCTACAGCATGAATCTGTACCTGCGCATCGCCCCCGAGCTGTACCTCAAGCGGCTCATGTGCGGCGGGGCGGAGCGCATCTTCGAGCTGGGCCGGGTGTTCCGCAACGAGGGCGTGGACGCCACGCACAACCCCGAGTTCACCGTGCTGGAGGCCTACCAGGCCCACGGGGATTACGAGAGCATGCGCCTGCTGACCCAGCGACTCATCCAGGCCGCCGCCCGGGCTGTCCACGGGGAGTGCAAGGTGCCGGGGCCGGAACCGGGCACGTGGGTGGACATCTCCGGGGACTGGCCGGTCAAGACGCTCCACGAGGCCGTGTCCGAGAAGCTCAGCGAGCAGCTCGGCCGCGCCATCAGCGTGAACCCGGAGACGCCGGTGGGTGAGCTGACCGCGCTGTGCGAGGAGGCCGGGGTGCCCTGGCGCCCGGATTGGGATGCCGGGCAGGTCGCGCTGGAGATGTACGAACACCTCGTGGAGGAGACCACCCAGCGACCCACGTTCTACACCAACTTCCCCACCTCCGTGTCCCCCCTGACCCGCCAGCACCGCAGCATTGCGGGCGTCACCGAACGCTGGGATCTTGTCGCCTGGGGGGTGGAGCTGGGCACAGCCTACTCCGAGCTGACGGACCCGGTCGAGCAGCGCCGACGGTTGGAGCAACAGTCGCTCGCCGCCGCCGGGGGAGACCCGGAGGCGATGGAGGTGGACGAGGACTTCCTCCGCGCCCTGGAGTTCGGTATGCCCCCGACCGGCGGCCTGGGGCTTGGGGTGGACCGGTTGGTGATGCTCATCACGGGGCACACCATCCGCGAGTCGCTCGCCTTCCCGCTGGCAAAGCCGCAGGGCGGGCGCTAGCCCTCCGGGGGGAGCTGCCCGCGGTCGACGACGAAGCCGAAGGTGCGCCGGAGGGCTTCGCGCCAGGCTTCGTAGGTGTGGCCGCCGGGAACGAGCTCGAAGGCGGTGTGCATCCCCGCGCGGGCGGCGACCCGGTTGAGGTCGTAGAGGTCGTGTACGGCGTTCGTGTCGTGATTGCCGGCGACGAATCGGCCGTGGATGTGGGGGAAGGTCCGGTGGCTCATGATGTCCTCCGGGTTGCGGGAGCGGAACAGGGCCTCGTTGCCCTCGAAGGCCGCGTCGATCGTGGCTTTCTCGTTGCCGCCGATGTTGGGGGTCTTCTCGCCGGAGAAGTCCAGGAAGCTGCCGTACGCGGTGGAGTTGTTGGTGATGATCTGTAGCGCGCAGGTGCCGCCGTAGGACAAGCCGCCGATGGTCCAGCGGGATTGATCCCCGGTTGCGCCAAACTCTGTGCGCAGCCACTGCGGGATGTCCACCGAAAGGTAGGTGTTGACGTTGCCCAAGGGGGAGTCCGTGCACACCGGGTTTTTCCACTGGCCCCCGGAGGAGTCCACGGCCGCGATGATGGGGGCCAGACCGTGGTGGGTGCGCTGATAATCGTCGGCGACATCCGCGGCCAATCCCTGATCGAACCAGTCCTCCGGGGCTCCCGGGACTCCGTTAAGCAGGACGAGCACCGGGAGCTGGGGGCGGGGGGAGGTGAACCAGGCCGGGGGGAGGTAGACGGAGGCGGGGCGCGCGTGGAATCGGCTCATCGGGGCCGGTGGCGTGGTGGTGACCAGGGAGCCCTTGGCGCGCATCCGGGTTGGCGGGCGCCACTGAGAGGTGCTCGTCGTGGGGACGTCTCGGTGTAGCTGGGTGGTGGTGATGGGGGTGTAGCTGGGATCCTCGGCGAGGGTGGACACCAAGGGGTAGAGCACGAAGGCCTGGTTGGCGCTGAGGAGCGCGACGGTGAGGGCCACGCTGAGGGGGATCAGCGCCCAGATGCGGCGCCAGTCCTGGGAGATGCTGTAGGACGCCATCAACAAGCTCGCGAAGAAGAACGCTCCGCCGAGGATGAATAGTGGGGGTATCTCGGATAAGGAAAGACGGAAGCCGAAGACAGTGAGGCCCACACCGATGGCGCAGATCGCTGCGGCGAATACCAGGCTGAAGACGGTTGCGCGCACACGGTGACCAAGGGGTACGGCGGCGACGAGCGCGGCGAAGGTCGCGGCGGCCACGGCCGCAAGGATCCACGTGATATACGGCCCCGTCAGCGGGATCTCACGCAGAAAGGCGGGCATGGTGGCACATGGTAGCGGCAGCGAAGTGCGTCATCTGTTTGACTGGGGGGTATGAATCTCTCACCGGTCGTGTGGATAGTTATTGTTGTCGTCCTTGTCATCCTTCTGGTGACGCTGCTCGTCGTCTTCGGGTTGCGTCGGCAGAAGGAGAAGCAGATCTCCTTTGAGCCGAAGCAGGAGATTGAGCAGCAGAAGCCCGGTTCGGGCAATTACCAGGCGAAGGGGGGATTCGACTTCACTGCCGGTGGAGTGGGCATGCTGGAGAAGGAGCCGGTGCGGCGGCCGGAGGTTGAGACTGAGACGAAGCCTGAACCTGAGGCGGTGCTGGAGCCGGAGGTGGTGCCTGAATCTGAACCTGAACCTGAACCTGAGGCGGTGCCGGAGCCGGAGCCTGAACCAGAACCTGAGGTGGTGCCTGAGCCGGAGCCTGAACCCGAACCTGAACCCCGCGAGGAGATTGCTCCCGTCGCCGGGCGGTTGGGCAAGCTGCGGGGACGGATGGCGAAATCTCAGAACGTCATTGGCCGGGGTGTCCTGGGAATCCTTTCGGCCGGCGATCTCGACGAAGACTCCTGGGAAGAAATCGAGGACATTCTGCTCATGGCGGACCTCGGCACCAAGACCACCCTTGCCGTTGTGGAGGATCTTCGGGAGCGGATCGCTACCCACGGTGTTTCCAATGAGCAGGAAGCCCGGGCCCTTTTGCGGGAGTCCCTCATCCAGGCCTGCAAACCAGACCTGGATCGCAGCATCAAGGCCATGCCCTATGAGGGCAAGCCCGGTGTGATCATGGTTGTGGGCGTCAACGGCACAGGAAAAACGACCACAACCGGCAAGCTATCCAGGGTTCTCATCGGAATGGGACGCACCGTGCTCCTCGGCGCAGCGGACACCTTCCGTGCCGCCGCCGCCGACCAGCTAGAAACCTGGGGCCGCCGGGTGGGGGCACGCACAGTCCGGGGCAAGGAGGGGGCGGACCCGGCCTCCGTGGCCTTCGACGCCGTGGCCCGGGGCACCGAAGAGGGAGTGGATGTGGTTCTCATCGACACCGCCGGTCGATTGCACACCTCCGTCGGCCTGATGGACCAGTTGGGCAAAGTCAAGCGGGTGGTGGAAAAGAAGGCCAAGGTCGATGAGGTGCTCCTCGTCCTGGACGCCACCGTCGGGCAAAACGGCCTCATGCAGGCTCGGGTCTTCCGGGACGTGGTGGACATCACCGGAGTCGTCCTCACCAAGCTGGATGGCACCGCTAAGGGCGGCATCGTCTTCCAGGTGCAGGAGGAGCTCGGGGTACCCGTCAAACTCGTGGGACTCGGCGAGGGAGCCGACCACCTCGCGCCCTTCGAAGTGGAAAGCTTCGTCGACGCACTTCTGGGCTAGGCCGTACCCCCAAACCGGCCACACCCGGAAACACAACCGAAACAAAACACCGTTTTTTTAACTGCCCCGAAACATCGCTGCACGTCTCGGCGAAACACAGGCCCCGTTCAATGGGAAACTAGCCATATTTAGCCCACCTGAGGAGAACCGTTTCCTAATGACACCGGATCAAACCGCCGCAGCGAGCGGCAATGCGTCATGGATATTGATGAGCGCGGGGTTAGTGTTGCTGATGACGCCAGCACTAGCGCTCTTCTACGGCGGCATGTCACGCCAGAAATCCGCCATCAACATGATGATGATGTCCTTCGGTTCCCTCGGCGTCGTGGGCGTGGTCTATGTCCTGTGGGGCTGGTCTATGTCCTACGGCAAGGAGTCCTTCGCGGGGATCGTCGCCAATCCCCTGCAGTACTTTGGGCTGCGGGATTCGGTCACGGATGCGGCGGGTAACTACCTCGTTGGAGATCACGGCTACGCCAACGTCATCGACATTGCCTTTCAGGTGACTTTCGCCTCCATCACGGTTGCCATCATCTCCGGCTCCCTCGCTAACCGCGTGAAGTTCTCAACGTGGTTAACCTTCACCCTGCTGTGGGCGACCCTCTCTTACTTTCCCATGGCCCACATGGTTTGGGGTGGCGGTCTGCTCTCCGGGAATGAGAACGGTTTGGCCGCGATGATGTTCGGCACAGTCAAGGACGGGGCAGATACCGTCGCCGCCATCGCTCCCATCGACTTCGCTGGTGGCACCGTCGTCCACATCAATGCGGGCGTGGCGGGCCTGGTGCTCGCCGTCATCATCGGCCGCTCCCACGGGTTCATGGAATCCATGCAGCGGCCGCACAACGTCCCGCTGGTTATGCTTGGCGCGGCATTGCTGTGGTTCGGTTGGTTCGGATTCAACGCCGGTTCCGGTTTCGCCGCGGATGGGCTGGCCGGCCTGGCCTGGTTAAACACCACCGCCGCCGCTTGTGCCGCGATGCTGGGCTGGCTGCTGGCGGAAAAGCTGCGTGACGGGCACGTCACCTCCGTCGGCGCTGCATCCGGTGTGGTTGCGGGTCTGGTCACCATCACCCCCGCAGCTGGAGCGCTGACCCCGCTGACGTCGCTGATCGCCGGGTTCATCGGCGGCATCCTCGCAGCCATCGGCGTGGGCCTGAAGTACCGGTTTCGGTTCGACGATTCCCTGGATGTGGTCGGCCTGCACCTCGTCGCCGGTATCTGGGGCACGCTGTGCATCGGCTTCCTTGCGAAGGGCAGCGGCATTCTTACCGGTGGCGGCGCCGACGGCTTCAAGCTGCTCGCCGTCCAGGCCGTGACTGCGGGCGGGGCTGCCATCTACTGCGCCATCATCACCATGATCCTCGGCCTGGCTCTGAAGGCAACCATGGGTTGGCGTATCTCCGGCGACGACGAGATTGCTGGCATCGACACTTCCCACCACGGCGAGTCCGCCTACAACTACGAGGACTCGACGATGACCGTGGACACGGGGGTCAACGCCATCCCCGAGGGCGCCGTTGCCGCCAGCCGCAACAAGGGGGCCCGGGGCACTAGCCGCACCTCCGAGGTGGACGACGCGGTCGATCTCGACTAGGCCGCCATTTCCGGTTGCTCATCTCCCCCGGCTGTACAGTGGGGGAGATTATCGTGTGTGCGCAACAACACGGTGGAATCATTGTCGCTGAGGTAGGGAGCTAGCAGAAGCGTGTTCGAGTCGCTATCAGACCGTCTATCCGGAGCGCTCAAGGGCCTGCGCGGTAAGGGGCGCTTGACGGAGGAGGACGTCAACACGACCGCCCGCGAGATTCGGCTCGCGTTGCTGGAGGCAGACGTCTCCCTGCCCGTCGTGCGCGCCTTCATCAAGCGGATCAAGGAACGCGCCAACGGGGTTGTGGTCTCCGAGGCGCTTAACCCCGCGCAGCAGGTCATCAAGATCGTTAACGAGGAACTGCAGGGGATCCTCGGCGGGGAAACCCGCCGGCTCAATTTGGCCAAGAACCCGCCGACGATCATCATGCTCGCCGGCCTGCAGGGTGCCGGTAAGACGACCCTGGCCGGCAAGCTCGCCCGCCATCTGGCCAAGCAGGGGCACACCCCGATGCTCGTGGCCTGTGACTTGCAGCGCCCGGGCGCGGTGCAGCAGCTCCAGATCGTCGGTGAGCGGGCCGGTGTGCCTACGTTTGCCCCGGATCCCGGCACTAGCCTGGACTCCCACGATCACGAGCTGGGTACGAGTCACGGTGACCCCGTCGATGTCGCACAGCGCGGCATTGAGGAGGCCTACCGCACTCAGCACGACATCGTCATCATCGACACCGCCGGTCGTCTGGGCATTGACGAGGAGCTCATGCGCCAGGCCCGGAACATCCGGGACGCGGTGGAACCGGACGAGGTCCTGTTCGTCATCGATGCGATGATCGGCCAGGATGCGGTGACGACGGCGGAGGCCTTCCGGGATGGCGTCGACTTCACGGGTGTGGTCCTGACCAAGCTGGACGGCGACGCCCGCGGTGGTGCCGCGCTTTCCATTCGGGAAGTCACCGGCAAGCCCATCATGTTCGCCTCCACCGGTGAGAAGCTGGAGGATTTCGATACCTTCCACCCGGATCGAATGGCCTCCCGCATTCTGGGCATGGGGGATGTTCTCACGCTCATCGAGCAGGCCGAGCAGGTCATGGACCAGGAGCAGGCGCAGAGCTCCGCGATGCGCATGGCCTCCGGGGAGCTGACGCTGGAGGACTTCTTGGATCAGATGATGATGATCCGCCGGATGGGCCCAATGGGCAACATCCTGAAAATGCTGCCCGGCGGTTCCCAGATGAACCAGTTGGCGGACATGGTCGACGAGAAGCAACTCGATCGAATCCAAGCCATCATTCGCGGCATGACCCCCGCCGAACGACGGGATCCGAAGATCCTCAACGCCTCCCGGCGCAAGCGCATCGCTAACGGTTCAGGCGTGAGCGTCCAGGAAGTCAACCAGCTTGTCGAGCGGTTCTTCGAGGCCCGCAAGATGATGTCCAAGATGGCCGGGCAGTTCGGAATGGGCGGCCGTTCCGCCACGAAGAAGCAGAAGCAGCGCAAGGGCAAGAAGGGTAAGAAGGGCAAGAACAACCGGCCCCGCGGGGGACAGCGGCCGAACGTCGGCCCCAACGCGATGCCGCAGGGGATGCCCCAGGGAATGCCACAGGGTATGCCGGATCTCAAGGCCCTTCAGCAGCAGATGCCCCCGGGTTTCGAAGACATCGACTTCTCCAAGTTGGATTTCGGCAAGATGGAGAAGAAGGGCAAGCCGCCCCGAGGCCGGTAAACCCAACTATCGGGAATCGAAATCCCCCGGCCAGCACCGGCGTCCTTGCCGCGACAATTGGCCCTAGTATTCCGCGAATTGACCGATAATCTCGTCGATCCACGGCCATTGCCCAAATCCGTCGTTCGTCGCGAAATGTCCTCCGCTTTCGAAGTGGTGGTGCGGGGAAACCTGCCACTGGCGAGCGAATTGGCGTGCCCTCTCGCTCGTCAAAAAGGGATCATCATCGCTTGTGACCAACAGAGATGAGTATGGGATAGGCGTAGATGGGAGCGGTGCCTGGGGAGAAATAGCGGGCAGGGCCCGTTGGGCTTCCACATCTGCTGGCGCCACGAGGATCAGTGCCTTCACTCGCCGTTCGATGGGCATCTCACATGCCCATTGTGCAACTGCTACAGCCCCGCAACTGTGACCTACCATAAGGATGTCGTCTTGCGCTGGGATCCTGTCCACCGCTGCTTGGATTCCTTCTATCCAGCTTTGACGCTCGACCAGGTCCCAGGACTTCTGCTGGACCCTGAGGGTATGTGTGAATTTACCCTCGAGAAGGGTCTGCCAGTGATCGGGGCCTGAATTCGTATACCCGGGCGAGATCAGAATGGTCGTCATGGGGAAGCTCCAATGGGATCTCTCAGAGGAATGGTCCGTAAACACGCAGGCTATATCGACATCAGTAGGCCCTGCAGCAACCAGGCCCGGCGGCGATTAAGTCCCGCAGTATGTGGTCGTTTTGGCCGCGTCCGGGTGAGCGGGCCGGTCCAACTCCCGCACGTCGGCGCTGTCCCGGAAGGGATGGGTGACCGCATCCAGAAGCCGCAGGTAAGGCCCCATGTCGCCTGCTTCTGCGTTGCCGAGTGCCGCGTTCAGAACGTGGTTGCGGGGAATAATGAGGGGATTAACTTCGGCCATGGCGGCGCGGTCCGGCCGGAGGTCGCCCCAGCGGGCGATCCAATCGCGCAGTTGCGGGGTCGGAGCCTCCACGGTTCCAGCGGCCAGGTCTCGGTAGGCCAGGTCCCGGTAAAAGTGGTGCATGTCGAGCTCGGCGGCGTGCAAGGTCCCCGGCAGTTCGTCGATAAGGGCGGTAGCCACGTCCCGGGTAGCAGGGTCGGCTTGTAGATGGGCGCTAAGGCCGAGTGTTCGGCCCATGTGTGCCAGCCACGCGCGTCGGTATACGGCGGGGAAGCCCTCCAGCTCAGCGCCGATGGCCTCCACGTCTACGAGGGGGAGCATCGCCTCCGCCAGCCGGGCAAGGTTCCACATGATGATGGAGGGCTGGTTCCGGTAGGCGTAGCGCCCGTGGGTGTCCACGGAGCTGAACCAGGTGTCGGGGTCTAGGCGGTCTAGAAAGGCGCAGGGGCCGTAGTCGATGGTCTCCCCGGACAAGGTGGTGTTGTCTGTGTTGAGCACGCCGTGGACGAAACCCAGCCGCATCCATTGGGCCACCAGCTCGGCCTGCCCCTGGCACACCGCTCGGTACAGGCCCAGGTAGTCCCCCTGGGGCAGGTGAGGATAGTGCCTTTCCCGGGCCACACCTAGCAGGCGAGCCAGCGGGCCGGTGTTCTGCTCGGTCTGCAGGAGCCGGGCGTACTGGACGCTTCCCACCCGCAGGTGGCTGCCAGCGACCCGCACGAGGATCGCGCCCTGCTGGTGTTCGAACACCCCGGCTTTGTCGGGGTCGGTGGTGTTGGGTCGCACGATCTGCGCCCCGGTCCGAATGACAGCCAGGGCTCGGGTAGTGGGAACCCCTAGCGCGTGCATCGCTTCGCTGACCAGGTATTCGCGCAGCATTGGTCCCAGCGCGGCATAACCGTCCCCGCCGCGGGAGAAGGGGGTGGGGCCGGATCCTTTGAGGTGGATGTCCACCGTTTGGCCGGCGGGCGTGTGTAGTTCCCCGAGCAGCACTGCGCGCCCGTCGCCGAGGCGCGGGGAGAATCCGCCGAATTGGTGGCCGGAGTAGCCCTGGGCGACCGGTTGGGCTGCCGGATGCAGCCGCGTGCCGGTGAGGAACCCGAGGCCGTCGGGTGTACGCAACCAGTCGGGGTCCAGGCCCAGGTCCTCGGCCAATTTCTCATTAAAGACGCCAAGCTCCGCGCCCTCGGCGCTGCGGGGAGTGTAGGAAACGGACATTTCCGGAAGCGCGGAGGCGAAGTGGTGGTGGAGGGTGGGGAGCTGGCCAGGGTGGTGGGGCATGGCCGCCAGTGTAGGTAAGCGCTGGGGGCTTTTGGCCAAACCGCGACAGCGCAGGTAATATGGCTCAGGTTGTTTTCCCCTGCGTTACACCGAGATCCGTCTACGGTCGGCCGGTGGTCACGCGCAGGTTAAACCTCAAGGGCTGAACCGGCTCGCACGCTAGGTGCGGGCGTCCTGAACTGCCCAGTGACCAAGAAATGAGAAGGAGCCTGTCATGGCCGTCAAGATCAAGCTGCAGCGCCTCGGCAAGATTCGGACCCCCGAGTACCGCGTCGTGGTTGCCGATTCCCGGACCCGCCGTTCCGGCAAGGTGATCGAGAACCTGGGCATCTACCAGCCCAAGTACGATCCCTCCATCATCGAGATTAACTCCGAGCGGGCCCAGTACTGGCTCGGTGTGGGCGCTCAGCCCACGGAGCCGGTTCTGGCCCTGCTGAAGGTGACCGGGGACTGGCAGAAGTTCAAGGGCTTTAAGGGCGCCGAGGGCACCCTGAAGGCTCAGCCGGAGAAGACCTCCAAGCTGGACCTGTTCAACGCTGCTCTCGCCGAGGCTGCGGATGCCCCCACCGCGGAGGCCATCACCGAGAAGAAGCGCAAGGCCCGCGAAGAGGCCGAAGCAAAGGCTGCCGCGGAAGCGGCTGCTGAGGATGAAGTCGACGAACAGCAGGCGAAGTCCGAGGCCTCGGAGAACGCCGAAAACTAGGCGTCGGGTCTGGTTTTCCTGTAGCTACTGGTCCCTCTACGCCACCGATATACGGTGCTGTAGGGGGACTCCCTATTCGGCACGGGGGTAATAGCTTTCGCAGATGAGGCTGCGAACGTAGTGTTGATAGCTATCTACTGTGAAACCCTGCACCAAGGAGGCCGTGATGTCCGTTGACTCGACGATAAAGGGTTACTACGACAAGATCCTAAACCGGAATCCCGGTGAGCCGGAGTTCCATCAGGCTGTACACGAGGTGCTGCAAAGTCTGAAGTTCGTACTCACAAAAGATGCACATTATGACGACTTCGGGTTGATCGAGCGGATGGTCGAACCGGAACGTCAAATTATCTTCAGGGTTCCCTGGGTCGACGACACCGGAGTCGTGCAGGTTAATAGGGGCTTCCGAGTGCAATTCAATTCTACGCTTGGGCCCTACAAAGGTGGTTTAAGGTTCCATCCTTCGGTCAATCTCGGGATCGTTAAATTTCTAGGGTTCGAACAAATTTTCAAAAACTCCCTCACAGGCCTGCCGATCGGAGGCGCCAAGGGCGGGGCAGACTTCGATCCCAAGGGTAGAAGTGATCGTGAAGTCATGACCTTTTGTCAGTCGTTCATGACGGAGCTCCATCGACACATAGGCGAGTATCGGGATGTTCCGGCCGGTGATATAGGTGTTGGTGGTCGCGAAATCGGTTATTTGTTTGGTCAGTACCGCCGTCTCACAAACGAATACGAATCGGGCGTCCTCACTGGAAAGGGACTCAAGTGGGGAGGCTCCCTGGTGAGGACCGAGGCAACTGGTTACGGCGCCGTCTACTTCACCCAAGAGATGCTCAGCGCAGACAAGCAGCGCTTTGACGGGGCTCGTGTTACCGTTTCGGGTTCCGGCAATGTCGCGATTTACGCGGCTCAAAAGGCGCAGGAACTAGGTGCCACCGTGATTGCAATGTCCGATTCTTCCGGGTACGTACATGCTCCCGACGGGATCAATATCGAGTTGCTCAAGGATGTTAAGGAACGCCGACGGGGGCGGATGTCGGACTACGCTGCAGAGGTTGATCGTGTCACCTATCGAGACTCGGGGAGCATTTGGGACATTGAAACTGACGTGGCACTGCCGTGCGCGACCCAGAACGAGCTCGACGGAGAAGCCGCGAAGACTTTGGCGGATCAAGGGTGTCGTTATGTCGCAGAGGGAGCTAATATGCCCTGTACGGCAGATGCCGTGGACGTCTTCCGCCGACGGGGTATCCACTTCGCACCTGGCAAAGCCGCGAATGCCGGTGGGGTGGCAACCTCGGCTTTGGAAATGCAGCAAAATGCGTCTCGCGACTCCTGGAGTTTCGGCTACACGGACAAGCGGCTGCGTTCGATCATGAGTAACATCTTCCAAACCTGTGCGACCACAGCAGAGGAGTACGACCAACCGGGCAATTACGTGGTGGGTGCGAACATCGCGGGATTCAAGAAGGTCGCAGACGCCATGCTGGCGCAGGGCGTCATATAGCCATCGACAAGGAGAGGGCGCCAACACGCGGCATGGACAAAGTGCGCATTGGGCGAGTGGTAAAGCCCCACGGTGTTCGCGGCGAGGTCGTCGTAGAGGTGACAACGGACGATGTCAACCGCCGCTTCGCGCCCGGAAGCCAGCTCGATGGAGTGCAGGGGACGCGAGGAAAGACCTTAACGGTACGGGGGATGCGTCCGCACCAGGGTCGCATGCTAATCGCCTTCGAGGAAATAACGGACCGTACGAGTGCCGAGTCTTTGCGTGGACTGAGCTTCTACGCCGAACCGCTTCCGGAGGAGGATGGTGAATCCTTCTACGACGACGAACTCGTTGGTTTAGCGGTCCACAACGGGCTTACCCGGATAGCTTCGGAGGGTTGTGGTCCCAGTATCGGCCATATATCAGGCGTTCAGCACACCCCAGCAGGGCAACTGCTCGAGGTTCTAATCGATGAGGGCTCGAATCTACCCAATGCGGGACGAAGTGTTCTCATCCCCTTTAAACGGCCGATTGTGCCCATTGTGGATTTGGAAGCAGGTTTGATCGTGATCAAGCCGCCCGAAGGTTTGCTGGAGCTGTAGGTAGCCATCATGCGTCTCGACATTGTGAGCATATTTCCTGAGTACTTCGAGCCGTTGCGACACGCCCTGGTGGGGAAGGCCCTCGAAACAGGGATCCTGGACATTCGAATACATAACTTGCGCTCTTGGGCTAAAGACGCGCACAAATCTGTGGACCACACCCCCTATGGGGGAGGACCTGGCATGGTGATGACACCAACCGTCTGGGGGCCCGCGCTGTCAGATGTGGCCACGATGGCTGGCCCTGCCGGTGCGCAGGCTTCCCTGACAACGGCTGCACAACACCGATTGAATGTAACCGCAACAGAGGGTGCTGGGGACGATGATAGGCGCTGCGATGATGTCGCTAATGAAATCCCTACCCTGATTGTTCCTACTCCCACAGGGAAGCTGTTCACCCAGGCGATGGCCGAAGAGTGGTCCCAGCGCAGCCGCTTGGTCTTCGCCTGCGGTCGCTATGAGGGGATCGACCAAAGGGTTATCGAGGATGCCGCGAGAACCTATCGCGTGCAAGAAGTAAGTATCGGTGATTACGTGCTCATCGGCGGGGAGGTTGCGGTTCTGGTGATTGCTGAAGCTATCGTCCGCCTAATTCCGGGTGTGCTGGGCAACCAGGCCAGTCACCAAGAGGACAGCTTCCAGGACGGCCTGTTGGAGGGTCCCAGCTACACCAAACCGAGGTCCTGGCGGGGGCTAGATGTCCCGGAGGTGCTGTTCAGCGGAAACCACGCGAAGGTGGCGCGGTGGCGGCGGGAGCAATCCTTGCGGCGGACGCTGGCGAACCGGCCGGAGCTGATCGAGATCCTGCGGCGACAGGGAGGTCTCGGCGCTGACGACGAGGACTTCCTCAAGGGGATTCAGGGCGGCCCCGCCAGCAACCAAAACTAGTCTGCCGCACCCGGGATGGCCTGCGTGTGATCCCGCACGGCCTCGCCCTCGGCGTAGAGCGGCATATCCTGCTTGGCCCGGTAGAACGGCACGTTCACGGGATTGAGCGGCTTGCGGCCCCGGATGAGGTCGGCAGCCTTCTCTGCGAGCATCATCACCGGGGCATAGATGTTGCCGTTGGTGATGATAGGCATGACCGAGGCGTCCACCACGTAAAGGTTCTCGCACCCGTGTACCTGCATGCTGTCCGGGTCCACCACGGCCATGGGATCTTCCGCCGGGCCCATCTTCGCCGTGCAGGAGGGATGGAGGGCTGTCTCCGCGTCGTTGCGGACCCACTCCAGGATCTCCTCGTCCGTCTCTACCTGCGGCCCGGGGGAGATTTCCCCGTCCGTGTATTCCTTCATTGCCGGGGTATCCAGCAGCCGACGGGACACGCGCACGGCTTCCACCCACTCCCGGCGATCCTGGCCGGTGGCCAAGTAGTTGAAGATGATCTCCGGCTTGACCTTCGGGTCCGGGCTCGTGATGTGGACGTGGCCCAGGGTGTCCGAGTACATCGGCCCCACGTGGAATTGGAAGCCGTGGGTTCCCTCCGGCTGGGTGCCGTCGTAGCGCACCGCCATGGGGAGGAAGTGGAACATGAGGTTCGGGTAGTCCTCGGCGTCGTTGGAGCGGGCGAAGCCCCCTGCCTCGAAGTGGCTGGTGGCCACCGGCCCCTTCTTCGTCAGTAGCCACTGCAATCCCAGGAAGGGGCGGCGCCACTTCTTTAGATAGGGCTGGGAGCTCACTGGCTTCGTCACGTTGTACTGGACGTACACTTCCAGGTGGTCCTGGAGGTTCTCGCCAACTCCGGGCAGGTCCTTGCGGACCGGGACGCCCGCCTTCTCCAGTACCTCCTTCGGCCCCACGCCGGATACCTGCAGCAACTGGGGTGTGTTGAAGGCGCCGCCGCACAGAATCACCTTGTCCGCATAGACGCGGCGCTTGGCACCCTTCCACTCGTATTCCACGCCCACTGCGCGGGTCCCCTCGAAAAGCACCTTCGTGGTCAGGGCTCGGGTGCGCACATCCAAATTCTTGCGGCCCATAACGGGATGCAGGTAAGCGCGGGCGGCCGACAGGCGCTTGCCGCCGAGGATGTTGCGGTCGAAGGGGGCAAAGCCCTCCTGCCGGTAGCCGTTGACATCGTTGGTGAGGTTGTACCCGGCCTGTTGCACCGAGCGGAAGAAGGCCTGGAACAGCGGGCTGGTCGCCGGACCGCGGGTGAGCTTCAGCGGCCCGCTGTGGCCCCGGCGGGGATCACCCGGTTCCGCGCCCAGGGCCGTTTCCATCCGGTTGAAGTAGGGCAGGACGTGGGCAAAGTCCCAGTTTCCCATTCCCTTGAGGGCCCCCCACTTCTCGTAGTCCATGGGGTTGCCGCGCTGGAAGATCATGCCGTTGACGGAACTGGAGCCGCCCAGCACCTTGCCGCGGGCATGGTAAATCCGGCGGCCATTCATCTCCGGTTCGGGGGCGGACTCGTACATCCAGTCGTAGTGCTTGTCCCCGATGGGGAAGGAGAATGCTGCGGGCATGTGGATGAACAGGTCCCATAGGCTGTCCGGGCGCCCGGCCTCGAGCACCAGCACCTCGGTGCGGGCGTTCTCGCTGAGCCGGTTGGCCAGGACGCACCCGGCAGAGCCTCCGCCGACAATCACGACGTCGCGCCGACGGTCTTCGATCACCTCCCCGCTGCGGTCATGGCGGGAGTAAGCGGCGCGAATCTTCTTCGTCAGAGCCAAGGATGCGGCCTTCCTTTCTTTAACCGGACATACGGGTAGCAGGTAAGCAGCCCCGTAGACATGCCCGTAGACATGGATGCGATATTCCCGATGTTAACGCGCGCCGGGGTGCACGACCTATTCGGTGTGCAGACCTTTTCCTCGCGCCAGGCCACCACCGGAGCATGTGACATCTGACACTGCGGTGCCTTAGGTTGGTAAACAGCCCCGCGCAAACGACGTTTACCGAGGAGAGGTAACACCTGTGACACGTTCGGACGAAGAAAGGGAAGAATCCACGCCGAGAGTCATTGTCGGCACCTACAAGATGGGCTCTTCCACCTCCTACGGTGCGGAGGATATTCCCGCCCCGAAGGCCAATTGGCCCGTTTTCATCATCTCCTCAATCGGTATTCTGGCGGTGACCCTATGGGCTCGTTTTGCCCGCGAGAATGCCGAATCCACGCTGGGTAGCGTGACAAATTGGATTATCACCAATTTGGGTTGGTTCTATATCCTCACGGCGACTGTCGTGATCGTTTTTATCCTCGCCGTCGCCGCATCCAAGGCCGGTACTATTCGATTGGGCCCAGACCATTCCCGGCCACAATTCAGCCTCTTTAGCTGGGCAGCAATGCTATTCGCGGCGGGCATCGGGGTGGACCTGCTGTTCTTCTCCGTTGCGGAGCCGGTAACCCAGTACTTTGCTCCGCCCATGGGACCGGGGGAGACCCGCGAGGCCGCCCAGCAGGCGGTGACGTACGCCCTGTTCCACTACGGAATCTCCGGGTGGGCCATGTACGCCCTCATGGGCATGGCTTTCGGCTACTACGCCTACCGGTTAAACATGCCCCTGGCCATCCGCAGCGCGCTGTACCCGCTTATCGGAAAGCGCATTCACGGCCCCCTGGGGGAGGCGGTGGATATCGCTGCGGTGCTGGGCACCGTCTTCGGCATCGCCGCTTCCCTGGGGATTGGCGTGGTCCAGTTGAGTTACGGCCTGAAGCTGCTTTTCGGCTGGTCCGACGGACCCACCACCCAAATCGGACTTGTGGCGCTGGCAGTCACCGTTGCCACCGCTTCCGCCGTGTCGGGCGTGGATAAGGGCATCAAGCGCCTGTCCGAAATCAATGTGGTGCTCGCCATTGCCCTGGCCATCTACGTGGTGGTCACCGGACGGACCGGTTTTCTTCTGGACGCCCTGGTGCAAAACGTGGGTGACTACATCTCGGGCCTGCCCGGAATGACCATGGATACCTACGCTTTCTCGGCCACCCCCGATCAAACCAAGGCCTGGATGGCCAGTTGGACCCTGTTCTTCTGGGCCTGGTGGGTGGCTTGGGCTCCGTTTGTGGGGCTCTTCCTTGCCCGCATCTCCCGCGGCAGGACCCTGCGCCAGTTTGTCATCGGGGTTTTGACCATTCCCTTCCTCTTCATCCTCGGGTGGATGAGCTTTTTCGGTAACTCCGCCCTGGACCGGGTTCTGGGCGGCGACGTCGCCTTCGGGAAAGCGACGATGGAAGCCCCCCAGCGCGGCTTTTATGATCTGCTATCCACCCACCCCGGCGCCTCTATCCTCATCGCCCTAGCAACGCTGATCGGGCTGCTGCTTTACATCACCTCGGCTGACTCGGGGGCCCTGGTGATGAGTAACTTCACCTCGAAGATCAGCGACGCCCGGCAGGACGGCCCCGTGTGGTCTCGTATCTTCTGGTCCATCCTGATTGGCTTGCTCACCATTGTGTTGCTCCAGATTGACGGCGTGCTCACGGTGCAGTCGGCGACCATCGTCATGGGGCTGCCCTTCGCCTTCGTTATGTACGCCATCATGGCCGGGCTAGTCCGTTCCCTGCGGCTGGAAAATTACCAAAAGAGCGCATCTGCCGTGTCTATCCATGCCGCGATGTCCGGGCGCAGCGGCGCTGGGGAGCACCCCATGGCCTGGCGCCGCAGGCTGTCCCGGGCGAACACGTGGCCGGATGCCGCCCATGCCCAGAAGTACCTGGCGCAGACCGCCCAGCCGGCCCTGGAGGAGGTCGCCACCGAGCTCAACGACCAGGGGTACTCCGCCACCTTAATCACGGATACCGCCACCGATCTGCCCGTACGGTTCCTCGACCTGCGCGTGGGCATGGGTCAAGAGCAGGATTTCCGCTACCAGATCTATCCCGTCCAGCAGTCCGTGCCGGCCTTCACCCGCAACGTCGGAGCGGCCGCGGAAGGGGAGAAGTACTACCGGCTGGAGGTCTTCGACAACACCGGTTCGCTGGGCTACGACGTCTACGGGTATAACCGGGACCAGCTGATCCACAATGTGCTGGATCTCTACGAGCGCCACCTGCAGTTCCTGCACATGCAACGGGACCTGCCCGGCTCCTCCGACCTGTCCGACGGCGCAGATCCGGTCCACACTTGGGCCCAGGACTGAGCCCGCACGCAGGACATCGCAGGCACAACCCCGCACGACGAAAGGTGTACCCACCCCTATGACCTTCGCGCCCGATAACGGCATCTTCGACCCCCACCAGTCCATCCTGCTGGAGGGCACCCTCCCCGCCGCCGGCCCGGCCTCCCTGTTCATCGACGGGCAGTGGGTCCCTGCGCGCGATGGGGGCACCCGGCGGATCTGCAACCCCGCCGACGGGTCTTTCGTGGGGGAGGTCAGCGAGGCCGGTGAGGACGATACCCGCCGGGCCATCGCCGCCGCCCGCCGGGCTTTCGAGAAGGGGGAGTGGCGGAACACCCCGGCCCGTCAGCGCGGAGACGTGTTGCTGGCGGTGGCGCGGGCCATTCGCGAGAACGCAGAGGAACTTGCCGCAGCGGAGTCCGCGGACACGGGCAAGCGCCTGGCGGAGTCCCGCATGGACATGACCGATATCGCCGATTCCTTCGAATACTTCGGCACGCTAGCCGGTCATCATGCCGGACGCGTCGTGGACGCCGGGGATCCCACCGTGGCCTCCCGGGTAGTCGCGGAGCCCATCGGGGTGTGCGCCCTCATCACCCCGTGGAATTACCCCCTGCTGCAGGTGGCCTGGAAGGTGGCGCCGTGCCTGGCGGCGGGCAATGCCTTCGTGCTCAAGCAGGCGGAGTTGACGCCCCACACCGCGATGATGCTCATGAACGTGCTGCACTCCGCCGGGGTGCCCGCAGGCGTGGCCAACCTCATCACCGGGGCCGGTGCCGATTGCGCCACGCCCCTGTCCACCAGCCCGGAGGTTGATATGGTCAGCTTCACCGGCGGCCTGGTCACCGGGCGGCTCATTGCTCGCAATGCCGCGGAAGGCATCAAGCGGGTGGCTCTGGAGCTCGGCGGTAAAAATCCCAATGTCATTTTTGCGGACGCCAACTACCCGGCGGCCCTGGACAACGCCCTCAACGCCGCCTTCCTGCACTCCGGACAGGTCTGCTCCGCAGGGTCCCGCCTCATTGTGGAGGAATCCATCGCGGAGAAGTTCACCGCGGATCTCGTGCGCCGCGCTTCCCAGATTAAGCTCGGCGGGCCCACCGACGAGGCCGCGGAGACGGGGCCGGTGATCTCCGCAGCCCACCGGGACAAGATCGCGGACTACGTGGACCGCGCCCGCCAGCAGGGGGCCACCATCGCCACCGGGGGTCGGCGCGCCACCGCCGGGGACAACGAGGGGCCCCATTCCACCGGGGCCACCGACCTCTCCGCCGGTCAGTTCTACCTGCCCACGGTCGTCACGAACTGCGATCGGTCCATGGACTGCGTCCACGCTGAGGCCTTTGGCCCCACCGTCACGGTGGAGACCTTCACGGACGAGGCGGAGGCCATCGCGATCGCCAACGACACCAGCTACGGCCTGGCCGGGGCGGTGTGGACCGAGGATGCCGGGAAGGGGGAGCGGGTGGCCGGTGCGCTGCGCCACGGCACCGTGTGGATCAACGACTTCCACCCCTACCTGCCCCAGGCGGAATGGGGCGGGATGAAGCAGTCCGGCAACGGGCGGGAGCTGGGGCCCACCGGGCTAGCCGAGTACCAGGAGCACAAGCACATCTACCGCAATCTCAACCCGGCGGTCACCGGGTGGTTCGCCGAGTAGCGCGGGCTCTACACTGTGGCGAATGAGTTCGAAGCAGCTAACTGAATCCCACTCGCGCCACGCCCAGATCATCGCCCGGGAAATCGAGGCGCACCCGGGGGATGTCGCCGGGGCCATGCGGCTGCTGGCGGAGGGAAACACCGTGCCCTTCATCGCGCGCTACCGCAAGGAGGCCACGGGGGGCCTGAGCGACACCCAGCTGCGCCACCTGGAAACCCGCTGGACCTACCTGCGGGAGCTCGACGAGCGCCGCGAGACCATCCGGGAAGCCATCGCGGCCCAGGGCAAGCTCACCGACGAGCTGAACGCGGAACTGGCCGCCGTGGATTCCAAGGCCCGCCTGGAAGACCTCTACCTGCCCTACAAGACCACCCGCCGCACGAAGGGGGCCAAGGCCCGCGCAGCCGGGCTGGAACCCTACGCGGAGTACCTCCTCGGCCGGGGCCCGGTCCCGCCGCAAGGAGAGCACGCCGGGGCCTACCTTTGCTCGGACTTCCCCGGCGAGCGCGACGTCCGAGCCGGTGCCCGCGCCATCGTCGTGGAGGCGATCGCCACCAATGCCCAGGTAGTCGGGAGGGTCCGGGAAGAATTCGCCTCGCACGGGCGCGTGGTTGCTGGCGTCCACAAGGGAAAAGAAACCGTCGGCGCCAAATACCGGGACTATTTCGATTTTCAGGAACCCTTTGCCAACCTGCCCAGCCACCGCATCCTCGCCCTGCTGCGCGGGGAGGAGGAAGGGGTGCTGCGCCTCACCCTGGACGGTGGGCACGAGGAGGAGTTCTACGAGGGTCTCATCGCCGAACTAGCGCAGTTGCAGCCGATCGGGGAGGAGGGGCCGGACGCTTTTCGTGCCGAGTGCGTGCGCTACGCCTGGCGCACCAAGCTGGCTATCAGCTCTGCGGTGGACGTGCGCGGCCGGCTCAAGGAACGCGCGGACGCCGAGGCCGTGGAGGTCTTCGCCCGCAACCTCAAGGACCTCCTGCTCGCCGCCCCGGCGGGTCAGCGGGCCACCCTCGGCCTGGACCCCGGATACCGCAACGGGGTGAAGTGCGCGGTGGTGGACCCCACCGGAAAGGTCCTGGACACCGCCATCGTGTACCCCCACACCGGGAAGGGCCAGTGGGAGAAAGCCGCCGCGATCCTGCGCTCCCTCGTGGTCAAGCACCACGTGGAACTGCTGGCGGTGGGCAACGGCACGGCCAGCCGCGAGACCGAGAAGCTGGCGCGGGAGATCTGCGCAGCGGTCAGCCCGGCGGATGAGGGCAGCAAGCGCCGGCCGGTGGCGGTGATGGTCTCCGAATCCGGGGCCTCCGTCTACTCCGCCTCGGAGGTGGCCGCCCGGGAATTCCCGGACATGGACGTCTCCCTGCGCGGGGCCGTGAGCATCGCCCGACGGCTGCAGGATCCCCTGGCGGAGCTCGTGAAAATCGACCCGAAATCCATCGGCGTGGGCCAATACCAGCACGACGTCAACCAATCCGCCCTGGCCGCGGGGCTCGATTCGGTGGTGGAGGATGCCGTGAACTCCGTGGGCGTGGACGTGAACACCGCCAGCGCCGAGCTGCTGCGCCGCGTCGCGGGGGTGAACCAGACGGTGGCGCAGAACATCGTGGCCCACCGGGATAGTCACGGGGCCTTTGCCAGGCGGGCAGAGCTGAAGAAGGTGCCCCGCCTGGGGGAGAAGGTCTATGAACAGGCCGCCGGGTTCCTGCGCATCCACGGCGGGGCAGATCCCCTTGACGAGTCCGCAGTCCACCCGGAGGCCTACCCCCTCGTGGGGCACATCGCCCAGGCCACGGGGGCCGCGGTACCCGAACTGATCGGCAACACCCGCCTTCTGCGCACGATCAACCCGGCAGACTACACCACGGAGGCGTTCGGCCTACCCACCGTGCGGGATGTGATCAGCGAGCTAGACAAACCCGGCCGGGACCCCCGCCCCGAATTCGTCACCGCCGCGCTCAAAGAGGGGGTGGAGAGCATCTCCGACCTCAGCCCCGGGATGATCCTAGAGGGCACCGTGACGAATGTTGCCGCCTTCGGGGCGTTTGTCGACATCGGCGTGCACCAGGACGGGTTGGTGCATGTTTCCGCCATGTCCGATCGATTCGTCGCGGACCCGCACGATGTGGTGCGCTCTGGCCAGGTGGTCAAGGTCAAAGTTCTGGAGGTGGACGCCAATCGCCAGCGCATCGGGCTAAGCCTGCGCTTGAGCGACAGCGCTCGCCGGGGGGCGAAGCCCCGCGCTCGTGCTAAAGGCACCGCAGCGAAAGGCACCATGGCCGGGGCCCTGCGCCGCGCCGGGTTTGGCCGGTGACCAGGGCGCCTGGCATAATCCCTTCGGTTAACTGTTGTGGGTACGAACCCGTGGGCGCGCAGAATGCGATGAGCGAAAAGCCGCGAGGGTCCTCTATCCAGGCGAGTAAAGGACAAGTTCCATGAACATTCTCGACAAGGTCGATGCCGCCCAACTGCGCACCGACATCCCCGACTTCCGCCCCGGCGACACCCTCGACGTGCACGTCAAGGTCATCGAGGGCTCAAAGTCCCGCCTGCAGGTCTTCCGCGGTCTCGTCATCCGCCGGCAGAACTCCGGGATCCGGGAGACCTTCACGGTCCGCAAGATCTCCTTCGGCATCGGCGTGGAGCGCACCTTCCCCGTGCACTCCCCGAACATCGACCATATCGACGTGATCTCCCGCGGCAAGGTCCGCCGCGCCAAGCTGTACTACCTGCGCAACCTGCGCGGCAAGGCAGCCCGCATCAAGGAGAAGCGCTAACCGCTAGCCGGGCGGGCCGGGGCTGGTAGGGTGAACCATCGTGTCTGATCAGCCAAGTACTGCCCCCTCCGCCAAGTCCGGCGCCGAACCCGCGACCACCGCGCGGAAGGGCACGCCAAGCAAGGACAGCAAGAAGAAGACCTACCCCTGGTGGATTGAGCTCCCCATCATCCTCGTTGTGACGATGTTGATCCTGGGAGCTTTCAATCTGTTCGTGGGCAGGCTCTACCTCATCCCCTCCGAGTCCATGGAGCCCACGCTCAACGGGTGCGCCGGATGCGATGGGGACCGCATCTTCGTGAACAAGCTGGCCTACCTGGGGGACTCCTCCCCACACCCGGGGGACGTGGTGGTCTTCCGGGGGCCGGACTCCTGGAATGGCAGCTACACCTCGCAGCGCTCCCGCAATGACGTCATCCGCGGCATTCAAAACGCCGCAAGCGTCGTGGGGATCATCGCTCCCGACGAGAACACGCTGGTCAAGCGCGTTGTCGCCACGGGGGGACAGACCGTCCAGTGCCGGGCTGGGGACCCCGGCATCATGGTGAACGGAAAAAAGGTGGACGACGAGTTCACCGAAAAGCCCATGAGCAATCCCGTGGACCCGGCCACCGGATCCCAGGCCTGCCAGGGGCCCTACTTCGGGCCAGTCACCGTGCCCCAGGACAACCTGTGGGTCATGGGGGATAACCGGACCAACTCCCTGGATTCCCGGGGGCATATGGGCGATGAGCTGCAGGGGACCGTGCCCGTGGAGAACGTTGTGGGCCGGGTAGAGGCCATCGTCCTGCCCTTCGGCCGCACCGGCTTTGTGGACAATCCGGACATCCAGCACAACTAGCGGGGGCTATGTTCCCCTTCGTGCCCCGGGCAGGCTGAGGAGATCTGACCAGGTGAAAATCCCCGTTGTCCGCCGACCCATAAAGACCCTGCCGCACGCCCGCACCTACGAATACACCCTCCACGCCGCCGGGCTGGGGCCCGTCGCGGGGGTGGATGAAGCCGGGCGCGGGGCCTGCTGTGGACCGGTGACGGCGGCGGCGTGCATTCTGCCGCCCGGCCGGCTGCCGCAGCTAGAAAAATTGACGGACTCGAAGAAACTCAGCGCAGCGACCCGCGCGCGGTTAGAGGGCGTCATCAAGAACCTTGCCGTGAGCTGGGCGGTCGTCCACATTCCCGCAGCCTGGATCGACCACCACGGCATTCAGCCCGCGAACCTGCTAGCCATGCGTCAAGCGGTCGCCAAACTGGACCGGCGGCCCGGGTACATCCTCAGCGACGCCATGGCCATCCCCGGGCTCACCCGGCCCCATTTGCCCATGATCAAGGGGGACCAGGTGGCCCGCTGCATTAGTGCGGCGAGTGTACTGGCCAAAGTCGCCCGGGACCGGCTCATGGGTGAGCTGGACGCCGCCTATCCCGGTTACGGCCTGGCCGCCCACAAGGGTTATGGCACTGCGGCGCATATGGCTGCGGTGAGCCTCCACGGGGGCACCCCCCACCATCGCTACACTTACTCCAATGTGGCCGCAGCCCATCGGTTGTGGCTGGACAAGCAGCTGCCGTAGCGAGGAAGGACAATCCCAGGCCGTGAGCGCTGAGGAACTGGACGATTACGAGGCAAGCGTTGAGTTGTCCATGTACCGCGAATACCGGGATGTGGTCAGCCAGTTTTCCTATGTGGTGGAAACCGAGCGACGGTTCTACCTGGCCAATGCTGTGGAGCTGATCCCCCGCAACTCCGGCGGAGAGGTGTACTACGAGGTGCGCATGTCCGATGCCTGGGTGTGGGACATGTACCGCCCGGCCCGGTTTGTGCGGTTTGTCCGCGTGATCACGTACAAGGACGTCAACATCGAGGAGCTGGACAAGCCGGAGTTCCAACTGCCGGAGAACTAGAGCCTCTCCACAGCCCAGGGCCTTTCCACAGGGTCCTGGGCTTTCGCCTATCCGGGGTCCCCTCCCACACCCCTCCCGGCGGGCACAATGACGGTCGCTGACAGATTAGGCAGCAGCGACCACCGGGGACGGAGACAGACCGACTAAGCGGGAGGAACGGGGGAAGCACGGCATGGGGGATACGCGCGAGACCGGGCGCCGCGGGGAAACGCAGGCCCGGCACTACCTAGAACAGCGGGGATACGCGGTGCTGGGGCAGAACTGGCACTCGCGCTTCGGGGAGCTGGACCTCATCGCCCGCAGCGCTGCCGGAATGGTGGTGTTCGTGGAGGTGAAATACCGGGCCAGCCAGTGGGCCGGTGGCGGATTGGCGGCCGTCACCGCGGCCAAGCTGCGCAAGATGCGGCTCGCCGCCGCGCTGTGGCTGCGGGAGAACCCCGCCGAAGGGGAGCGGGACGTGCGCTTTGACGTCATCGACGTGGGCCCCGACGGGGTGCGCCACCACGTGGAAGGGGTTTGGTGAGGGCAGGGCCATGGGAGTAGGACAAGCGAGATGCGTTGCCCTCGAGGGGCTGGAGGGATTGCTCGTCACCGTGGAATGCGACCTGGGCCGGGGGCTGCCCGGGATTAGCGTGGTGGGGCTGGGGGATGCCTCCGTGGTCCAGGCGAAGGACCGAATCCGCTCCGCCATGCACAACACCAAGGTGCCCTGGCCGCAGAGCCGAGTGGTCATGAGCCTGTCCCCGGCCTCCGTGCCGAAAAGCGGTGCGGGTTTCGACCTGGCCATGGTGTGCGCCATGGTTAGCGCCCAACTGGGGAGCGTTCGGATTCAGCGGCGACTAAGTACCACCGTGCTGGTGGGGGAGCTGGGCCTGGACGGGTCCGTGCGCCGGGTGGATGGGGTGGTGCCCATCGTGCAGGCCGCCGGGGCCAACAGCATTCCGGAGGTGGTGGTCCCCGCCGCCAATGCCACCGAGGCGGCGCGGGCGGAGCAGGGGACACCCGGGGTGCGCGTGTACGCCGTGGAGAGCCTGGCAGACGTGCTCACCTGGCTGCACACCGGGCAGGCCCTCGCCCCCGCAAGCCAGCGGGCCGAGGGTGGAGGCGACGGTTATGCCCATCCGACGCCGCCGGACATGGCGGAGGTGGTCTCCCAGCCGGAGGCCCGCCGAGCTGTGGAGGTGGCCGCCGCCGGGGGACACAACCTCATGCTCATGGGGCCGCCCGGGTCCGGCAAGTCCATGCTGGCCCGGCGACTGCCGGGGATCCTGCCGCCCATGAGCGGAGCCGAGCAACTAGAGGTCGCCGCCGTGCATTCCATCGCCGGCCACAAGGGGAACCTGGCTGGGGTGTGGTCGGGTCAGCGCCCCTTCATCGCCCCGCACCACGGAGTGACCCAGGCGGCGCTCATCGGCGGTGGCAGCGGACGGATCCTGCCCGGCGCGATCAGCCTGGCCCACCGCGGCGTGTTGTTCATCGACGAGATGCCGGAAGCCAAGGCGGAGGTGCTGGACGCCCTGCGGGTGCCCATGGAAACCCGGTGGGTGGAGATTGTGCGGGCGCGCCGGAGCGTTCGCTTTCCAGCCCAGTTTCAGTTGGTGCTGGCGGCCAATCCGTGCCCCTGCGGGGCGGAACAGGCCGCCGACTGCACCTGCCCGGGGAGTGTCCGGCAGCGCTACCAGGCCAAACTTTCCGGCCCCCTGCGGGATCGCATCGACGTCTACGCGTGTACCCGATCCACGAGGGCGGCGGTCATCCGGGGGTCCGGGGAGGAGACCACGGCCGTCATTGCCGCCCGCGTTGCGGAGGCCAGGGAGCGCAGCCACCGGCGGTGGGCCGAGCTTGCACCCGGGGCCCATAGCACTAATGCCACCGTGGCCGGGACGGTGCTTCGCAAGCTGGGAGCCCCAGAGGAGGAGGGGCTGCTGGCGCTCCAGGAGCTGCTTCGAGAGGCGGCCGTTACCCAACGCGGGGTGGACCGTGCTCTGCGGGTTGCGTGGACCCTCGCGGATTTGGAGGGGACCGCCCGGCCCGGCCTGGGGCACATCCTGGATGCTGTTGAGCTGTATTCCAGCCGGGTACTGGAGGCGGTGGCATGAGCGGGCCAGAGCAGTGGGGCGACACCGTAGACCGGCGGGAGTACCTGGCCTGGGTGTATTTGCGGCGGGTCATTGAGGCCTCGCGCGGGGACCTCCTAGAGCTGCTGTGGCCCGGCGGAGAGACGAGCCAACCGGCCGATGTCGTGGACGTGGCCGAGAGGATCGCGACCCGGGACACGGGGTTACCGGACGGGCTGTTGCAGGCCACCGCCAATCGCTACTGCGCCGACCCGCGCCAGGACGCGGAGATCGCCCGTCGGCGGGGGATGCGGCTGATCTTCCCAGGCTGCCCAGAGTGGCCCCGGCGGCTCGACGATTCCTTCTTCTCGCTCCACGGGGCGGGGGTGGGCAGCGACTCCACCGTGCGCGGTCTCAGCACGGCCCCCTTTTCCCTCTGGGTGGAGGGGGAAGGCAGGTTGGACCGGTTAGTGCAGCTCAGCGTGGCCATGGTGGGCACGCGGGCGCCGAGTCGATATGGCCGGGAAGTGGCCCAGCAGTTCGCCACGGAGCTGGGATTGGCCGGTTACAGCGTCGTTTCCGGAGGAGCCCTGGGCATCGACCGGGTGTGCCACGAGGCCGCCCTAGATTGCGGGGCCAGCAGCATCGCCGTGCTCGCCAGCGGCCCCGACGTGGACTATCCCAGTGCCCATGGCCCGCTTTTTCGGCGCATCCGGCAACACGGGTGCACCGTCAGCGAATACCCGCCGGGTGTGCCGCCGGCGCGGCACCGCTTCCTCACCCGCAACCGCCTCGTGGCGGGCCTCGCGCTGGGGACGGTCGTGCTGCAGGCCCCGTTGCGCTCGGGTGCCTTGAACACGGCCAACTGGTCGGAGGCCATGGTGAAACCCACGCTGGCGGTGCCGGGGCCGGTCACTTCTGCCGGGTTCCAGGGCTGCCTGAAGTACATTCGCGACAATCGGGCTGCGATGGCGATCTGCGCCGGGGACATCCGGGAGCAACTGGAACCACTAGGGCGTGGTGCGGCGCCCGGCGAACCGGAACTGCCCTTCGGTAAAACAGCACTCACCCTAAGTGAAACGATGGTCTTCGACGCCTGCGCCATCGGCAGCGAGGCCCATGCCGGGAGCGTGAGCGACGTGCAGGCCGCAACGGGCTTAAGCGGGAACCTCGTCATGCGCACCCTGCGGGACTTGGAGAAACGGGGTTACGTTCGCCGGGAGGGGAGCCGGTGGATTAAGGCGCCAGGTACTCGATGACGCCCAGCCTGGCGGGGTCCCACGGGTAACATCAGTCACATGGCTACAGCGGATCCCTCCGGCCCGGTGGACTTGGACGAGGCCATCAGCGCCTACGTTCGCTATTTACGGCACGTCTCCGCCCGGTCGGAGAACACGGTCCGCGCCTACGAGCGGGATCTGCGCACCGCCTTGGAGGGGATCACCACCGTGGACGGATTCACCCTGAACCGCGCGAGGGACGTTCTTGGTTGGGCGGCAGATGCCGGCGCCAGCCGCGCCACGATCGCCCGGCTGGCCTCCAGCATGCGAGGGTTCGGGACCTTCCTCGTCCACCAGGGATGGTGTGCAGCAAACCCCGTGGCCACCCTCAAAGCCCCTCTGCCGCGGCGGGTCCTGCCGAAGGTGCTGCGCCAGCAGCAGGCCGCCGGGCTGCTGGATGACCTTCGCCGCGCGGCCCAGGAGGATCCCGCCAACCCCATTGCCGCCCGGGACTGGGCGATGTTGGAGCTGCTCTTCGCCACCGGCATTCGCGTGTCCGAGTTGGTCGGCATTGACTGTGGCGACCTAGACCTTCTCAACCACACCGTTCGGGTAACGGGAAAGGGGAACAAGACCCGGGTGGTCCCCTTTGGGGCGACTGCCAGCGCAGCGGTGCAAGCGTGGCTCGCCCGACGGGAGGAAGTACGCAGTCGGCAGCACCGGGGCCAGTCAGCTCCCACCAACGCCCTGTTCCTTGGGGCTCGGGGGGCACGGATCGGCTCGCGCCAGGTCAGGGACGTCGTCAACGTCGTGACTGCCCAGGCCGAGGGGCCCCGGCTATCTCCACACGGTATCCGCCACTCCACGGCCACCGCTGTGCTGGAGGGCGGCGCAGATTTGCGCGTGGTCCAGGAATTGTTGGGCCACTCCAGCCTCTCTACCACCCAGATCTATACCCACGTGGGCACCGAGCGGCTGCGGGCCGTTTTCGACCAAGCCCACCCGCGGTCCGGTTCCACCGACTAGGCCGACTAGACCTGGGGAGCACGGCCTCATTCGAGCAGACGCACCTGGAGGCCCCCGAGTAGACTCATCGGGTCCACGTAGCGCCCTTCCGCGTCGAGCAGTCGCGCGCCCCAGGACAAACCCTGGGGTTTGCGAGTGTGCTCCGGCAACGTCGCCGGATCCGCCAAGGTCCCCAGAACTTGCCCACGGCGCACCGGGGACCCAGTGACGACGGATGCCACGACGGGTTCATACGTCGTTTTCACACCCCCCGGGTGCACAATGCTGACCACCGGGGTGCCCGCCACCACTCCGGCGAAGTGCACCCGCCCGCCGCGACTGGCCCGGATCTCCTGCCCGGGCGTTGCCCGCAGGTCCACACCGCGGTGGCCCGGCTCCCAGTTGTGCTCAGGGATGTCCGCAGGCCGGACCACAGCCCGGGCCGGGTCCTGGCCAGCCGGCCATGCTATCGGCAGGCGGTGGCCCCGGGAAGCGACCGCCACGGGCGGGGCCTCCGCCAGGGCTACGGGGGTGGTGCACACGAGGCTGAGCAGGCACAGCAGAGCCAGCCGGAACTTCTGGGAAGGGCGCATGCTCACAAGGGTGCGCGGTGGTGGCGTCCGAAAGAAACAACCGCATCCGAAGCCTGGGGACAACCGGACCGCTGCCGCACCGGGCATCCACAGGACGCAATCGACGAAGAGACCGTGGATTGAAAAAGCCGCCGCTGGGCAATAAGCTGATGCATCGCAGTGTGCCCACTGCCGCATTCAGCGTGGGCGGAACCCAGTAAAACACGACGTTACTGATTCGCCCGCTCGGTTCGGCCCCAAAGCCTGAACGGCGCGGTGCAGCAGAGCACATTGACTACGCGTAGATCGTTCGTGGCCCCACATCCGTGGCCCACCGTCAACGGTCCCGCCCGACGGTACGCCGCAAACGTGCCCCGGGCGGGTCATATACGGCAGGGCACAGCCTTGGGGCATCTGCCAGGCCGGATGCAAGCCGATACCCGCTGTAGCGGGCGCAGGTGAGCACATTTTCCGGAAGAAAACCGTGAAACCCTAGACTTTTGAAAGCGAGGAAGGGACGGACCAGAGGCCGCACCATCGATCCGATCGTGTACCCCATCTCCGCGAGGAGAAAACGCCGTCCCTGTAACACCAATGGCTGTTGTTACTATGCGCGAGCTGCTGGATGCAGGCGTCCACTTCGGGCACCAGACCCGCCGGTGGAACCCGAAGATGAAGCGCTTCATCTTCACCGACCACAACGGCATCTACATCATCGACCTCCAGCAGACCCTCACCTACATCGATGAGGCCTACGAGTTCGTCAAGGAAACCGTTGCCCACGGCGGCAACATCCTGTTCGTCGGCACGAAGAAGCAGGCCCAGGAAGCTATCGCCAACGAGGCGGAGCGCGTGGGCATGCCCTACGTCAACCACCGCTGGCTCGGCGGCATGCTGACCAACTTCCAGACGGTGGCCAAGCGCCTCAACCGCCTCAAGGAACTCCAGGCCATGGAGGCGGACGAGGATGGCTACAAGGGCCGCACCAAGAAGGAAATCCTCATGCTCACCCGCGAGCGCAACAAGCTGGAGCGCGTGCTCGGCGGCATCTCCGGGATGGCCAAGGTGCCCTCCGCCCTGTGGATCATCGACACAAACAAGGAGCACATCGCGGTCGCCGAGGCCCAGAAGCTCAACATCCCGGTCGTCGCCGTGCTGGACACGAACTGTGATCCGGATGTTGTCGATTACCCGATTCCGGGTAATGACGACGCCATTCGCGCCGCGTCCCTGCTGACCTCCGTGGTCAGCTCCGCCGTGGAAGCCGGCCGACAGGCTCGCGCCGAGCGCCAGGAAGCCGCCGCGAAGGACGCCGCCGGGGACACGGGCAAGGCAGAGGCGGACGCCGCTGAGGTTGCCGCCAACGCGGAGGCGCCCGCTGAGCAGGCACAGGCTCCCGCCACGGAGGCCCCGGCTGCCGAGGCACCGGCCCAGACCGAGCAGAGCTAACGGTTAGCGGGGGCATCGCCACCGCTCCCCAGCGAAAGTGGGCCAGCCCGCTTAGGCTGGCCCACGGGATAACACAACTTCCAATTAAAGGAGGATCGCCGCACATGGCGAACTACACCGCAGCTGACGTAAAGAAGCTTCGCGAGATCACCGGCGCCGGGATGATGGCTTGCAAGAAGGCCCTCGTCGACTCTGAGGGCGACTTCGACAAGGCCATCGAGATCCTGCGCATCAAGGGCGCCAAGGACGTGGGCAAGCGCGCCGAGCGCAGCGCCTCCGAGGGCCTGATCGCCGTTTCCGGCAACACCATGATCGAGGTCAACGCCGAGACGGACTTCGTTGCGAAGAACAACGAGTTCATCGACTTCGCCAACAAGGTCGCCGAAGCCGCCGCAGCTGCCCAGGCCAACTCCCGCGAGGAGCTGGAGCAGGTACAGGTGGACGGCCAGACCGCCCTGGAGGCGCTGCAGCAGCTCTCTGCCAAGATCGGCGAGAAGCTGGAGCTCAAGCGGGCAGTCACCGTCTCCGGCGAGAACGTCGCTACCTACCTGCACCACCGCTCCGCCGACCTGCCCCCGGCAGTGGGCGTGCTGGTGACCTACACCGGCGACAACGCCGAGGCCGCCCGCGGCGCCGCTATGCAGGTGGCCGCCCTTAAGGCCCGCTACCTGTCCGCCGATGAGGTGCCCGCCGACGTCGTGGCAAAGGAGCGCGAGATCGCGGAGGCCACCGCCCGGGAAGAGGGCAAGCCCGAGAAGGCCCTGCCGAACATCATCGAGGGCCGGGTGAAGGGCTTCTACAAGGACGTGTGCCTGTTGGACCAGCCCTCCGTCACCGAGTCCAAGAAGACCGTTAAGCAGGTTGTGGATGCCGCCGGCATCACCCTGACCGGCTTCGAGCGCTTTGAGGTGGGCCAGGCCTAACCGGCCTATCGCCCATTTGCTGCCCCCCCACTGCGGTCGCTTGCTAGCGGCCCGAGCAGTGGGGGTTTTCGCATGCCCCTTGTGTAGGCTTATCTGTCGGATGTGCAGTGCACACCGGCACAAAACCACCGGCACAAAACCACCGGAACAAGGAGAACCCAGCGTGACGAACACCGACCAGGACCGCGAAACCCGGAGCGCCTACAAGCGGGTGATGCTCAAACTTGGCGGCGAGATGTTCGGCGGGGGATCAGTCGGCATCGACCCGGACGTCGTGCAAAACGTCGCGCGGCAGATCGCGGAGGTGTCTAACAGCGGGGTGGAAGTGGCCGTGGTCATCGGCGGGGGCAACTTCTTCCGCGGCGCGGAGCTGCAGCAGCGCGGGTTGGACCGGTCCCGCTCGGACTACATGGGGATGCTGGGCACCGTAATGAACTGCCTGGCCCTGCAGGACTTCCTGGAGCAGGAGGGGGTGGAGACCCGGGTGCAAACGGCAATCCAGATGACCCAGGTCGCTGAGCCTTATCTGCCGCTGCGGGCCGACCGCCACCTAGAGAAGGGGAGGGTCGTGATCTTCGGTGCGGGCATGGGTATGCCCTACTTTTCTACAGATACGACCGCCGCCCAGCGGGCTTTGGAGATTAGCTGTGAGGTCCTCCTCATGGCAAAGGGGGTCGACGGAGTGTTCAGCGACGATCCTCGGACCAACCCGGATGCCACGATGTACCACGAGATCACGCCGCGGGAGGTCATCGAAAAGGGCCTGCGCGTGGCGGACGCCACCGCGTTCAGCCTGTGCATGGATAACGACATGCCTATCCTGGTCTTCAACCTGCTCACGGAGGGGAATATTGCCCGGGCGGTCGCGGGCGAGCGAATCGGAACGCTGGTCGAGTCCTAGCGCGCATTCCTTGCGGGCCGTCCGTGTGCGGCGGGGTGTGTGCCGGGGTGGGCTGCTAAAATCCGGTGACATGATTGATGACATTCTGCTCGATTCCGAAGAGCACATGACGAGCTCTGTGGAGCACGCCCGCGAGGAACTCACCACCATTCGAACGGGCCGCGCCAACCCCGCAATGTTTAACGGGATCGTTGCGGAGTACTACGGGGCACCCACCCCCATCACGCAGATGTCCACGATCAGCGTGCCGGAGCCGCGCATGCTGCTCATCAAGCCCTACGAGCAGTCCTCCATGGGGCCCATCGAGAACGCGATTCGCAACTCTGACCTCGGGGTGAACCCCACCAACGACGGTCAAGTTCTGCGCGTCACTATCCCCCAACTGACCGAGGAGCGCCGCAAGGACCTCGTGCGCGTGGCTCGCTCCAAGGGGGAGGATGCGAAGATTGCCATCCGCAATATCCGCCGGAAGGGCATGGAGCGCCTGCAGAAGATCCAGAAGGACGGGGACGCTGGCGAGGATGAGGTCAAGGCCGCTGAAAAGGAGTTGGAGAAGGTCACCTCCACCTACGTGCAGCAAGTTGACGGCCTGGTCGAGCACAAAGAAAAGGAGCTGATGGAGGTCTAGTGCGGGTGCGGTAACCGCCCCGCCTCTTCCATCCCACGATCACAGTGCCTGCTCCCAAGCCCAAGAATAAGGCCGGCCGGAACCTCAAACAAGCTATTGGAGTGGGGGTCCTTCTCGGCGCGCTCGTCATCCTCGCGCTGCAAATTCCCTACGCCTGGTATCCGCTTATCGCTATCGCTATGGGGTTGGCCACCTATGAAGTCTGGCGCAGGCTGTACGAAGCGGGATACGTCCTCAGCCTGCTGGTGCTCGGCATCGGCGGGCAGGTGATGATTTGGCTCTCCCTGCCCTTTGGCACGTCCGGCCTCGTGGCCGGGTTCGTGATCAGCGTGCTGCTGCTCATGGTGACCCGCCTGTTCCACCACGGCAGACAGTCCCCGCCGCACAACTACGTCCGGGACGTGGCGGTCGGGGTCTTCGTCCTCACCTGGATCCCCCTGTTCGGCTCCTTTGCGGCGATGCTCTCCCGCATGCAGCGCGATGGGGTATCCGGAGCCTCCTTTATTTTCACTTTCATGCTGTGCGTGGTGGCCTCAGACGTGGGTGGCTATGTCTTTGGCGTGCTGTTCGGGTCTCGCCCGATGGCCCCGGCTGTGAGCCCGAAGAAGTCCTGGGAGGGTTTTGCGGGTTCCATCGTGTTCTCCTGCATCGTGGGCGTGGCCTGCGTGGTGCTGCTGCTTCACGCCCCCTTCTGGGCGGGAATCCTCCTGGGGGTGGGGTTGGCCGTGAGCGCAACGCTGGGGGACTTGGTGGAAAGCCAGTTCAAGCGGGACCTCGGCATCAAGGACATGTCCGGCATGCTGCCGGGCCATGGGGGCCTCATGGACCGGCTGGACGGCATGCTCCCGGGTGCCATGATCACCTGGGTCGTGCTGAATATGCTCTCCGCGCGTTAACGCCGGGGGTGCTTCACCTGTCCGCGTAGCTGGATGATGCGCACGCCCCCGACCAGGGCCATGATGAGTGCGCCCACGATCGCGGCGATGAGCATGCCCACTCCCACGGGGAACTCGGCCTGCCAGCCGAAGAACTGAAGCTGGGTGGCCGTTTGGTTTTGCAGGATGAAGACCAGCAACAGAATCAACAGCAGGGCCCCGAGGATGAGGGCCACCCATGTGCTTCCGGCCATGGAGCGCTTGACCTTGGGCGGGGTGCCGGAGGTCTTTGTCGGCGCGGTGGAGGTCGAACTCTGGTGAGGTGCGGCGTCTGGGGATGGTGTCGGTGCGACGCCGGGCTCGGCGTTCTGGGAAGCAACTTTGCGTTCGCTGTGATTCTTGCGGTTCATGTGTCCCATTTAAAACTATCGGCCCCTCTCGGCGCCACGTTTGCGCTCGCGCCCGCCTCCGGTGGGATAATTGGCGGCTATGACCTCACCGGCCCCCAAGACCACGCCCGCCTCCGGATCCGCGCCAATCCCACTGAACTTCTCGGCTCCCCGCCGAGGAATGCCGCCAAAGCACTTCGCGGATTTGGACCCGTCGGAGGTGGTCTCAGCCTTAGCGGAAGTGGGCCTGCCCAAGTTCCGGGCCAATCAGATCTCCCGGCAGTACTACTCCCGCTTCAACGGGGACCCGGCCACGATGACCGACCTGCCGGAGGCTCAGCGCGCCGCGGTCGGCGAGGCCCTGTTCCCGCCCTTGATGACTCCGCTGCGCAGTGTTGAAGCCGACGACGGGGAAACCCGCAAGACCCTCTGGCGGCTGCATGACGGGACCCTGCTCGAGTCGGTGCTCATGCGCTATCCCAATCGGGCCACTTTGTGCATCTCCTCCCAGGCCGGCTGTGGCATGGCCTGCCCCTTCTGCGCAACGGGGCAAGGGGGCCTGGATCGCAACCTCTCCGTGGCCGAGATGGTCGAGCAGGTCCGCAACGCCGCCGCAGCGATGGAGCGCGGGGAGGTGGACGGAGAATCCGGGCGCCTATCCAACATCGTCTTCATGGGAATGGGGGAGCCCCTGGCCAACTACAAGCGGGTCCTGGCCACCCTGCGGAAAATCACGGCCCCCGCACCAGAGGGATTTGGCATCTCCCAACGCAACGTGACCGTCTCCACCGTGGGCCTGGCCCCGGCAATTCGGAAGCTGGCGGACGAGCGGATGTCGGTGCGCCTGGCGGTATCTCTGCACACACCCGATGATGAGCTGCGGGATACCCTCGTTCCGGTGAACAACCGGTGGTCCGTTGCGGAGGTCCTGGATGCGGCCAGGTATTACGCGGATGTATCCGGGCGCCGGGTCTCCATCGAATACGCCCTCATTAAGGACGTCAATGACCACACGTGGCGAGCGGATCTGCTGGGTAAAAAGCTTCACCGCGCGCTGGGTTCCAAGGTCCACGTGAACGTCATTCCCCTGAACCCCACCCCCGGGTCCCAATGGGATGCCTCCCCCCGCCCCGTTCAGGATGAATTCGTCCGCCGCGTGAACGAGCAGGGAGTCCCCTGTACCGTGCGCGACACGAAGGGCCAGGAGATCGCTGCGGCGTGCGGTCAGCTAGCCGCCGAGGTCTAGCTAGTGGCTAGCGTGTTCTAGTGGCTCTCGGGCTCGTGGCCGCCCTGGTTGAGGGCGGCGAGTTCCTCCCGGGTGAGCTTGGCGTACACGCCAGTGAGGTTGTGCTGGTCGCGGGCCCACTCCGGCTCCACGTGGCCCACCGGCTGGTTCCGGGCGGTCACAGTCTGCTTCTGGGTGAGGGTGGGCTGGAAGGCGACCCAGAGCGTTCCCAGGAAGGTCACAATGGCCAGGCCGATCAGCCAGTAGTTCTCCACGTTGCCCTTGTGGTTGCCGAACAGCATCGCGAGCAGAAAGAGGCCACCGAGGAGACCCGCGATGATCACCCCGCGCTTCTTCAGCATGGACCAACCCCAGCGAGCCGAGGGCACTTCCGCCTCAGAGACATTGTCGAAGACCTCGTAGTGCTGCTCGTGACCGCCGTGGGCAGCAGCGGCGTGGGAGTGCGCCGGAGCGCTTTCAACGTGGGATTCGCTGCCCGCCGCGTGGGTGCGAGAATCCGCCTGAGCAGGGACCGCGAGAGATTCTGGCTTGGAGTGGTCGCCCACAGCTTCCTCCTGGAGTTGGTGAAACTCACCGGCGCCGGCAAGTTCCATACGACAGTTGTCAACAGATCTATAGTGGCACACCATCGCGCCGTGGTCTGCATTAAACCCCCGCACGGGGTGGCGTGATAACCGCCACCCGATCCGTGGAACAATAGTCCGGGTGAAGACGCGCGTCATAGTTCTCGGAAGCACAGGGTCCATCGGCACACAGGCCCTCGAGGTCATCGCGGCCAACCAGGACCGCTTTGAGCTGGTGGGGATCTGCGCCAACGGCTCCAAGCCGGAGCTGATGTTGGAGCAGGCCACCACCTTCCACCTCAGTGCCGATCGGGTCGCGGTGTCCAGCGAGCACACTGCGGATTTTCTGGATTCGCAGCTCAAGGGGCGCACGATTAGGGGCGTCGATTCCGCAAAACGGCTCATCGAGAGTTGGGCCGACCGCCTGGAGCACACCGACGTCATCCTCAATGCCCTCGTCGGTTCATTGGGCCTGGATGCCACCCTCGCGGCGCTGGGCACCCCTGCCCGCCTGGCCCTAGCCAACAAGGAATCGCTCGTCGCCGGGGGGCACCTGGTCACCTCGGCCGCCGACGAGGGCCAGTTGGTGCCGGTGGACTCGGAGCACTCCGCGATGGCCCAGTGCCTGCGCTCGGGCACCTGCCGGGAGGTCTCCACCCTCGTACTCACCGCCTCCGGGGGGCCCTTTCGGGGATGGACCCGCGAACAGTTGGAACCGGTGACACCCCTGCAGGCAGCGCACCACCCCACCTGGTCCATGGGCCAGATGAACACCCTGAACTCCGCGACCATGGTCAACAAGGGCCTGGAGCTTATCGAGGCCTCCCTGCTGTTCGAGATCCCCGCGGACCGCATCATCGTCACCGTCCACCCCCAGTCCATCGTCCATTCCATGGTCACCTTCGTGGACGGGGCCACCATCGCGCAGGCCTCCCCGCCCAGCATGAAGCTGCCCATCAGCCTCGCCCTGGGCTGGCCGGAACGCGTGGCAGAGGCCCAGCGCCCGCTGGACTTCACCGCCGCCGCCCACTGGGACTTCGAGCCCCTCGACGAGGAGGTCTTCCCCGCAGTTGAACTAGCCCGCCAGTCCGTCCTGGCCGGGGGGACCATGCCCGCGGTGTACAACGCGGCCAACGAGGAAGCGGCGGTGGAGTTCCTCGCCGGAACGCTGAGCTTCCCCCGGATCGTCGATACCGTCGCCGCCGTCGTGGAGGACTGCGCGCACCTCAAGGACGAGCCCCGGGACCTGGAGGATGTCCTCGCCGCCGAGCGGGAGGCCCGAAGCAAGGCCCACGAGAGGATGCGCCCGTGGCTTTCTCGCTAGGCGTCCTCCTTTTCGCTCTCGGCATCGGCATCTCCATCGCGGCCCACGAGGCCGGGCATATGTTCATCGCCCGGCGGTGCGGGATGCGGGTGCGCCGCTACTTCATCGGCTTCGGCCCCACGCTATGGTCCACCACGCGCCAGCACGCCTCGGGGCCCACGGAATACGGGTTGAAAGCCATCCCCGTCGGCGGTTTCTGCGATATCGCCGGGATGACGAAACTGGAGGAGCTCACCGACGAGGAAGCCCCACATGCCATGTACGCCAAGCCCTGGTGGCAGCGGGTGCTCGTGCTCTCCGGCGGGATCTTGGTCAACATCGCGCTGACCCTGCTCATCGTCTTCGCCGTCGCCGTGGGATGGGGCCTGCCGAACCTCAACGCGACCCAGTCGGCCACGGTGCAATCGACCACCTGCGTGGCCCCCACCCAAAACCCCGACGGCACCTTGGGCGACTGCGCCGGACCCGGGCCCGCCGAGGAGTCCGGGGTGCGCCCGGGGGATACCTTCACCTCCCTCAACGGCCAGGCGGTCGCGGACTTCCCGGGCTTCGTCGCCGCGCTCAACTCCGCCGCCGCACAGCACGTGGCGGAGACCGGCGCGAAGCCGGGCGACAGCTTCCAGGTCCCGGCCCAGGTGCGCCGTGGGGGCGGGGCCACTGTCGACCTTGAACTACGCGTTGCACTGGTCGAGCGGTTAACGGCGTCCCAAAAAAAGACCACGACCGGGGCCGTGGGCATCACCGTCGATCGGGTGGGTGACCGCATTCGGCACTACAACGTCCTCAGCGCCATCCCGGGGGCCGTGGGCTTCACCGGGCAGATGACGGAGAAGACCGCGCAGGGGCTGGCCTCCATCCCGGCGAAGGTCCCCGGGGTAATTCAATCGATCTTCGGCGGGCAGCGGGACGCCGATTCCCCCATGAGCGTGGTGGGGGCCTCCCGGATCGGCGGGGAGCTGGTGGAGTACGAGCAGTGGCCGTCCTTCCTGCTCACCCTCGCCAGCCTCAACCTTTTCCTCGCCGCGTTCAACGTCATCCCGCTGCCGCCGCTGGACGGTGGGCACATCGCGGTGGTCCTGTGGGAGCGGGTGCGCGATGGGTGGCGCCGCCGTCGGGGGCTCGGCCCCGGGGGACCGGTGGATTATCGCAAGCTGATGCCGCTGACCTACGCCGCCAGTGCGTTGCTGCTTGTCTTCGGGGCGATTGTCATCATTGCGGACGTCGTCAACCCCGTGCGCCTGTTCTAGATGCCCCACCGGGAGCGGTGGCCAGCGGGAGTAGGATGGCCCCGTACACACCCCGCAGGAATTTCGCCTGATCCGGAAAGGTATGAATAGCCCTCTATGAGCGCCATCCCCCTGGGCCTGCCCGATGCCCCACCGCCCGTCCTGGCCCCGCGCCGGAAGACCCGCCAACTTATGGTGGGCAACGTGGGCGTGGGTAGCGACTACCCCATCTCGGTGCAGTCCATGACCACCACGAAGACCCACGACATCAACGCCACCCTCCAGCAGATCGCGCAGCTCACCGCCTCTGGGTGCGACATCGTGCGGGTGGCCTGCCCCAAGACGGTGGACGCGGAGGCCCTGCCGGCCATCGCCCGCAAATCCCCGATCCCCGTGATCGCGGACATTCACTTTCAGCCTAAGTACATCTTCGCGGCCATCGACGCCGGCTGCGCAGCAGTGCGGGTGAACCCCGGCAACATCAAGGAATTCGACGGCCGGGTCAAGGAGGTGGCCAAGGCCGCCGGAGATGCGGGCATTCCCATCCGCATCGGGGTGAACGCCGGTTCCCTGGACAAGCGGATCCTGGAGAAGTACGGGAAGGCCAGCCCAGAGGCGCTGGTGGAGTCCGCGCTGTGGGAGGCGCAGCTCTTCGAGGAACACGGCTACGGGGACATCGCCATCTCCGTGAAGCACAACGACCCGGTGATCATGGTGGAGGCCTACCGGCAGCTCGCGGCGAAGAGCGACTACCCGCTGCACCTGGGGGTCACCGAGGCCGGGCCGGCCTTCCAGGGGACGATTAAGTCCTCCGTGGCCTTCGGGGCCCTGCTGGCGGAGGGCATCGGCGATACCATCCGGGTCTCCCTGTCGGCGGATCCGGTGGAGGAGATCAAGGTGGGGGACCAGATCCTCCAATCGCTGAACCTGCGGCCCCGCAAGCTGGAGATCGTCTCCTGCCCCTCCTGCGGTCGCGCGCAAGTGGACGTGTACACCCTGGCGGACCAGGTGACGGAGGGGCTCAAGGGCATCGAGTTCCCCCTGCGCGTGGCCGTCATGGGATGCGTGGTCAATGGGCCCGGGGAGGCCCGCGACGCTGACCTGGGGGTGGCCTCCGGCAACGGCAAGGGCCAGATCTTCGTCAAGGGGGAGGTCATCAAGACCGTTCCCGAGGATCAGATTGTGGAGACCCTCATCGAAGAGGCGATGCGCATCGCCGAAGAGGAGGGCCTCGAGGCCGTGGAAGGCACCCAGGCGGAGGTGAAGGTCACCCGCTAGGCGACCTTGCCGTCCACGAGGGTGAGCACCCGGTTAAGGGCGGCGAGTTGCTCTGCGTCATGGGAGACGTAGAGGGTCGCCGCCCCGTTATCCAGGGCCATGCGCTCGATGAGCTGGGTCACCTGGGTGCCGCTAGCGGTGTCCAGGGCGGCCGTGGGCTCGTCCACAAGCAGTAGCTGCGGCCGGTTCATCAGGGCGCGGGCGACGTTCACCCGGGCCTGTTGGCCGCCGGAAAGTTCCCCCACGCGGCGCGCGCCCATATCCGCGAGCCCCACGGCCTCCAGCAGCTCTGCGGCGCGGGCATCCACGGCCCGGCGGGCGGAGCGGGGCATCGGCAGGATGCGGTCCAGGCGGCTGACGGCTCGGAGCTGGTCCATGACGCGCAGGGCCGGCCAGAGGTTGGGCTGCTGGAACACGAAGCCAATGTGGTTGCGGCGGATCCGGGCCGCCGCGCGTCCGGTGTCCCGGCCGAGCTCGACGGTGCTTTCCGGGGAATCCCCGCCCAGCAGAAGCTGCGCGCGTCCCGCGGTGGGGGCCTGCAGGCACCCGGCCACGGCCAGGAGCGTCGACTTGCCGGAGCCAGAGGGGCCCGTGATGCCCAGCACCTCCCCGGCGGCGACGTCTAAGTCCACGGAGTCCAGGATGCGGCGGCGCTGGGAGCCGTCCTGCACATCCAGGGTGATGCCGCGCATGCGCAGGCCCGAGGCCGCGGAGCTCGTGGGGGCGGGGCTATGGTGATTCATGGTCTGCGTGATGGTCATGGTGACTGTCACCGGGGTCCTTTCGGCGGATTTTTGGGGGAGGTGGGTGGGGGGAACTAGGCGTTGGCCAGCGCTGCGCGGGGGGAGGTGGTCAGCACCGGGCGCAGAGACAGGGCGGCACCGGCCAACCCGCAGGCCAGCAGGATGAGCATCGGCTTGACGGTGCTCTGCGCGGAGAGCTCGATCGGCAGGGCCCCGCCCATAACGCTCGCGGCCGCCACGGTCACGGCCACGCCGCCGAGTATGCCCAGTGCGAGCACCGCGACCGCCTGGCCCAGGGAATCCGCCGCCAGCACCCGGCGGGAGGCTCCCAGCGCGGAACTAATGGATACCCCCCGCAGCCGCTGCATCGTCCACACCATGAAGAAGGCCCCCAGGACCAGGCCGGAGATGACGTACAGCAGGGTAATCATGAGGTTCAGGGACATCTGTTCCCCCTGGTAGGAGGAGGATGCCTCCCAGCGTTGGGAGCCGGGTAGCTGGGTCGTTCCCGGGATCGGGGCCCCGGGGTGGTCCAGCACTGCGGCGACGTTGGCGCGCGCCAGGGTGGTGGCGTCCTGCTCCGAAATGCGGATGACGGGCATGTGATCCAAGAAGATGTCCCTGTCCGCCTGCCTGGTGCTCAGGGGGTGGCCGCCCGGATTGACCGTGGGGTGGGACGCCACCAGCGGCGCGTTGGCCACGGCGGTTCCGGGGGCAACAGTGGGATCCGACAGGTAGATGACGGGATCCGCGTCCACCCGGTCTCGTGCGATGCGCAGGGGGCGACCGCCCTGGCGCTCTACCGCCGCGAGCTGCTCATCCGTGAGCTGGGAGGAGGACCAGGAAGGGGCGGCTCCGGCCTCCGTGAGAACGAGGGCGGAATCCGCGCCCGCGACGGAATCAAGCCGGTACTTCAGCGCGCTGACGGACTGGTAGGACAAACCGCCTGCAAGGGAGGACAGGAACGTCACCATGAGCGTGATCATCCCCACGGTGAGGACAATGAGCAGGGTCCGGCCTTTCGCGGCCAGCAATTCGCGGAATCCTTGGAACATAGTGTTCAGTCTCGCGCGCACCGGGCCCCGGCCACATCGGCCAAGGGGTCGGAGTTCGCTTCCACCAAAAGTATGAGAAGCGCCCGGACCCAGCGCGGTGGCCTACACTGAGCGAAGATTTCATCATGACTGCTACCTCGCCCGCCAGCACCCAGCTGCTCCACCGTCTATGGCGGGGTTTGGCCTGGGCACTGCACATCCTGCTCGCCGCGCTGCTCGTGTTGGTCGCTATGCAGGCCAGCAACGGCTGGGCTTACGTGGGGATCGCGGTCTTTCTCGTGACCTATGCCGGCGGACTGCCCTTCATCGCGCGGCGGGCGGGTGACATCGCACAACCGATGGGCGGCGGCGCGCACCCCTGGCCAGTGTGGCTGTGGCTGGTGGCGGTGTGTGCGGCGTGGCTGTTCATGGCCATCGCGGAGGTCGACGCGGCGTTCGTGGCCTTCCCCCTGTTCTTCGTCCTCGTGCGCTTCCTGCGGCCGCTGGCCAGCGGGGTGGCCATCGTGCTGCTCACCCTGGCCGTGGTGGCGGTGCTCGCCGTGCACCTGGAGGCGAAGAACTCGGGGGCGATCAACCTAGGTGCCATGGTGGGGCCCATCATCGGCGCGGGCGTGGCCTGGGTCCTGGGTGTGGGCTTCCGCCTGCTCTACGCGGAGGCGCAGGCGCGCGCGGAGGCGATGGATGCCCTCGTCGCCGCCCGGGCCGAGGCCCTGGCCGCCTCCCGGCGGGCGGGGGAGACGGACGAGCGGGCGCGGCTGGCCGGGGAGATCCACGACACCGTGGCCCAGGGGTTGTCCTCCATCCACATGCTGCTCTCCGCTGTGGAATCCAGCCTGCCGGCCGGGCACGAGGCCACCGCCGCGCAGCAGATCGCCCTGGCCAAGCAAACCGCCAGCGATAACCTCACCGAGACCCGCCGAATCATTGCGGCCCTTCAGCCCGCCCCGTTGACCAGCGCGGAACTTCCGGTAGCGCTGGCCCGGATCTGCTCGAGCACGCCCCTGGGAACGGACCTGCGCTTCGACATCGACGGCTCCCCTCGCCAGTTGCCCCCGGAGGTGGAGAACACCATCGTTCGCGTCACCCAGTCCCTTGTATCCAACGTCGTGCGGCACTCCGGGGGCAGCGGCCGGGTCACGCTGACCTACCACCCGGAATGCGTGTCCGTGGACGTCGTGGACAACGGCACCGGATTCGACCCGCAGCAGGTGGACCTGGACCCCCAGGGGGATCGGGGACGGACATCCGGCCTCGCAGGGGTAAACACGCGGGTGCGGTCACTCGGTGGGCAAATGACCGTGGAATCCAGCGTCGGCGGGGGCACCGGCGTGTCCGTGAGCATCCCCGCTTCCACGAGCGATCGCACCCCACCACAGGGAGGAGACGACTGATGGTATCTAACTCAGCGGCAGCTCAACCGGCGCGCGGGGGAGGGGGCGTCATCAACGTTCTCATCGCCGATGACCACCCGGTGGTCCGCGCCGGGCTGCAGGCCGTGCTGACCTCCGTGCCCGGCAGCGAGGATATTCGGGTGGTGGGCCTCGTGGAGAGCCCCGAAGAGGCGGTGCGTCAGGTGACGCGCCTGGCCGAGAGCTCGGAGCGGGTGGACGTGGTGCTCATGGACCTCCGCTTCGGGCAATCCCCCAGCAACGCCGCAGGTGCCGGGGCCGGGGGAGTTCAGGCCACCCAACGGCTGCGGGCGCTGGCCAATCCCCCGCAAGTGCTGGTGGTGACGAACTACTCCTCCGACGGGGAAGTGGTGGGGGCGGTCTCCGCCGGGGCCGTGGGGTACCTGCTCAAGGACTGCCCGCCGGAGGACCTTGTGGCCGGCATTCACAAGGCGGCCCGCGGGGAAGCGGTGATGAGTCAGCAGGTTATGGGAAAACTCATGGGCCGGTTGAATAACCCGGCGGAGGCGCTGACCCCCAGGGAGATGGACGTTCTGCGCCTCGTCGGCGATGGACGCAGCAACCGGGAGATCGCCCGCACTCTGGTGCTCACCGAGGCCACCATCAAAAGCCACCTCGGCCACATCTTCACCAAATTGGGCGTGAGCAACCGGACTGGGGCCGTGGCCACTGCCCGCGAGAAGGGCATCCTCTGAGGGCGCGCCAGCAGCTCGCGGGCGGTACGCGGTGTTAACCTGACGCCCATGCGTCGCCGTGTCTTTTCCACCCTCGTGCTCACTGGCCTGCTGTTTTCGGCCGCGTGCACGCCCCGCCCGGACGTGGCCGACGACACCGCAGAAAAGTTCCTGCAGGACCTAGCGAGCCACTCCAAGCCGGGAGATCTCACCGATAATGCGGCCACGGCGAACGACGCCATCGACCAGTCGTGGGACAAGCTGCAAGCCGAGGGGTTAGCCACCCACCTGGACAAGGTGGACACGAACGGCAACACCGCCACCGCCCACTACAGCATGGACTGGGACCTGCCGGGGGACCGCCACATGAGGTACGGCTCCACCATGACGTTGACGAAGTCCGGCTCCAAGTGGACGGTGCGCTGGCAGCCGAGTGTGCTCCACCCCGCCCTCGGCGCGAACCAACACCTGGAGCTGCGGGCGGTGCCGGCCCAGACGGCCAGCGTTGTGGGTTCCGACGGGGCCGTCCTGCTGGCCCCCGGGTCCGCCTACCGGGTGCTGGTGGACACGAAGAAAGTGAAAGACGTGCGGGGCACCCTGGATCGCGTGGCCGCGCAACTGGACGGGTTGCGTGCGACGGACCCCGCGGTGCCGCGCATCGACCCCGCGGCGCTCGCGGCAGAGGCAAAGGGGGTCAACGGCCAGTTCTCCGTCGTTACGCTCGGGGAGGTGCAGGGACCGAAGCTCGCCGCCGCTCTCGCGGGTTTCGACGGGGTCCGGGTCAACCAGGAATCCGCGCTGGTGCGCCCGGACCCGGGCTTCGCCCCGGACATCATGAGCCGGGTCTCCACTCTGGTGGACAAGGACCTACAGGGCGCGAACGGCTGGAAAGTCGCCGCCGTCACGGCCAACGGCGCCGAGGTCAAGCAACTGGACGGCGCGGACCCCAACCCGGCCCCCGCCGTCCACGTCTCCCTGGCCAAGAACGTTCAAGATGCCGCCCAGGCAGCGGTGGATACGCGCGGGGACGCCAAGGCGATGATGGTGGTTCTGCGCCCCTCCACGGGGGAAGTGCTGGCGGTGGCCCAGACCGCGAAGGCCGACGAGGACGGCAACGTAGCCCTCATGGGCCAGTACCCCCCGGGCTCCACCTTCAAGATCCTCACCGCCTACGCCGGGCTGAGCCACCAAGACTTGTCCCCGGATTCCACCGTGAACTGCCCCGGAACCCAGAACATCGGGGGACGAGTGGTGACCAACTACAACGGGTTCTCCCTGGGCACCACCACTTTGCAGAGGGCCTTCGCGGCTTCCTGCAACACGACCTTCGCTAATGTCTCCAGCGGTTTGGCCCCGGGCCAGCTCGCGGGCGTGGCCTCCCAGTTCGGACTCGGTGTGGATTTCACCATCGACGGGCTAGACACCTTCACTGGGTCCGTCCCGCGCGGGGATGTGCTGCTGGACCGCACCGAGGCCGGCTACGGCCAGGGCCTGGATCTGGCCAGCCCCTTCGGCATGGCCCTCGTCTCTGCGACGGCCCAGCGCGGGTCCATGCCTACGCCCTACCTCATCTCCGGGGGCAACCACCAGACTCGCAGTAAAAATCAAGCCGCCCAGCCGCTGGATCCTGGGAAGGTGGACCAGTTGCGGTCGATGATGCGCGCGGTGGTCACCACCGGTACGGCCCGGGGTATCGCTGGGTCCGGTGAAGTGTTCGGCAAGACGGGTGAGGCGGAAGTGAACAACGGCTCGCATGCCTGGTTCACGGGATATCGGGGGGACCTGGCCTTCGCCACGCTCATCGTCTACGGGGGCGGCTCCGAGTCCGCGGTGAGCGTGACCAACCACTTCTTCGCGAACATGGACAAGGGGCCCGATCAGGGTTCGCCCGCGCCCGCCGCAGAGGGTTAACCCCTTACGCCGACGGCCTCGGCCCTCTGAGTACCATCGGTTTCCATGACCAGAAGCCCCCTCCAACCCGGTAACCCCACCCCGCTGCGCCACGTCCCGGATGGGATCCCCCGCCCGGAATACGCCTGGCAGGATTCGGTCCAGGAGAACGTGGGGGAGCCCTGGGTGCAGACGGAGGAGACCATCGCCGCCATGCGGGAGGCCAGCCGGATCGCTGCCGGGGCCCTGCGGGCGGCGGGGGAGGCAGTGGCTCCCGGCGCAACCACCGATTACTTAGACCAGGTTGCCCACGAGTATATGTGCGATCACGGGGCGTATCCCTCCACGCTGGGCTACCGCAACTACCCCAAGAGCTGCTGTGTCAGCCTCAACGAGATCATCTGCCACGGCATCCCGGATACGACCGTGGTGGAGGATGGGGACATCGTCAACATCGACGTGACCGCCTACTACCAGGGGGTCCACGGCGATACGAACGCTACCTTCCTCGCCGGGGATGTGTCGGAGGAACACCGTCTCCTCGTCGAGCGGACGGAGAAGGCCCTGTGGCGGGGCATTAAGGCGGTGCGCCCCGGCCGGGAGATCAACGTGATCGGACGGGTGATCGAGGCCTACGCCAAGCGCTTCGGGTACTCCGTGGTGCGGGACTTCACCGGCCACGGTATCGGCACGACGTTCCACAATGGCCTTGTGATCCTGCACTACGAGGAGCCGCACCAGAAAACTGTCCTGGAGCCGGGGATGACGTTGACCATCGAGCCGATGATCAACCTCGGCGGCCTGGCCTACGACGTGTGGGAGGACGACTGGACGGTGCAGACCCGCGACCGCAAGTGGACCGCCCAGTTCGAGCACACGCTGGTGGTGACCCCCGAGGGCTGTGAGGTGCTTACCCAGCTCGAAGATTAGCCCTCGTCGAGGCCGAGCAGGGCATTCTCCACGACTTCCGTGAGCGCCGGGTGAGGCCAGTACTGGCCCCGGGCCACCTCGCGGTAATCCAGGCGGAAGGCCATGGCGGTCACGAGCTCCTGGATGAGCGTGGTGGCCTGGGGGCCCATGATGTGAGCTCCCAGGATGTACCCGCTGTTGCGGTCGGCGATGATCTTGCAGAACCCGGTGGTGTCCTCCAGGGCCCAGCCGTAGGCGACGTCCGAGTACTCCTGGACTTTCACGACAACGTCCGCCTTGCGCTCGGAAGCGGTGGAGCGGGCTTCTTCCTCGGTCATCCCGACGGTGGCAATCTGCGGATGCGTGAAGATGCCGCTGGGTACAAAGTCGTGGTTGAAGCGCCGGAGATCCTGCGGATGCAGCAGATTATGGGCGACGACGCGCGCTTCGGCATTCGCGACGTGTTTCAGTTCAAATGTGTTGGTGGCGTCCCCAAGAGAAAAAACGGCGGGGTCGCTGGTGCGTCCGAATTCATCGGTGATGATCCGGCCATCATCGGCAAGTTGGACGCCACCAGCCGGGGCGTTAAGGCGATCGGAATTATTGACGCGACCGGTCGCCACCAAAAGTGCTTCGGCGCGAATGTCGGAGCCGTCGCTCAAGGTGGCAATGATCTCGCCCGATTCTTCCCGGGCCGAGACAATCTCCGTATTCCGGCGGGTTTCCCACTGCGCATCCGCCACCGAGTTGAAGCGATCCACGAGGGTCTCGTCCATCTTCCGCAGGAGGTTCTCCCCCCGGGCCAGCACGGTGACAGCCGTGCCGAATGCGCTGAACACGTGGGCGAATTCCACGGCAATAATGCCCGCGCCCACGATGATCATGGACTTCGGCAGCCGCTCCATGCGCATGACGTTGTCGTTCGTGTAGTAGGGCACGCCGGATTCGGCAATCGGTCGGGGAATCATGGGGCGCCCACCGGTGGCCAGCACCACGTTATCGCCCGTGATGATGGGACCCTCCCCAATCTGGAGCGTGCGGGGGGCCACGAAAGCCGCCCGTCCGGAAAACAACGTGATGTTTGGGGTTTGCGATCCGCGGCGGTATTCCTCCCCCGATTGGGCAATGGGATCGATCCGCTGGCCGAAAATGCGCTGCTGTAAGTGTTTCCAATCGACACCGTCAAAAGAACCGTGGAGACTAAGGCGCTCGCTATCGGCAAAATCCCGGGCCACATCTGCGGCGTGGACAAACATTTTCGTCGGAATACACCCCACGTTGATGCACGTGCCGCCGAAGGTCGATTCCTCCACGATGGCAACGCGCTTGTGGTGGAAGTGCTCCCCGGGAATGGAATTGCCGGAGCCAGTGCCTACAATGATGATGTCGAAGTGCTCCGGTGCCGTGCTGGAGGCGGCGAGGGGCGCGGGGGTCGTATCGGGGGAGGGGGAGTTATTGGAAGGGGAAGTCATCGGGGAGCACAACTCTCTGAGGTTTGGGGGACAGATGGGCGGTGGGGTGCAGGGGCCACCTGCGCTAACCACTCGGCGAGTTCGTTGATCGCCCGGTCCCGGACAGCGCGGCGGGAGAGGAACACGTCGTGCAACGCGTCCTTGAGCACGACAATTTCCGCGTGGGGAGCCAGGCGACCAATCCGGGCGCGCATCTGCTTGGGCTTCAGGATGAGGTCCGCCCCATCTGTCGCGGCCCGCCGGGATTCGATGCTGGGCATGTTCGACTGCGCCCGTTGCGGAGCCCACCGGTTGATGAGGGTGGGAGGCAATTGGGTGAGCGAAAAGTGCTTGGCGAAGTGGTGGCGCTCCGAAGTGAACATGATTGTGGGCACCCCGGTGTTCATGGGATGGCGCATGAAACCGCGCTGCTGGCGGATGACCCCCACGAGCCAAGAGGCCTTTTTCGGCCGGGGTGCCAGGGGCTTGTAGCGCAGGTCGTAATCCCACTCGCCGTGCTCGCTGATGTGCAGGGAACGGCCATAGGCCGGAGTGATGCCCCCCGGGACTCCGAGGTCCGGAAAGACCTTGATGAGGAGGGGGAAGATGTAGGTGGAGACGAAGGCGCTCACCGGGTCCAATTGCAGGCCGAGCCATGGACTGTTGAGCACCACGCCGCGCAGATGCTGTTGCAACTGCGCCTCGGGGCCGTCGGGGTGGGCTTCGGCGGCGGCATTGAGCCGACCGGCCCAGGTGGCCACATTCAGTCCGCCGGTGGAATGCCCCTCCACCACGACGCTCCCGTGGGCTGCGGCGATCAGCGTGCCGGCAATTGTGATGTCCTCGTCGTACAAGGCCTGGTCCGTCACGTGGTGCCACGTTTGGCCCTCCCGCCAGGCCCGACCGCACTTGCGCAGGTCCAGGCCGTATACGGCGTACCCGCGGGCGTGCAGCTCGTGGGCCACGTGAGCGTGGAAGAAGTAATCCGTCATGCCGTGGATGAAGATCACGGCGGGGCGGTAGAAGAAGTCGCGGTCCGATTCGTCCGGCCGGTAGCGAATGAGGGCGAGGCGGACCGGCGTTTCGCCGTCCGGATCGGGCCCCATCTCCACGAGGTGGCGCTGGAAACCCGGGCCCAGGTCATCGGGTTCGAATACAAGGGAGGCCACGCTGGGGGTCGGTTCCTCCGAGCCGAGGTGGGAGGTGATCTCCGCACGGCTGAATCGGCTGGTCGGATCGGCGGCCGCGGGTGTGGGATTGGCGCTGCTCACCCGGCCATCGTATACCGGGGCTTCGCGGGGGGTGGGGCGCGACCGGGCGGCTTACACCGATGGGATATTGCTTCCGGACCCCTGGGGCGTAGAGTTGGGGTGACCCAGCAACCCTGATCAGCGCCTGGCCCTCCCTTTTTCCTGACCCGCTCATGACGTGCGCGGGGGATGGATCACCCTCGGGGGTCAGTCTCATCGCGAAGGCCAAGCCGTGTGTCTCGGCCGGTATAAGGAATGAGTTAAACGTGGCAACGAATACGTCCGCCAAGGATTCAGTCGACGTCCTTCTAGTTGGCGCCGGAGTGATCTCCGCGACCCTGTCAGTCATGCTCAAGCAGCTCCAGCCGGAGTGGAGCCAGTTAATTGTCGAGCGGCTGGACACTCCAGGCGCCGAATCCTCCAACCCCTGGAACAACGCCGGTACCGGCCACTCCGCCCTCTGCGAGTTGAACTACACCCCGGAGGTCCGGGGCAAGGTGGACATCTCCAAGGCCGTGGGCGTCAACGAGAAGTTCCAGGTCTCCCGCCAGTTCTGGAGCTTCCTCGTGGAGCAGGGCGTCCTGGGAGATCCCAGCGAGTTCATTAACCGGGTGCCCCACGTCTCCTTCGCCCATGGCATGGACCAGGTGGACTTCCTGCGCGCCCGCTACGAGGCCCTCAAGGATCACCCGCTCTTTCCCAACATGCAGCACTCCGAGTCCGAGGAGAAGTTCACCGAGTTCCTGCCGATCATGGCTCGGGGCCGGGACTTTACCGAGCCCGTCGCGATCTCCTGGTTCGAGGACGGCACGGACATCAACTACGGTGCCCTGACCCGTCAGTACCTGGACGCCGTGACCTCCGAGGGTGTGGAGGTGCGCTACGGCAACCAGGTCACCGCCATCGATCAGATGGGGGAGAAGTGGCAAGTCACCACGAAGAACCTGCACACCGGTGAATCCACGGCAGTCACCGCGAACTTCGTTTTCATTGGCGCCGGCGGCATGGCCCTGCCACTACTGCAGAAGGCCGGCATCCGCGAGATCAAGGGCTACGGCGGCTTCCCCGTCTCCGGTCAGTGGCTGCGCTGCACGAACGAGGAGCTCATCAACCAGCACGACGCGAAGGTCTACGGCCGACCGGAGATCGGGGCGCCCCCGATGTCCGTGCCGCACCTCGATACCCGCGTGATCGACGGCAAGCGCGGTCTGCTGTTCGGGCCCTACGCCGGGTGGACCCCCAAGTTCCTGAAGCAAGGCACGTTCCTTGACCTGTTCAAGTCCCTGCGTCCCAACAACCTGCCCTCCATGGTGGGTGTGGGCCTGCAGGAGCTGGGCCTGACGAAGTACCTCATCGAGGAGGTGCTCAAGGATCACAAGGCCAAGGTGGCCGCACTTCAGGCCTACATGCCGGAGGCCAATCCGGAGGATTGGGAGCTGGTCATCGCCGGGCAGCGCGTGCAGGTGATTAAGCCCATCGGTGCCCCCAAGTTCGGGTCCCTGGAGTTCGGCACGGCGCTGATCAACAACTCCCAGGGCACAATCGCCGGGCTCATGGGTGCGTCTCCGGGTGCCTCCATCGCCCCCGCCGCCATGGTGGAGGTGCTGGAGCGGTGCTTCGGCCAGTACATGGGGGAGTGGGGCCCCAAGCTCAAGGAGATGATCCCCTCCTACGGCACCCGCCTGGCCCGCAACCCGGAGCTGTTCTCCCAGCAGTGGGAGCGTTCCCAAAAGTCCCTGAAGCTGGCCTAACGCGGGTCGGCTGCACAGCCCATCAGCGGGAAGGGGAGAGGACGTAGGGGGAGCGCTCGCCCGCCTCTCCCACCTTTCCCATTTCTCGACTGCCACTATGACACTCCACCTCACTCGCAGTGCCGTCCTGATTGCCGAGGGCCCCGGTGCGGATCTCGCAGCTCAGCGCGTCGCCGAGCAGGGCGCTAGTCCCACCATCGTCTCGCCCGCCCGCCTGGGTGGAGGGGACCGGGAGGGGCTGGCAGTTCCCACCGCCTTTGGCCCCCGCCCGGTCCAGCTCTGCCTCATTCCCGGTCGCACCCCGGATGAGGACGCCGAGCGCGTCCTGGACTGGGCGGCGCACCACGGCCTGCCCGTGGAAGACCACCGGGGCCGGGACCTTTTCCCCCGCTCTGGTTCCGCCGAGAAACCGTCACCGGGGCGGGTGACCTTGGTGGGTGGGGGCCCGGGCTCTGCAGACCTCATCACCGTCGCGGGTAAACGCGCGGTGGCGGAGGCGGACGTCGTTCTCGCCGATCACCTCGGCCCCTTCCACCTGGCCGAAGAAGCCGCCCGCGAGGGCGCGGAGCTCATCGACGTGTCCAAACTGCCCTACGGCAAGCAGGTCAGCCAGGACAAGATCAACGAGCTCATCGTCTCCCATGCCAGCCAGGGCAAGCACGTTGTGCGCCTCAAGGGCGGGGACCCGTTCATCTTCGGCCGGGGCTTCGAGGAGGCGGAGGCTTGCGCGCAGGCGGGGATCCCGTACACCGTCATCCCCGGCGTGACCTCGGCAACTTCCGCCCCCGCCCTGGCCGGTCTGTCCCTGACCCACCGCGGTTTGGTGCACGAAGTCACTATCATCTCCGGCCACCTTCCCCCGGGGCACCCAAAGTCCCTGGTCCGCTGGGATGTGGTGGCCCAAATGCGCGGCTCCCTCGTCCTGATCATGGCGGTAAAGAATGCCCCCGCCATCGCCGCCGAACTCATCCGGTGCGGGCGGTCCCCCCAGGTTGCTGTCGCGGCGATCGAATCCGCCTCCACCCCGCAGCAGCGCGTATCTCACACGACGTTGGGCACGCTGGCCAGCGACGGGGTGGGGGAGGTGGGGGCCCCGGCCATCTTTGTGGTGGGGGACGCCGCCACCCGGCGCGTGGCGAAGTAAACGCGATGTGCCAACCTGTCCCCGCCCCCCATTTTCGCCAGTGACGACAACGTGAGGACTTCCCCACAGTGACATCCCCTTCTCCGCAGCAGCACACCTACCCGGTGACCGGCTCCGCCTTGGGCCTGCCGCTGATCGTGCTCTCCGCGTTGCAGTTCATGGTCGTCTTGGACGGCACGGTGGTCAATCTCGCGCTCAACCGCATGCAGGTAGAGCTGGGCCTCAGCGATCAACTGCGCAGTTGGGTGGTGCTGGCCTATGCCCTGGCCTATGGGGGGTTGTTGCTGCTCGGCGGGCGCCTGGGCGATGCCTTCGGCCGTAAGCGCATGTTTCTTGGGGGAGTGGGGGCCTTCACGGCCGCCAGCCTGCTGTGCGGGCTCGCCACGGGCCCGGTGACCCTTCAGGCCGCGCGCGTGCTGCAGGGGGTGGGCGCGGCGGTGGCCTCCCCGGTGGCCATGGCGCTCATCGTGGTGACCTTCGCCCCGGGGAAAACCCGCAACCAGGCCTTTTCCGTTTTCGCGGCGATGACCGGGCTGGGGTCCGTCTCCGGCCTCATCCTCGGCGGCGCGCTGACGGAGGTCTCCTGGCGCTGGATCTTCTGGTTGAACGTGCCGATCGGGGTCTTCATCGTCATCGGGGGGTTGCGGGCGCTGACCGTGGTGCCCCCGCAGCGGCAGATCAAGCTGGACGTCACCGGGGCAGTTCTGGCGACGGTGGCGTCCACCCTGCTGGTGTTCGGCCTGTCCATGGGGGGTACCGGGTGGGGTCGGCCCCTGGTGATCCTGCCGATCGTCGTCGGCGCAGCCGTACTGGTCGCCTTCTTCCGCTCCCAGCGTTCCACCAGCACGGGCGTGCTGCCGCTGCACCTGTTCCGGGATCGCCGCCGCACGGTGGTCTTCGTGTGCCTGGTATTGGCCGGGGCGGTATTGATGGCCATGACGGTGCAGGTAGCGCTGTTCGTGCAGGAGTCCCTGGGGTACACCCCCTTGGCCTCCGGGTTCGCCTTCATCCCCTTTGCCGTGGGCCTGGGGCTCGGGGCCTGGGTGGCCGGCCAGGCGGTGCGTACGATCGCGCCAAAGTTCCTCATCGCCGCAGGTGGGATGTTTATGCTTGCCGGGTTCTTCTTCGCCCAGACGCTGGATGCGCACAGCGGTTATTGGCTGCATTTGTTGCCCACTATCCTCACCATCGCCACGGGGGTTGGCCTGGCGCTCATCCCGCTGACGTTGTGTGTGGTCGCGGGGGTGCGGCCGGAGGACGTAGGACCGCTGACCGCCACCTCTTTGGTCGCGCAGACCTTGGGTGGGCCGCTTGGTTTGGCCGCTGCGGCCGCGGTGGGGGAGAGCCGCACGAGGTCCCTGCTGGCCGGGGCCTATCCGGCGGTGCAGGAGCGCGGTGCCCTGTCCCCTGCGATTCGGGATGCCCTGGCTGCGGGGTACACCCAATCCCTGTTGGTTTGTGCCGGATTGGCCGGGATCATGGCGGTCGTGGCTCTGGTGTGGGTTCGATTCACGCCCGCGGAGGTTGCGGAGGGCAAAAAAGCCGAGGCTGCGGCCCAGTCCGGGTAGTTGTTCTTAGGGACACCGTTAGCCCAATCGCAACATAGGGGCAATGCGACCGGAAACAACCCGCGCCTACAGTGGGGAAAAACAATTCTGGTGGCTCCCCCATCCCCATCTCCCCTGACTTAGCTAAAGGAAGGCCTAGCGTGAACCTCACCCCGAGGGAACTGGACAAGCTCTACATCTTCACTGCCGCGGAGGTCAGCCGTCGGCGGCAGGCCCGGGGGGTGAAGCTCAACCGCCCGGAGGCGACGGCGCTCATCTCGGATGCCGTGATCGAAGCCGCCCGGGACGGGCGCACGGTCGCCGAAGCTATGGAGATTGGTACGCAGGTTCTGGGGCCGGATGACGTGCTGCCGGGGGTTCGGGACACCCTGAGCCTCATCCAGGTGGAGGCGACCTTCCCGGATGGCACCAAGCTGGTCAGCGTGCACGATCCGATCGGAGAGTGAGGGTTTCCGTGGTGAACGATTCACGGCTGGTCGTTATCTATGCGGGCCCGGAGGCCCCCAATGGGGAGTGGTTGGCAACGGCGAGCGGGTGCCCGGTACTCCGTCGGCCACGGGAGCTGTCCGCTGTGGCGGATCGGGACCGGCCATTGCTGGTCGTGCCAGCCAGCACGGGGCGGGATTTGACCTCCATCACCCATGCGGCACAGGGCTTGCAATGGCTCCGGTCGCAGGGGTTTGCAGTCTGCCTGGCCGAGGCAATTGCGAACGACACCTACACGATCGCGCGCCTGCGCCACCACCTGCGCGCGCTGGACGCCGATCGCGCTGTGGGGGCCCTCGTCGTGGCCCAAGAGGTGAACCCGTTTGCCGATGCTGAGCTGCTGCGCCGGGTCCGCCTGGCCCAGCAGTTTTCCCGCCACGACCTGGTGGAGGTGGCCTTCGAGGGCCCCGGCGGATGGCCCAACGTGGACCGGGCGACGGATCGCCTCGTGGCGCTGGGTGCCGAACGGATCGTCCACATGCGCGGGGACTTGGGCGGTGGCAGCGCCAGCGAGGCTACCCCGCTGTTTAGCGCCCAGGGTCTTCGCAGGTCGGTGGAGCTGGCCGCCGAGCGTGCGCTCCGGTTGTGGGAGAGCACGGGGGACGATGGCATCGCGCTGGGGCTGCTGGCCGACCACGGCCAGGGTTTCGCTCACTCCCACGGGGAGGAGGAGCAGCACTCCCACGGCCACTCCCACCCGCACTCCCACTCCCACCCGCACACCCACTAGGAGGAAGCCATGTCCGGATCTACCGGGGCCTACGAGGTCGCCGCGGGCACCATCACCATCAACCCCAGCAAGCGAACCCTCACGCTCACCGTGGCCAACACCGGCGATCGAGCCATTCAGGTGGGGTCCCACTATCACTTCTTCGAGGCCAACCCGGCCCTATCCTTCGACCGGGAAAAGGCCTACGGCATGCGCCTGGCCATCCCCTCCGGCCTCGCCGTGCGCTTCGAACCCGGCGACGAGAAGGACGTGGAGCTCGTGGATTTCGGCGGGCAGCGCATCATGCACGGCTTTGCGGGGCTCGTGGAAGGCCCCTTGGACGATGAAGCGGTTCGCGGCCGCGCGATGGAAGCTCTTCACGGCTTCCTCAACCCGGCGGACGACTAACAGGAGACGATTGACCATGACGAGCATCGACAGACAACGCTATGCGGAGATTTACGGCCCCACCACCGGGGACAAGGTCACGCTGGCCGATACGAACCTGCGCATCCGCATCGAAAAGGACCTCTCCGCCGGGGACTACGGGGATGAATCCATGTACGGCGGCGGTAAGGCCGTGCGCGACGGGATGGCCATGGACCCCAGCGCCGTCGATGCCCTAGATACCGTCATTGTGGGGGCCATTGTTGTGGACGCCAAGGTGGGCGTGGTCAAAGGGGATGTGGGGATCAAGAACGGCCGCATCGTGAAGATCGGCAAAGCTGGCAATCCGAGTACTCAGGACGGCATCGACCCCGAGCTCGTTATCGGGCCGGGAACTGAGGTCATTGCGGGGCAGCATCGGATACTCACTGCTGGTGGCGTCGACGCACACATTCACTACATCACCCCCCAGCAGGCGCAAGAGGGCCTGTCCAACGGCATCACCACATTCTTCGGCGGCGGAACCGGCTCGGCGGAGGGGACCCTCGGCACGACCTGCACCCCCGGGGCCTCCGGGATCCAATTCATGCTGCGGGCGGCCGAGGGCATGCCGGTCAATACGGGCTTCCTGGGCAAGGGCTCCGCGTCGCTGACCATCGGCCTGGACTCCCAACTGGAGGGGGGCGCGGCCGGCCTGAAGATCCACGAGGATTGGGGCGCGACACCGGCGACCATTCCCGCCGCCCTCGATACCTGCGAGCGCTACGACGTCCAGCTCGCCATCCACACGGACACCCTGAACGAGGGCGGTTTCTTCGAATCCACCGCCCGCGCCATCGACGGGCGGACGATCCACACCTTCCACTCCGAGGGCGCCGGCGGCGGACATGCCCCGGACATCATCCGGGTCGCTGGCATGCCCAACGTCCTGCCCGCCTCCACGAACCCCACCCTGCCCTATACCGTCAACTCCGTCGAAGAGCTGCTGGACATGGTGATGGTGTGCCACCACCTCTCCCACGACATCCCGGAGGACGTGGCCTTCGCCGATTCCCGCGTGCGGGCGGAGACGATCGCCGCGGAAACGGTGCTCCACGACATGGGATTGATCAGCATCTTCAGCTCAGATTCGCAGGCCATGGGGCGCGTGGGGGAAACGTGGAGCCGTGCCTTCCAGACCGCCCACCACTGCCGCGAACAGCTCGGCGAGTTGGCGGGGGACGCCGGTGATGACAACAATCGCGTTCTCCGCTACGTGGCGAAGGTAACGATCAACCCGGCCATCGCACAGGGCATCGCAGAACACGTCGGCAGCATCGAACCCGGCAAGCTCGCGGACCTCGTCCTGTGGCCGATCGATTCCTTCGGCGCCAAACCCCGCCTCGTACTGCGGCAGGGGCGCATCTGCTGGTCGGTGATGGGGGACCCCAACGCCAGCCTGTCCACACCGGAGCCGGTGTACTACCGCGACCAATTCGGCAACCTCGGTTCCGCCCTCCAAGCCACCCGGGCGACCTTCATGTCCCAGGCCGCCATCGACAATCACATCCCGCAGAAACTGGGACTGAACAGCCTGGTGCTCCCGGTGCGGCACTGCCGCTCCATCGGGAAGAAGGACATGGTCCGCAACGATCGGGTTGCGGACATCTCCGTGGACCCGGATACCTATGAGGTCCGGGTCGACGGTCAGATCGCCACCATTGACCCGGCGACCTCCCTGCCCCTGGCCCAGCTCCACTACCTGTTCTAGGGATGAGGACGCAGCCACCCCATCGACTCGCACCGCGACCGGACAACCATGACCCCATCCCCACGCAGGCCCCTCGGACCGCTCCTCCAGGCAGTGGTCTACGGGGATTCGGCCTATCCCTCCGGCCGCTACACCCTGTCCTACGGGCTGGAGGGGCTAATTCAAACCGGCCAGGTCGCCGGATCCGCTGCGGTGCGGGAAGCCCTTGAGGGCCATCTGCGCCACACCGCGGCCCCGGGGGACGGGGTGGCAACGGCTGCCGCGGTGATCCTCGGCGGTTGCGTGGACGGGCAAGCGGGTCTGGGAGCCCCTGCGTGGGAGTGCTGCGACCTGCCCGCCGCGGTGACCGCCCTGTGTGGGATCGATGAGGAGCTCAGCGCAACCAAGGTGACCGAGGAACTGCGCAAGGCCTCCACCCGCGTCGGGAGGCAAACGCTGAGAATGCACCGCGAGGTCCACCCGTCCCAGTTTCGCCCCGGTGGCCTACTGGAGGCCTATGCCGACGCGGTGAGTTCCGGCGGGCCGCTGGGCCGGCGCAGCCCCGGGAACCAGGCCATTGCCCTGGGCCTGGTCCACCACAGCAACGGGTTGAGCGCGCAGGAGGCGGTGGCCGTGGAGCTGCTGGGCCTTGCGGTCGGGTGGTCCAGCGCGGCCCTTCGGTTAGGCCAGTGCGATCACGTGGGTGCCCAGCAGATCGTCGCCGCCGTGATGGAGCTGGTGGAGGACTTGGCGGGCTGCTGCGTATCGGATGCGCTGGAGCTGCTGGAACCCGCGCAAGGACAGCGGGCCGGGCCGCAGCAGTGGGCGATGATCGGCCGGGCGAGCCCCGGTGCCGATATGGCCAGCGCCGTGCACGAGGTAGCCCCCGCCCGTTTGTTCATGAGCTAGCGGTGACGTGGCCCAGCCATTGCGGTTCCGCAAAGGTGGTAAGCAAGGAGGCACCCGGCGTGCCGGGCAGACTATCGGATAGACGAACAAGCACGACCCAGATGAACAAGCACGATCCAAAGGACACTCACGAATCTATGAGCTCCGCGACAACCCCAACCCCCACGCCGCAGCCGCTTCGAATCGGCATCGGGGGGCCGGTCGGATCCGGTAAGACCGCCCTCATCGAGGCCCTCGTCCCCAAGCTGGTGGACCAGGGGCACCGGGTGGGTGTGATCACCAACGACATCTACACGCAGGAGGACGCCAACCACATCCGCCGTGAGCTGGCAGACATTATCCCCGGCGATCACGTCGTGGGAGTGGAAACCGGTTCCTGCCCGCACACCGCCGTTCGCGACGACCCGACGATGAACCTCATGACGGCGGCGGAGCTGTTGGAGGAGCACCCCGACATCGACACCCTCTTCTTCGAGTCCGGCGGGGACAACCTAACCCTCACGTTCTCCCCGGCGCTCGTAGACGTGTTTGTCTTCGTTCTGGATACAGCGGAGGGGGAGAAGATGCCCCGTAAGCGCGGCCCGGGAATCACGGATTCGGACGTGCTAGTGATCAATAAAGTGGATATCGCCCAGTATGTTCGCTGCGATGTGGACCGGATGCACAGCGACGCCCAGCACGTCCGCAACGGCAAGACGGTCGTGCTCACCAACAGCTTGGATGGCCAGGGGATCGACCAGTTGCTCAGCGCCCTGGAGGCCTATCGCACCGGTGGGGACGAGACACACCCGTGATCGGGGCTGGTGGGGATGGGGCCGCCGGAGTCCGGGCTGTTCCGTTCGGGGGAGACGAGCGGTTGTCGGTGGGGGCCGTCACGCCCCCTATCCCGTCCGATTTCGCGCGGCACATTGCCATTGTGGACGCCCATGCCCACAGTGCCGTCACCGGCGTTCGCGCCGTGGGACAGCCAGGCAAGGTGGGGGTGCTCCACGCCACCTTCGCGCCGGGGCGCACGGGGAAAACTGCCCTGTCCGAGCGCTTTGTGAAAACTCCCATGCACATCGCCCGTCCGCTGTACGTGGACCCGGGTGATCCCGCCCATGCATGCCTGTACCTACGCACGACCGGCGGGGGCGTCGCTGAGAACGATCGCATCCGTCAGCGGTTCACCTTCGCTCCCGGGGCCCAGGCGACGGTGACAACCCAGGCTGCGACGAACGTCCATCGGATGAACGCCGGCTTCGGTTCCCAGTGGACGTCGCTCGGCGTGGGGGAGGGGGCGGTGGCTGAGTACCTTCCGGGGCACACCACCCTGTTCGCCGGTTCCCGGTGCCTACAACAGACGGATTTTACCGTTGCCGCCGAGGGAACCCTGCTGGCTAGCGAGGTAGTGATGGTCGGCCGTCTGGCGCGCGGCGAGTATCACGAGTTCGAGGCCTTCGCGCAGCGCACCAGGGTGATGGTGGAGGGGTACCCGACGGTACTGAACGACAATGTGTGCATTCTGGGCCCCGGGGTTGGCCGGAGCCCCATGCTTTACGGGCGATGGCCGGTGTGGGGGACCCTTCTGGTGGTCCCAACCGCCGGCCGGCCCGTTGGTCTTCACCAGACCCGGGAGGTTGTTGAGGAGCTGCGAAAGTCAACCGCGGCAGCGGGTGCGGATTCGGGTGACAAATCCGTGGCTATCGGTGTGTCCACGCTAGTGGGGAACGTGGGGTGCATGGTGCGCGTGGCGGGTCACAGCGTGCCCGAGGTGCGCGGGGCCCTGGGGCGGGCCCACAGTACCGCGCGCCAACTAGTGGTGGGGCGTCCCGCTTTCGACCTGCGGGTCATGTAGCCGGAAACATCATAGAAATATAAGCGTCCGCGCTGTAACAAAAATGCAATGGGCGGTATCGGCTCGCAGAAACACGGCCCCCATAACGTCGACTATCATGACGCCTCCAACGAAAACTGCCGCTGCCTCCGGGCAGCCGGGCGCAGATCCCACAGCCGAGCACCCCCTCGAGAACCCGGCAACCCTACCGTCTGAAAAGACAACGGGTGCCGAAGATTTCAGCCTGCGCTTCGCCCCGCGCAGCTACCGCACCTGGACTCCCGCGGTGGTGGCAACGTCCGCCCTCGGCGGGATCGCCTACCTCGCGGACTTCTCCATCGGCGCCACCATCGGCGTGCAGAACGGAACGGGAAACGCCATCGGCGGCATCCTCATCGCCGCAGTACTCATCTTCATCTCCAGCTTCCCACTGGCCTACTACGCAGCCCGGTACAACCTGGACCTGGACCTCATTACTCGAGGCGCAGGCTTCGGGTACCTCGGTAGCATTCTGACCAACCTGATCTTCGTCTCCTTCACCTTCATCCTGTTTGCGACAGAGGGTGCCATCATGGCCCAGGGGCTGAAGGTGGGGTTGGGCATTCCGCTGTGGGCCGGTTATGCGATCAGCTCGCTGATGATCATTCCGCTGGTGATCTACGGGATGAAGTTCCTGGCGAAGCTGCACTCGTGGACGAACCCGATCTGGCTGATCATGATGTTCGTCCCGCTGCTGTTCCTTCTCATCAAGGATCCGTCTACCGTCTCTACCTTCCTTAGCTACGGCGGCAAAGACAATTCCGGGGTCTCCTTCGCGGCGATGATGCTCGCTGCAGGCGTGTGCCTATCGCTTACGGCTCAGATCGCGGAGAATATCGACTACCTGCGGTTCATGCCTCCGCGTACCGAAGCCAACAAGCGCTCCTGGTGGACGGCCGTCATCATGGGCGGCCCGGGCTGGGTTGTCCTCGGGGCGATCAAGCAGATCATCGGTGCCTTCCTGGCGGTCTACATCATCTCCGTGCTGGGCCAGGGGGAGAAGGCTGCGGTGGAGCCGGTGAATCAGTTCCTCTCCGTGTTCCGGGACCTCGTTCCGGGGTGGCTGGCAATGGTCCTGGCGGTTGTCCTCGTGGTGGTCAGCCAGATTAAGATCAACGTCACCAATGCCTACTGCGGTTCCCTGGCGTGGACGAACATTTACTCCCGCTCCGTGAAGCGCTACCCCGGCCGCGTGGTCTTCGTGGTCCTGAACGTCGGTATCTCCTTGGCGCTGATGGAGTTCAACATGTTCGAAGTCCTGGGCTTCGTGCTCAGTTTTTACTCTAACCTCGCGATCGCGTGGATCTTCACTGTCGCCGCAGACATCACCTTCAACAAGTACCTGCTGGGCCTGTCCCCCAGGCAGCCCGAGTTCCGGCGCGGGATGCTGCATAACTACAACCCGGTGGGGCTCGTCTCCCTGCTGGCCAGCGGCGGCATCTCGATTGCGATGTTCTTCGGCGTGTTCGGCGAGGCCATGGCGCCCTTCAGCCCGCTGTTCGCGGCGATCATCGCAGTGGTGGTCACCCCGGTGATGGCTATCGCCACGAAGGGGCGCCACTACTTGCGACGGACCAACGACGGTATCGACGTTCCGATGTACGACGAGCACGGTAATCCCGCCGACCACCGCCTTGAGTGCGCCATTACCGGTGAGCAGGTGGAGCGGCCGGACATGATCGCTTCCGCGAAGCCGGGGCCAAACGGCGAGAAGCAGTACGTCTCCTCGCTGGCCCTCACCCTGGACCGCTCTGGCGAACACGTGCTTCCGGAACACAAGGGGGACTAAAAGGGGGCAAAAGGGGGGAGGACGGGCGGGTAGCAGTAGCACTCGGGCAGAGACCGGGACGAAAATGGAGACATGAGATTGCGCAGGAGATGGCTGGCTGCTCCAGCAGGTTTGATCGCAAGTAGTTTGCTGGTGGCATGTGGGACTTTCGAAGACGAAAAGCCCGCGGCCCTGACAGTCACTACGTCTTCTGCTCAAGACAGCTCCAGGCCCAGCCCCATCCCGGCGGAACCACACCCCTCCGTAGAAGGGGATCAGCCCCAGGCCCCACATCCTGTTACGCAACCTGGGCAGGACAATCCCGTAGCTGGCGTCCCGGATAAGCAGGCCTTCCTTGAGGCGCGGACGTGGCCCCAGAGAAACGTTGGCTCCTCGGTCCATCTGGCAGGGGGAAAGGCTCCGATCCTCTGTACGCAGGACTCGGAAGGTGTGTACTGTTCTTCCGCGAAATCTCAGCCCTTATGGAGAAACAGCCAAGGAACTCCCATAAACATCGTTCGGATGGACAGCACCGAGCAGGTCCCCGGTACTGGTTTCGAATTTAATCTAGAAGTGCAAGCTGAAACGATAAACCCACATGAGGCAGCAATCTTTCCAGGGGGCGAGAAAAAGCGCATCTATTGGGATGGGAAGAATATATTCTTTGCCTATGGCACACAGTGTGGACCTCGTTTGGTGACGACGCCAGACAAGATTAATGTGCTTGGCGGAGATCAGAATTCAGGAGGTCAGTGCGAATGGGAACCCTCAGTCCTGGGAAACATCTAGATGGTAAAAGCTAACAGGACAACCCCTCTTTCGAGAAAACGCGAGGGAAAATCATCCTGATCCTACCCTTACTCAGCCTGCAAAGCGTATTTGTAGTTCCCAGGAGAGCATTTAGTGCCGGTTGTGGCCTGCTTTATATAGCCATCGGAGTCGAGGAATAACCCCGCACCGAGATCGACCTCCTCCAACACCGGCCTATACAAAAAGCCTTCATGATCGAAGGCGATAGAGGAAATATCGTCAATCATTCCCCGATAGAGGAGAGGTTCGTGCTCCTCTAATTCTTGTTCCTCGACATTTGCGAGTGAGTATCCGTGTTCCCGAGACCCGCCATCAGCAAATAAATTTACGATACTGGGTAAGAAGTCGAATCGAACCCGTCCTTCGGGGGTGGCCACGAAGAAGAACGCCGTAGTGACAATCTGCCCAGTAAGAAGACTCTGGAACACATACCCGCAATCAACATATTTGAGCTGGTTCCCTTCAGAGTCCTGGAAATTGTAGTGACTGAAGTCCAAGGCCATAATGCTAGCGTACCTTGAGCAACCAACTGCGAGCTTGATAGCCCCCAACGGCGTGCCACCCCAATTGCACAGAAATGTACTTCGCCCCGCGCTGCTCAGCTGCAGACCTGTCCAGAACTACCTCGGTGGTTCCTGCGTCTACTCGCCTGATGGAGCAGCGCGGGGTGTGCGAACCTGAATACCCCGCAGAGTCCAATATCGCAGAGGATTCGTCCGTATCGTT